>CAZNMC010000011.1:0-44933 GCA_964574285.1 uncultured Sangeribacter sp. | reverse complement strand
CTTTGTCGCAACGTTCTTTAGCAGCGCGCGAAGCCACATCGCGAGGCACGAGGTTTCCGAATGCAGGGTAGCGACGTTCGAGATAGTAGTCGCGTTCGCTTTCCGGGATATCAGAACCTTTGATTTGTCCGCTCTGGAGTTTGCGAGCGTCTTCAATGTTTTTGGGTACCCAAATTCGACCGTCGTTGCGAAGCGATTCGGACATAAGAGTCAGTTTCGACTGCTTGTCGCCATGAACGGGAATACATGTGGGGTGGATCTGAACGAATGCAGGGTTAGCAAAATAGGCGCCTTTGCGATAGCAGGCCATGGCAGCGCTAACGTTACAAGCCATTGCATTGGTGGATAGGAAGTATGTGTTGCCATATCCGCCAGTAGCGATAACGACTGCATGAGCCGCAAAGCGTTCGAGTTTGCCGGTCACGAGATTTTTAGCAATGATGCCGCGAGCACGTTCTACACCATCTTTGTCTTTGACAAGGACAACGTCGTGCATTTCATAGCGGTTATAGCTTTTTACTTTACCGAGCTGAATCTGACGGTTAAGAGAGCTATAAGCACCGAGCAGAAGTTGTTGGCCGGTCTGTCCTTTGGCATAGAATGTACGAGATACCTGCGCACCGCCAAATGAACGGTTTGCTAAGAGACCGCCGTATTCGCGAGCGAAAGGCACTCCTTGAGCGACACACTGGTCGATGATATTGTTGGAAACTTCAGCCAAACGATACACGTTTGCTTCGCGAGCGCGGTAGTCGCCACCTTTCACGGTGTCGTAGAACAGACGATAGACAGAGTCGCCGTCGTTCTGATAGTTTTTGGCAGCGTTGATACCGCCCTGTGCAGCGATAGAGTGAGCGCGGCGCGGGCTGTCCTGGATGTTGAAGTTGATTACGTTGAAGCCGAGTTCGGCAAGAGTTGAGGCTGCGGAAGCACCTGCAAGACCTGTGCCGACAACGATGACATCGAGACGACGTTTGTTGGCGGGGTTCACCAGTTTCTGGTGAGCTTTATAGTTGGTCCATTTTTCAGCGACAGGACCCTCCGGGATTTTGGAATCGGCCGGATTCATTACTTTGATATCTTCTTTCATTTTATTTCCGTATCGCTTAAAAGGTTAGTGTTGAGGTTGCTGTTGTGGCATACCGGGCATTACAGGCTCGGGATTTTCCTGTCCTTCTTCGAGATAGTTGAAGAATCCTGAGAGACGTTCGAAGCCTTCAAGTTGTTTTTGCATGTTCTCGAGTTGCTTTTGGCCATCGGGAGTTGCTTTGAAGTAGTTGATAGCTTCCGGGGCGTTGAGCTGTTGTTTGAGCTGCTGAGCTTGCTGCTTCACAGCTGGGGAGAGCTGTTCGTAGGGCATCATCTTGATAGCTTGTGAGATTTGGACTGCGTCAGGACCGAAATCATGTTCTACCATTGGCACGAGCATTTCCTTATATTGGTCGCGGAGACGTTCGTCGGTTTTGTAGAATCCTTCGTGAGCCCGGACAGTGAAGACTATAGCTTGAGCGATGAAGAGGAGAACAACGATGGAAACCCACCAGCAAGCGATCTTTTTGAGTCGAGGAATCCAAGTGGTGTTATCCCAACCGATGGATTGGAACATTGACCAGAAGCCGTGGTTCATGTGGAACCAAAGGGCGATGAAACCGATAATATAAACGATGGGAGTCCAAGCGAGTTGGAAAGCTTCCTGAATGAAGAGAGTTCCGGCAGCGGGGGGAATCACATCAATGCAACCGGCGATTTCTGCCATCTGCATTTTAGCCCAAAATTGAATCATGTGGACTGCAAGGAATGCGAGAATGACGATGCCGAGCACGAACATGTTTTGCGAAGACCATTCAACTGTCTTTGGTTTGCGCACCACAGCATAGCGTGCTGTGCCACGAGCACGACGGTTTTGAACAGTCAGCACAATGGCATAAATGATGTGGATTAGGATGAACGCTGCCAAACCGGCCGAAGCAACCAGTGCATACCAGTTGGCGCCCAAGAACTCACAAATGGAGTTGTAGGCAACAGGCCAGACAATGGCTATAGAGTTCATCAAACAATGGAATGTGACGAATAGGACGAGCACGGCGCCGGTTACGGCCATCACGAACTTACGTCCTACAGATGAGTTTGATAACCACATAGCAGTTTTGAAATTAGTTTAAGTTGTTATTATTTTGTGTTTTAGTTTAAAGTGTATGAACTTGGTTTCATGCAATGCCTTGGGTAGGGCGCACTTTGACCGTAAGTTTGTGCAAAATTATTATAATTTGAGGTAACCGCAAAATAAAAGCCCCGAAAAAATGGGGCAGTATCGGGAATTTGAAAATCACAATTCGCTTTTAGACCATATTACCGATTGAGTTTCCCAGTTTTGAGAGTGTGAAGTGGTTTAGGAATAATTTGTGACCTTTTTGTCCCATTTGAATCCGAAGGGAGGAGTTATCTCTCAGTGTGCGCAGAGCATTTTCCCAATCGGTCCTTGAACGGCAAACCAGCGCAGTTTCCTTATCAATGACATAGGGCCGCAGGGAGGTATGGTCACTGACAATCAGAGGCTTTGCTGCACGCATCGCCTGGAGGGCCATGAGTTGGCCGGAGGATATGTTATTGTCATGCAAGGGTATTGCAACGGCAAAAGCCAGGTCTATTTCTTTTTCGGCCTTTTCATCGAAGCACGTCGTCAGGATTTCGGTATATTGAAATCCTTCTGAAGATTCTTCTGGGCAGGCTATTCTCAGACGGGTGGCAGTGGCTTCGCACGCTTCTTTCAGAATTTGGTAATTCCGATTACTGCGACCGGCAGAAAATAGTGATTGGGACTCAGGTGCGGTCGGAAGAGTCAGGGGGCGTTTTTCTGATAAACCAAGTGGAAGGTGTATGAATTTTCCGGTGCACTTTGGGAAAAGCGTAGTATAATATTCGACTTCGTCGGGAGAGAAAACTATAATTCGTTTGACATCGGGATTACTGACGGCAAATTTAACCAGCTGACGAAAGGCTTTCCCGACAATTCCTCTTTTGGGCTTGTAGATGAAAGTCAGTATGGTGATTTCAGGATGTCGATGAAGTAGTCTGGCATAGACAGAAGTCATCAGGCCGTAGAATTGCTGCCAGGCAATTACTTTTCGGATATTCCGATTGGATAGGATGAATCGGAGAGGGAAAAGGAAGTAACGAGCTATTCTTTTGCATCGGGGAATATGAGCTCGTCCGTCTGCCATGTGAATTTTCCAGTTTTTTCGAGAGGTTTGTTCGAGAGCGGAAAGAAACTCTGAATCTGGTGGACAATCGAAAAGGATGTGGTTATCCATAGTGGAGAGGTGGTGTTTGGTTATTTTTGAGGGGCAAGTCGGCGATAGACTTCGAGAGTTTGGCGAGAAATGCAATCCCAGTTATAGGGACTCATATCGTATGTTCGTGGTAGGACTTCTTGTTTTTGGAGTTTGAGAGAAAGAGCTTCAGCCAGTGCATCTACGTTGCCGGTTTGAAAAAAGTCGGAATCGGAGAGTTGGGGGAGTCGATTGGCTTCAATATCACTGACGAGCACGTCGAGGTGGTAGCTCATGGCTTCAAGTAGGGAAATTGGCAATCCTTCGTGGGAAGAAGGAAGGACAAAAAGTCGGGCGGAGGATAGGAGAAGCTTCAGAGGGTCGCCTTTGATAAATCCCGGGAGAATCACTCCGTTTTCGCGAGCAAGTTTTTTTAATTTTTCCGAATATTCATCGGGGAAATCAGCATCGCCGGCAATTACGAGTTTGAAGTCTTTATGATCGATTTTAGAGAATGCTTCCACTAATTGATGGAAATTTTTTTCCGGCACAAAACGCCCAAGAGCTAAAACGAATTTGCCTGGTTTTAGTCCCATTTTAAGCAGTTTGAGGTCATCGGAAATAAATTTTGGTGAGGGAACTCCGTTGAAAATAAGATGAGTGTCGGTCCGTCCGTATTTTCTGGCTAAGGAGCGCTGTATTTGCTTGGAAATCACGATTACTTCATTGGCATGTTTTGCTCCCCAGCGTTCGCCTAACCGAAGCATAAATTTTGCTGTTTTTCCCCATTTTGCACGCTCGTAGTCAGCACCATGGTGTGTCATGACCGTTTTTAATCCGAGGAGTCTGGCGAAGGGAATCAAGAGAGACGGGCCGATAGCATGGATGTGAATTATATCGGCTCCTTCTTTTCGCGCTCGGATGATGGCTCGAAATGTGTGGACAATAGCTTCGAAGGATTTACGTCGGGGTGTGGGGAGGTCGATAATCTGAATTCCTTTATATTCGGTAATTTTATTATCCTTGTTAACGTAGGATTGTCTGCGAAAGAGGGTCACTTCTTCTCCGGCTTGTACGAGGCGGGGAAAAAGTTCTTCACAATGTGTCTCCACTCCTCCCTGGATTCGAGGGATTCCACGAGTTCCGGTTACGGCTATTTTCACTTGTCGTCAGACTGGTTTTTACTAATCGACTTTCGAGTGCGAGCATTGAGAATTGGTTTAATGCCCACAAGAGACCGCGCTTTGTTGGCCATGACCCAGGCGGTCGGACGAAGAATATTCTTTTTCATCACCGGGCTTACGGTACCCACCATCCAGCAATTTTTCGGGCATGAAGCCACATGACGTCTTACTTCATCGGCTTGTGGAGAATTCCATATTTCTTCGAAAGACAACCCGGACCGAATATTGCCCATAGACATTTTCCATTTGTCTTCCTCCATTCCGTTGCAGGGATAAATTTCGCCATAGGGGTCAAGGAAGCAGTTGACACCACCGGCCTCGCAGGGCAGAAGACGTTTGCCTCCGTTGACATAGTTTATCAGTCCCATATTAAAATAGGCCCTGAACCATGATTTTGGGTGGGATTCTTTTAACTGGGCGTTGATAAGTCTTTCAAAATTGGCAGTGACTTCTCGGGCGTTGGTGATAATGTTGTCGTATTTATGGAAGTAGAAGGAATTATGGAAAGCAGCGGTGGCAAACTCCATACCCAGTTTTTTGGATAGCTGATAAAGCTCCAGCATGTCTGCACTGTTGTGATTGCTGACAGTGATTCCGAATCCGATGTCTTTGAGTCCCATGGATTTTAGCTCTTTGAGGACCCGAAGACCTTTGTCGAATCCACCGGATCTGCCACGTAATTCATCATTTTTGTCGCGCATTCCTTCGATTGAAATCCGGATGCCGATAGATGGGAATTTTTTAGCTAACTCGATGACCCGGCCTTCCATCCAGCCGGAAGTGGAAATGACGATTCGAGGTGATTTGCGAAACATAACCTCAATGATTTCTTCCAAATCTTCTCTGACAAATGGTTCGCCACCGGTTATGTTGACAAACTTGAAATTTGGGAGCATTTCGAGCTCTGATGGCTTTATTTCGCGTTCGATGTCAGAAGGATTTTTCCAAATGTTGCACATCATGCAACGCATGGGACATCGATACGTGGTTATAATGGATATGTCGGTCGGAAGTTTGTACATTTTGATTGCCTCGCGTCGCGAGAGGGAGAACCGGAGTTCTGACCACTCGTCTTCGTTGGAGATAACGCGATGTGCCCGACAAATATTGCCGAGAAGACAACAAAAATTAACATCGACCTACCGTCGGCTATTGAAAATTCAATTTGTGGCGGGATAGAAAAAGTCTGGAAGTCAAATGCCTTTGTAGGCTTGCAGAAGGTGTCGATAGTGTGTTTCCCGGCGAAATCTTTCTCGGGCTTTTTTTGCGATCTCTTTTCTTTGGAAGGAACGTCGATGACTGAAATTGCGAAATATGGAGGTTAATTCTTCAACGTTGCCGGAGGAAAAAGTAATTCCGTTGGCACTATCAATGAGTTCGGGAATACCTCCGATAGCGGCCCCAATGACAGGTGTGCCACAACATAGAGACTCAATTATTCCGAGAGGATTATTTTCGTACCATTCGGAGGGAAGCACTGAAGCTTTCGCTTTGCGAAGGAGTTCGGACACTTGGGCAGCTTCTAAATGACCAAGGAAGGAAATTCCGGGAGTAGATTCATATTTTTTGAGAAGCGTAGACAGTAAAGGACCTTCACCGGCTACTTTCAGATTTATTCCGGCTTCGGCAGCGGCTGCCAGCATGGTTTCCGTTCCTTTCTCGTCGGATAGTCGACCGACATAGCAAAAGTAATTGTCTGGATTTTCTTCGACGGGAACGGTTTCGATCAAAGAGAGCTTTTCGGGGTCGATAAAATTGCAGATAGTAGTAATTTTTCTATGCGGAAATCCTCCTTCAAGCATTTTATTGCGCATAAATTCGCTTGGAGCGACAAACATATCTGTCATGGAAGTCAGTCTCGGACGATTCCATACCCGAGCTTCAATGTAAGCCATGACACTCCCAATGCGACTTCCTTTCATGCAGGCGTGGTTGATCACTTTCATTGAGCCGGCGATACATTCTTCGCAGTTGTCTCCTTCTGGACGTCGGCAGGAATAAGCGGGACACAGAAGTTTATAGTCGTGGAGGGTCCAGACTACCCGGATGCCTCGATTGTGGGCTAATTCTCCAATCAGAGGAGAGAGGTAGGAATGCACGTTGTGAAGATGGACAACATCAGGTTGAAAGGAATCGAGCACCTTTTCAGCAGCCTTCCGGATGTCGCCCTTTCCGATCATTCTTTGTGCAGCCAGGAATTTTTCTTGCGGATTTCCTCCAAAATTAACTTCCGGAGCATAGTCTGCACTTTCGGGAAGAGGAATATTTGCAGGAAAATCCATGGCAAAGACTCTCACTTCGTGTCCCATGTCGAGCAAGAGCTTGCGAGTGGCCATGGCGACGATGCAGTCGCCCCCTCTCGGATAGAAGAATTTATTGACAATCAATACTTTCATTGTAGGTGTTCTTCCCGTGGGTTTTGAATGTCGGCTGACGTAGTCAGAGGCAAACGTATATTGGTAAATATCCCGCCTAAAGTCCAGACCGAGCCGTTTGGTTGAATATTGGTCATCTTCTCAGTGTATTTCCAATGGCAACACAGATACCCGAGGAAATAATAAATCATACTGAACGCCAAGATATTGAACGACGTGTTGTAGAATACAACCGCCACGCCCAGACAAATGAGATAACAGGTCAGCTGGCGTTGTCGTCCCGTCGATTTATTACCGCATCGGAATAAGACGCAAAGAGCAAAGATGAACCACACCACTCCCCAAATGCCACATTCCAGGATAAGCATTTCCATCGTCATGAGTGTCCCCTGAAAGAGCCATTTATATTCGGCTCCCATTTCAGAGGGATTTTCATCGTTGTGGCCCTTCAAAAGACCGGTTCCATTGCCCCAAAACCATATTCCTTCGATGTTTTGCTTATCATTCATCAGCCATGGGAGGGCGGCCCATTTCAAACCTCGTTGAAAATCGATATCTTCGTCTACATCTGATTTTTCATAGGCCATTTCCATTATTTCCAGGGAGGTATCATCGCCAATCACATAGAAGTTGAAATAATCTTCGGTCAGAATTTCTTCGCCGGTTTCAGTCTTTTTACCATAAAGGCTCATATAGAAATAATTAAAGACATAGATTGCCCCGGCTATGAGCGGAATGACAAAAAGTATATTTCGAAAGAAACGTTTGTTGATTGGAGTCAGAAAGAGAAAATAGAAGACAAGAAATAGAAAAGATGCTTTTGTTTCATTAAGGAAAGTGGGAAAGAGGAGGAAGAGTAGAACCCAGTTTCGCAGCAGGTTGGAAAAGTAATTGCGCGAAGGGTCCCATCTGCGGATCATCAGATAGAACGAAATAGTGTAAATGAGTTCTGAAACGATGCCGGACTGATAAAATCCTAATGAACCGCCGCCGTAGTCCCATCCGCCGTAGACAACGTATTGGAAAATCATGCATGGTGCTTGAACCCATAAAAAAATGTAAAGCGTCCGGTCCATTAATTCGATGAAGAAATCTCGCCTGGCTTGGGTGGCCATTGCATATCTGATCACCGGAAGAAGGAATATGATGGGATAGTAGAATCTGAGCCCTGAGAGCCAGTCGTTGATCGGATTGGAGTTAATAAAAACGGTCGAAATGAAACTCATTACCATGAAGGAGAAGGTCACAGCTTTGTCCCATTTGTTATGTAGCAGAATTAAGCCGATAACGATATAAGCTAATTCGAGAAACAGTGAAACTTTACCATCAATTACGGTAAAAATATCATACGAAGCTAATTGAACCACAAAAGGGTAGAAAGCCACCAGCCAAAAGGTGAACATCAACCAATAAATGGCTAGTTTCCCTCGTGATAGGTAAAATTGACGTTCTTCTCCCATTTGTGGATACTAAGCGAAAAAATTGGCTATTTCTCATGCATCGGGCAACTGATGCTTTCGGGTGCGTATATTTCGATAGATTTTTAGAACGAAAATAAACGCCATCAGGCCAATGTAGGAGCAGAAAATTGATGCTAAGGCAGCCGCGATGAAAATAAGGGGTTTATTGGGAGAAGAGGGCTTCATTTCAGCATATGCCACATCGACTGTTTTGCCCGTGTTGATTTCGCGAGCGAGTTTCAGTTCGCTTTCTTCCAGTTTCTGAAGAAGATATGCGTAGATCTGATTTTTGATCTTTTGGTCGCGATAGAGCGAAAGCAATTCCTTCTCCATAGTGGGAATTTCAGCGATTCGGGAATTAGAGCCCGAGTCCGAACGCTTCATATCGCTTATGGCAATTTCGGTCGCTGAAAGCTGCCGTTCGAGCGACGTAATTAGATTGTCGCGCATCGCTGCTATCTGAGCGTTGACCGTCTTGAGCGAGGCATTATTCCCTTTTGCGTTCTCCATCAGGCGAATGCGTTCTACGAGAAGTTCATTGTATTCTGCCACTGGCTCTTTGGGAAGGTCGTCGGCAAAAGGAACCAATGAATATTGATTTTGGTCGTTGCGAAGGAACTCCAGAATCATTCTCAAGACCGCATGACGGGTTTCGAATTCAATGACTCCGGTTTCGAGTACTTGTTTCTTTTTGAAAAGATATTCTGCTTCCGCTGTGGGCTCTACGATATTATTATTTCGTTTGTAGACTTCAATGTTCCGTTCGCTATTTTCAAGTTCATTATAAAGCTTCTCCAGTCTGCCTTTGATAAACTCTATAGCCACTCGGGCTTGCTCCTGATATTCAGTGATATTCCGCTGATTGTAGATGTCAACGATTCCATCAAGCACGGCAACCCCCTTTTCCGTATTCTCGTTTTCATAATCCAGATAGATGAGACTGGATTTTTTACTGGGAGATTTGGCTTTAATCCCTTTGTATAAACCAAAGGCCGTGTAAGTAGGGCTATTGAAGATAGCTCTGAATTTGAGGGGTTTCCCCGGGTGGAAGTGAGGAGTAGTTGCCACGCGGAATGTACCTCTCGGGGTTTTGACCATAGCTGGTAGAGACACTCCTGTCTTGGAGTAAACCACTCCCTTAGGAGACTGGTTGACAGTGATGTCGGCAGTTTTGCCATCCGCAGCTACCATCATATTGAACACTGTTGGCACGCTGATGGTGTCTGCAATGTTCTCCGGAAGGAAAACCGAAAGAGGTGAATCGTTAAAATAAAAGTGACGTTGCGACAAAAATTCCTTTTTGGAACTATAGACCACATTCAGATTCAAATCTTTGGTTAGAGTGACAAGATTGGAATGGCTTTTCAACCTTGCGATTTCGTCGTCCACATACTTATATCCGGTGCTACCCATGGAAAATGAAGCCATGAGCGATCCTAACCCTCCCAGGTTACTTTTTCCGAGATCGTCATTATCATTAAGTATGATGGTGGCGTGGCATTCATATTTGGGCGCTTTGATTTGGCAGAAAAGGCCTGCAAGAATCATGAAGCAAACAAACACAAGGAGGTATACCCACCAGAAACGCCGAAAAGTAGTGACTGAGGCAGTCACGTTTATTTTATTGTTCTCTTGGTTAAGACGATCTTTAGTGTCCATGAAAAGGAAATGAAATGCGACGACTGAAAAGTGATTACTTGTTTATTACCAAGGCAATAACCAAAGAAGTGATAACAGACACCCCACTGACGATAGCCGAGATAACGCTGACTTTGAAAGAATTGTTTTGGTTGTAGTCCGCCTGGCCTGCTCTTGCTTCCGATGGCTCAACATACACCACATCATTCTGCTTAAGGTAAAAATAGGGAGAGGTACTGATTTTAGAATCGTTGAGGTTGAGTCGATGATAGGTGATGGCGCCGTTTTCTTCACGTAGCACCGTCACGCCGTCACGCTTTCCGAACACCGTCATATCCCCTGCCAGGGCAAGAGCATCAAGGACTGTAAGTCGTTCGTTCTCACTGCGATAGCGTCCCGGATTCATCACTTCCCCCATTACGTTCACATTGAAATTCAGAAGCTGGACTCTGACCAGTGGAGCTTCTACATCCACCGCAATTCGCCTTGTGAGTTCTTCAGCGAGTTGAAGAGTCGTCATCCCCTCGACATGAATTTTACCAAGAAGTGGAAAATTAATATTCCCGTTTTTATCAACGATGTAGGTTTGCTTTTGTGAGGCGACGGAATTAGAAAGCATCTCTGTGGAGCGCAAACTACTGTTAAAAGGAAGATTATAGGGGGCCGTCGCTTCCGGAATGTCCGAAGAAACATTGATCAGCAATTCATCTTCCGGCTCAATTTTAATTTCGGATTTGGATATTGAAAGTACACCTTCCATTGCAGACAAATCACTAAAATAAGTCAAGTTGGAAGATTTACAACCGGTCAGTAATACTATGGCTGCAACCAGTGTAAGAAGTTTTTTTATATATTTCATGATGTCTGTTTGATGAGATCTGAGAAGAATCTCAGAAACCTTTCGAAGGAGTGCATTTATTCTCTCGTCAAAAGTAGTAACGCGACGCAACGCCCGATTATTGCCTTTCGTAGATTCCCACAAAAGATGTGATCAACTTTTGCGCATTTTATCGAAGTAGAAATCCAACACATCTTTGGCGGCAGTGAAGGAAGATTGTTCGTTATTGAGCACTCTCATCTCCTTTTGTTCGAGTAGAGCACGCACTTCGGGTTGGTGGTAAAAATTGTTGCGTAGTTGCTCGTTGATGGTCTCCACCATCCAGTACCGGGCTTGTTGCTGACGTTTTTTATCGAAATAGCCATTCGATTTTACATAAGCAAAGTAGCGATCGATCATATCCCAGACTTCAGGGATCCCTAATTCGAAATACCCACTATACGTCAACACTTCCGGAACCCATTTGCTTGGTGTCGGGGGAAAGAGATGGAGGGCGTTTCGGAATTGGGCAGCCGCTAATTTTGCTCGTTCAACGTTGTCCCCGTCACATTTATTGATGACTATCCCGTCCGCCATTTCCATAATTCCTCGTTTGATGCCCTGAAGCTCGTCGCCTGTGCCAGCCAGCTGTATCAGCAGAAAGAAATCAACCATTGAATGAACTGCGGTTTCACTTTGGCCCACTCCCACAGTTTCAACGAAGATCGTGTCATAGCCCGCTGCTTCGCAAAGCACTATCGTTTCACGCGTTTTTCTGGCCACCCCACCCAATGAACCAGCCGAAGGGGAAGGTCGGATAAAGGCATCTTTTTCGGTCGATAACTTTTCCATACGTGTTTTATCGCCGAGGATCGAACCGAGGGTGCGTTCCGAACTGGGATCGATGGCAAGTACTGCCAGACGATGGCCCTGACGAAGAACATGGAGACCGAACACATCTATGGAGGTGGATTTCCCCGCTCCCGGCACACCGGTTATGCCGATGCGACGCGAATTCCCTGTAAAGGGAAGACATTTCTCGATTACTTCTTGTGCAAGTCCCTGATGCGTTTCAGCAGTGCTTTCAATAAGGGTCACAGCCCGCCCCAGAATGCTGACATCCCCTTTGCGGATACCTTCAACATATTCCCCCGACGTCAGTTGGCGTGGGGCTTTCCGAAATTTCAAGTAGGGATTAGTGGTTGGTTGAGATTTAACGCCGGAGTTTACCTGAAGTCCCTTATATTGACATTCATTTTCAGGATGTTCGATTGGTTTCATGATATAGATAGGTGGTGTCGACTAAAGTATTAAAAGATATTATACTGATTTTCTATTCTTTTATGCCCGCTATCCGGACTGTATAAAGAGGATTTACCGGATCGTTGCTTACTATTTCCAGACGAAGCGAAAAGGGATCCGGTTTTAGTTCCGACAAATTAATGGTAGCAACACATTCACCGCTTTTACCCGGGGATAGACGAGATGGAAATTTCTTCATCTTTACGTTTTCTCCTTTTATTCGTTGGATGTGAAGGTCAGACTTTCCTTTGTTAGTCAAGACAAAAGAAAAATTGGCTGAATTTCCGACGTTGCCAAGATCTATTGTCGGAGGGCTGACCGACAGAATAGGGGCGTTCGAAAGTTGTGAAGCTCCTATTCCCGTGGCTTGAGGTATGATTTTGGCTCTGAATTCGACAGTGGTTTTAGGAGAATTAGAAATCGTAGTGTCAGCGATGATTTCAATAGGATAAGAGATTTGACCGGGCATTTCTCCCTCTCTTGAATTAAAATATATACTGAAGGTTACTAAATCACCCGGGGGTACACCACGATTGGAAATTCCCAGGCTGAGAGAGCGGGCCGGATTGACCCAACCCGGATAAATCGTATCCGAACTTTGATTATAGCCCTGAAAGAAGAGATGGCGTGCCGACCCGTAATTGACGTCACCGGCCAAAATAATTTTTTCAGAGAGACGTAGTGGACCCACTTCAATCGGATAAGATGTCTCAAGCGATGCCGGAGCCCCAATTACTGTCCCATAAATTCGTATAGTCGTGCGTTCATTGTCTGCACCGGTGTAGACTTTCACTGTTTTGTCAAATCGCCCGGGACGCCCAAGCGGATTATAAGTAAAACTGATCGTGGCCGTATCTCCAGGCATTATTTCTCCTTGAGTGAATTCTGCTCCCGTACAACCACAGCTCGGACGCACTTGGTTAATCATAATAGCCTTAGGCCCGCGGTTGATAAATTGGACTGAACCGGTTTTGGGCCCTCCGGCTTCCTTGAAGGCTCCGAAATCATATTCGGTCGCAAGCCATTCGATTTTTGCATTTCCGCAGAGAAATGCAAAAATAAAGACTGCGAAAATCCAAAATCTAAGTTTTATCATATTATTTATTTTCTTTCGGGACTACTCGACCCTTGATTTGAAGCACCGATTTAGATGGTTTACCATTGGTCATGACCGTTATCGTGCGGTTGATGCTGCCTGGGCGTCCTTTGGGCATATAAGTCACTTTAATTTTCCCTTTTTTCCCGGGAGCAATCGGATTCTTGGGGTATTCGGGCCGTGTGCAGCCACATTGCGACCGGGCTTCCAAAATCACAAGATTGCCCAACCCTTCATTGATAAATTCAAATTCATAACTTACGTTACCTCCGTTTTCATCCACAATCCCGAAATCATGGCTTGTCTCAGTGAACTTGATTTTTGAATCACCTTTAGAATTTTTTGCGTCTGCAGAATTAATTCCAAAAAACATGACTATTGCCATGAGTGCGACCAAATGTAATGCGTTTTTCATTTTTCAATCAAAGTTTAAGTATGATATCCCTGTGATGAGAACGTTGAGCGAGCGTTTTCGGTTTACAGATCAAAACAAAAGATAAGTCACAGAATTGTATGATACTGCAAAGTTAGTCATTTTCCTCTGAAAGAAGATGAGGATGGGCTAAAATAAAATAGTCAACAATACAGCAGATCCCGATAAATGTCCAAAGCCGGTTTAAGTTCCTCAGAAGTGACTGGCACGTCAATTATTGGTTTACCCGCTTGTTCAAGTAAGACAAACCGAAAATAATCGGTCGATGAATTTTTCTTGTCGACACTCATTAACTTAAAAATCGCCTGATAGTCCTCGCAATTAATTTCGGGAACACGCATATAAGGCTTCACTATTTCAGAACTAAGGCGATAAAGCAATTGTGGATCAACATCAACATTAAGTTTCATTTTGCTGAGAATCAATGCGACGATTATGCCGTGGGCAACTGCTATGCCGTGGGCAACCGGGGTGTGGCGCCTCGTCATCAGGCTTTCCAACGCGTGTCCAAAAGTGTGTCCGAAATTTAATATTTTACGTTTGCCTGCTTCCTGCGGATCTTCGGTAACGATTCCAATTTTAAACTTGGACGCCTCTTTAGCCAAAGCAGCGAGCCGATTCGCTGAACCTATATTTTCTTCGACCTCATATAGTTCCGCTAAAAGTTTCGGATTGCCAACCAAAGCTGTTTTAAGAATTTCTCCATATCCTGAAAGAAGTTCGTCTCGTGGAAGAGTTTCAAAGGCTCGCGAGCAAATGAAGGTCTCCAACGGCATTTTAAATGCTCCGACAGCGTTCTTTACTCCGCCGAGGTTAACCCCGGTCTTTCCTCCGATCGCAGCGTCTGAAGCAGCCAAAACCGTGGTGGCCACATTGGCATAATCGATCCCTCGTTTGTAAGTGGCAGCCGCAAATCCTCCTATATCACTGACCATCCCTCCTCCAACATTTAAAATTAAATGGGACCGTGGCGCTCCGCTATCCAGAAGTTTTTGCCAAATCAAGGCTACTGTCTCCGGCGTCTTATTCTCTTCGCCCGCTACAATCTCAAACCGTGGCAATTCGCTTAAAACTGGACATGCAGAAGAAAGATGGGGAAAAACCTTCTTCGCCACATTTGTATCGGTCACCACCAATATCCGACCCGAATATTTCTCAATGAGTTTACAGAGATTTTGCATTGTCGGAAAGGATCTGAAGGAAATCAGCGAAGGCCGGCATGGAGTCGAATATCATGTCCGGTTGTTCTTTTTCAAAAGTAGCCCTTGGCACCGGCCCGGTCATCACCGCAATCGTGAAGCACCCTGAAGCAACGCCGGCTCTAACTCCAAGCGGGGCATTTTCAATTACCACAGCTTCTTCCGGAGAGCACCCCGCTTTGGACAACCCCTTTAGATAAGGCTCGGGGTGCGGCTTTCCCTGCCTTACATCCAACGCAGTAATTCGATCGCCTTCCTCAAAAGCTCCCGGATAATCCGTTTTGAGACTTTCAAGTAAACTGGATTGGGCCGAACCCGTCACAAGGATTCTTCTTAGGTTCAATTCTTTAAACCTCTCAATCATTCGATCTGCTCCCGGCATTGGTGCCTTTTTCTTAAATTCTTGGAAATACTTGCTTTTGACTGCGTAAAGGTCCCGAATCTCTTCCG
Organism: uncultured Sangeribacter sp.; assembly: GCA_964574285.1. GTDB lineage: Bacteria > Bacteroidota > Bacteroidia > Bacteroidales > Muribaculaceae > Lepagella. Next base: position 29,710 of record CAZNMC010000011.1, on the reverse strand, counting down.
ACGATGCATTTCTCCCAAAGGCCCGTTGAAAGAGAAGATCGATGGTGGCGCCACCGGTCATTCCTTCGTAAAGAAAAAACTCATTGAGCTCACACTCTACACCGACTTCGCTCATCATGCGTTGCCACGCTTTGGCATGCCAAGGCATCGAATCATAAAGCACACCGTCCATATCGATTAAGGCGCAGCGCACCGGTGTAGATTTACAATGGCGCCGATTTAAATACAGACTTCTGGCTCTGAGATAATTCTTTAATGTCATCGAAAAAATTATGGGAGGGCTGATTAAGTTCGCAAAGTTACCAACCTTTGGGGAATCCACCAACTCTTACGGTTGAAAAGACACTATTCTTCGTTCGAGATTGCTGCACGGTGCATAAACTCTTTCAAGAACCATTTGCCCTCTTTGACGAGATTTATACGGGTGGCCGACATGATATTGGAGGTAACATCAAAGCTGCGTTGGCCTTTGTAATCCGAACTTCCAAAACGCAATTTGGGGTTGGAAAAATTACCCTCGATATTAATCCCGAATGGTAGATGCAGTGGATTATTTTCTATCCCCACATGATAATATAAATCTCCGTTGAAATTATTAAGACCCAACATTCGGATGCGATATTTACTGAATTCGAAATTGAAGGGATAAAGTTCCAAAAGATTATCGTGGATGGATGCCTTAACATTCAAGTCTTCAATGTGAAGGTTCCCTCCTTCCGGAATAAGCATCATTCGGGTGATGCGCCGTATAAAATGACTTTGATGGACATTAAGTTGGCGTCCCTGTAGGCCCAGATTAGCTTCCAAAGAGGGCAGATTGAGATCCATATTGGGATAGATATCCACTTCTCCCTTCACTTGGGCTGATACATATCCGGAGAGATTTTTCATCTGTGGCATCATTTCCAGCAGTGTGTGGAAACGCTCAAAGAAAGTCACGACATTAATATCTTTAACCCCTGCCGACAACCCGAAGTTAAGATGAGACGCATCTCGTGTGTCATAGGAAAGCCCAAGAGATGCACGCCCGAAGTCAGACGAAATTTGTAAATCAGGTACGGATGCCAAACCATCTTTCACGTTTATAGTTGTCTCAAGATCGAAAAGATGCAGATTGGTGTAAATAGTTTCTTTGGCACTTGCGCGTATATGGGCGTCGAGATTGCGAGGGATAAGCATGGTAATGGAATCATCTGACGTAGATGAATGTCCTTTTTTGTATGGAGAAGTTTCTTCATATAGTCGCGCCAAATAGTTGATATTCACTGTGTCGAGCATAATATCTGCCTCGATTGGTAATTGACTTCTTTCACCGAAGGCGAACACATTCCGAAGATTGGAAACATGTGCTGAAATTCGTGCGGCCGTTGAGCCGGCCCGGATAGCTACTGGTTTTAGAATAACTTCATCGGGAGTGCCGGAAACCTTCAGACCGGAGAATTTAGCAGCTTGATGAAAATGTGGTGTATCCAGACTCCCACGGTTAACCCCAAGATTAAGTGCGATATCAAATGAATTGAGAAATGCTTGTACGTTCTCTGGAAGTTGGAGCGACAGAGCCGTGGCAGTATGACGAATTCTATTTAAGGTGGAAGAATCTGCAAATTCGGTCGAAAAATCAGGATGATGGGGCGCTAAACCATTATTTTGAAGCCTTTTTGCCTTTACTCCGACCATTATGCCGGATGATGAGAATTTTGCTCTTGGAGCGTCGATAGACACCTTGTCCGCGCTTAGAGCCGATGTAAGATTAGACCCTTCGAGAATTGCACCCTTGATTTTGGCGTCTGCCAACAGATGTAATCCGTTTATCGATGTGATGAGGGAATCCGTCAGACTTTTAGAGACTATACGCCTCAGTGAAAGTTCGGCATTATAAGGTATAGATTGGAGTATTGAAGAGGAATCAAAATGATTGATTGCACTTGAAGCCTTGAAGACTACTCCATCTGTGGAAATTGAGGATGCCCCGGTTGTCAAATTAAGACCTTTAGCGCGCAGAATAGTTTCTATCCGACTTTTCGACAGAGCTTGATGACTCAGATTTTCGGATGCTCCCGAATAGTGAAGGTTGATCTTTTTACCCTTGATATTTAGATTCTCTTTATTGCAATTTAGTGCAAATGATGGAATGAAGACATCTCCGTCTACATTTAAATTTACAATTTCAGCCGAAGAGAGATGGGGAAGTTCGAAACTGATGTCAGTTTTCGAAAACATTTGCCCTGCGATGTGGTAGCCCTTGAGTGAAGGGGATTGGCTGAGACGACTCATATCAACATCCAATCCTACGGAAGTGGATACCAGCGGATGGCTGAGCAGACTGTCTACTATCCCTTCAATTCTCAAGTCAATACCATCAGCATAGATGCTTAAGGGTTTTAAAGTAAAGCGACTTTTCCCAATTTCCTTTCCATTAAAATCCAAAATTCCTTCCGCTTTTGAATGGCGAAGCGAATAGGTCGTGCCGTTAGATAACGTATAACTTAGTGCCCCCTCTGGAATATTAAAATCTATTTCAAAGGATGGCAGCTCGTTGGCTGAGAATGAGTAAGGCGCCGTCAGCCGAGCCGCTGCGTCCACCATGAGGTTGGCATTTAGTCCTTTGATACCTTGGCCGTCTAAACCGGGTAAAAATCGGAGGAAACGAGTTAGATCGAAAGCTTGAATCCGATAATTGAGATTATTCACTTTCATATTCTCTCCAAGATTCAAATTCATGTTGAGATTTCCATGAGTGTTCCCAAGGTTTATGGCAAAGTCTTTAAATCCTACTCGGAAGGGATGAAAGCGAAGATCAATTTGCCCATGAAGACCAAAAGGAAATCCTGAAAGAATTTCAACCTCGCGAACTATGGCGTCGACTTTCCCTCCCAAATTTATTTGATATTTATCTTTAGTGCCCCTGTCCCGTGTAAGACGGACACCCGAAATAAGCATTTTAGCGTTAGTATTGGTGGGAGCACTAAAAAAACGAATTGGTTTAGGATTGGTGAGGGCTACTGTGCCGGCCGTGAAATACGGCACTTCGAAGTCTTTGCTCGAAGTTGATGGAATGATATTGTAATTATTGATGGAATCATTGAGAGCCACCATGTTAATGTCCAGCTGATCAATAATCAATTCTTTCATCCATATTCCTCCCTCAACAAGCCTAACCACATTTACCGAACCTTTTATCTTACCCGTTGAAGCTAAGAAATCCGCATTCGACGGAAGCTGTTTGCGCAATTCAGACGGAAGATTCTTGAGTGTACGGCTTTCTATGCGTAGTGAATCAATCTCAAGGAAGAGATGCGGAAAGGTAGACCAAATAGTAAATCGTGCGTTACTGATATGGAAATCAGCTTTGAAATATTCACTTGCTTCCCGATTCAGCAACCGGGTGAGATTACTTGGAGTGAGATAGAGTGTAAGACCTGCAATCAAGATGCAAAATATAACCAAAAGAAAACCGGCCGACAATACTAAAATCTTGCCGGCTCTTCTCAGGATTCTATTTTTGACAATTGTGGAAGCAGTCATTTTTTAAGTGGAAGGAGGAGATGTGTGGAGTAAGAAAGAAACGAATCTTAGGGTATGGCTGCCAAAGAATCCGCTATTGTGAAAGCCTCCGGTTCTACATGAAGCACCACTATGAATCGGCCCTCTGCATCCGGTGCTACCGTCGTTGCCACTTGGTCGCTCGATAAGTCGGAAGGGGTAATTTCTTCAATGAGACGAATATTGACCAATCTCCCCCCATAGTCGGCAATAACTTCAAAAAGAGCATCTGAATTAGTGGTAGAATTGATCGTCAGTCCCATGTCGTGTAGTTCTTGAAGCAAACTCCCGCAGAAAGCCATTTGTCGAGTATTGGCTGTCTCCCGTTGACCCCCTTCATAAGGGAAGAGAAAGAAAAAACCATAATCGGCCAGCTGATCCTTTCCATCGAATTGGACGTTTGCTTCCACCTGTGGATGCATTCCGTAGTAGGTTACATTATACCCGGTTTCATCATTAACCCAAAGACCGAATTCATCTTCTTCTGGCACCACATTAAGTATTCGGTTGGATGCTTCTATGCATTCACTCCGGCAGCAACCGGGATCAATGATCCCGTAAACTTTAGTTATGAAGTCCTTCGCATGTAATTCCAAAGGCATTTTCAGACTGGCTATCTGTTGCGTTGAAATGACCAATGTGTCTGCAGAAGCTTCCGCATCGGAGGCTTTAGCATTTGAAGGCAAAATAGCTGTAACCAAAAGAAGTGCGAACGAAGTGAAAAGTGCTTTCATAGTTTCTTAAAATAATGTTCCGAAGCTTAACATATTTATCCCCGGCTAAATCTATAACTTTATTGAGCACCCGTTGGTTCTATCCAAATGAAAAATTTATTTTCTGTTACATCATAGAGTGGCTTCCTCCTGCTTTCTGAAGTGTCCGGTATCGGCAAAAAATTTGTATCTTTGTGGTCATGAAAAAAACTATACTCTTCGTGCTGACTTTTCTCGTTTGGATGCAGGTCAATGCTGCTGAAACGCTTATTGCTTCCTTTCGCAACATTGATCCGGCTTTGACAGATGTGGTAATAGCTCGTACGGTCACATCTATTCCCGATTATGCCTTTGCGGAAATGACATCACTGAGGAGTGTGAAGTTTGAGAGCGGCTCACGCTGTGGCAAGATCGGTGACTACGCTTTTTATCATTGCGATAGTCTTACTCGCTTCCAGGTGCCCCCCGCCCTGCGCGAAGTGGGGAAATATTCTTTCGCATGGTGCGCTCAACTCACTCAGTTTGATTGCAGTCCCCTTGTTTCAATTGGTCCCTTAGCCTTTGCATATTGTGAAAATCTTGCTGCCATACACTTCGGATCGCAACTTCGAAAAATTGGGAATAATGCCTTTAGCCGATGCATGAACTTGACATCGGTTGTGCTTCCATCCCATGTACAACTAATTGATTCTTATGCTTTCTCTGATTGCCATGCGTTGAAGACAGTCTCACTGCCGGCCAATAACCAACGGCTTGGAGAACTTATCTTCAGTGGCTGCATCTCATTGGAAGAAATTAAAACAAACTCCCCTTCGCCTCCCCTTTTTGAGTGTGAAAGCTTCATATTTGATCCTCAGGAAACTGATTTGTATCAACAGTGTAGGTTGCTGGTTCGTTCTGGTTTGGTTGAAATGTTCCGCACAGCTCCCGGATGGTGTCTTTTTCAGCGCGTGGAGACGATTGGTAAATAATATTTTGACAATAAGGGAGGAATGATTAACTTTGTAGCTACATATGAATAGCCCTGAATCAAAAGATCCGGTAGAAAATCCGGGTGAAATTTTTCGGCAATCAGTCGACCGTCAGACTGATTTGGATGCGACAGCGTCGACTTCTGTTGAGGCAACTGAAAAAGTTTCACTGTCCCGCAGATTGATTGGATATGCCATCCGCTATCTTCTCCCATTGCTCCTTACGATAGCCTTGGTATGGTATATGTTCAAAAAAGTCGATTTTGCCGACATGATGAACATATTGCGGACCGGAGTCGATTATTGGTGGATTCTATGCGCAATGGGAATCAGTATTCTTTCTCATGTATGTCGCGCTGCCCGCTGGCGCCTGCAACTTGATGCTCTTTCAATTCGTCCTCCATTCATGGCACTATGCTGTTCCATTTTTGGCTGCTATGCCCTGAATCTTGTCTTTCCACGGTTAGGTGAGATTTGGCGGTGTACTTACATTTCCGGACGGCAGCGGGCACCCTTGACCACCGTCCTGGGGTCAATGGTAGCCGATCGCCTTGCCGACACTCTGATGGTTCTTACACTCACTGTTCTGACATTTATTGTGGCTTCAGGAGCTATCAATTCTTTTTTAGTAAAATATCCTGTCGGACGTGGAATTGTCGATCTGCTCTCCAATCCAATATTTTGGGTGTTGGCCGGTGGAAGTTTGCTTTTCTGTTGGGGTATTTTCTTCCTTTTTCGCAAAACTCCTCTGGTCAAGAAATTATGGCTCTGGATTAAAGAGCTATGGAATGGTTTTGCGGTGGTGCTTCGGATGCCCGGCAGAGGTCGGTTCATCCTTCTGACAATTGCAATCTGGGGGTGTTACTTTTTCCAACTCTATGTAGCTTTCTTTGCATTTCCTTTCACACGCCAACTGTGTTCCGACCCTTCTCTCGCATTTGGTTTGACGCCTTGTCTGGTGGCTTTCGTGCTTAGCTCAATCGGAATGGCCGTCCCTTCAAACGGAGGTCTGGGACCTTGGAATATAGCCGTAATGTTTGGGTTGGCTGTCTATGGAATTTCCGATGCTCAAGGCACAGCTTTCTCTATGCTTCAATGGAGCGGTCAGACTGTGATGCTAATAATTTTGGGAGTTTACACGATGGCCTATATCTCCTTGTCGCGCAAGATTAAGAGGAGTTGATAGCATGTCATAAGCTTTATTTGTAAATCCAATTATGGGACTTCTTGATAAATTTTCCCGCGACCGCGATGAAGGTCCGGATTCCGATTTCTTTGAGGAAGACATTCAGCCAAAAACTCCTCCTCCCCCCAAAGAGCCATTACCTCAGCCTGACGATCCAGCTTATTGGGAACGCGACGAAAGCGAATGGGATCATCTCAAGCCGCGTAGAAAATGGCTCGTGATTGGATGGACAGTCTTGAGTTTGATTCTTGTCGCCCTTATTGTGGGTTTTTATCTTAGATACTTTTCTCCATACATTGACCACGCTGTGGAATATGGCTACATCGAAAATGTAGAGAGAAAAGGAACTATCTTCAAGACCTATGAGGGGGTCATGATTCCATATCGCGAACTCCACGACACTACTCGTGTCTATAGCCGTGATTTCGTATTTTCAATCAAGCCCGAAGTGGCTGCTGAACTAAAAAAGTACGAATTGGCCCACAAGCCGGTCTGCGTCGAGTATGTCCGTTATCATGCGACCGTCCCTTGGCGCGGGTCCAGCAAAATTGTGGTTGTGAAGGTGGATTCGGTAGACGCGAAAACTATTTTACCCCCAGAATTCCGGCCGGCTATTCACCAATGAGTCAGCAATTCAGCGCTTGTAAGTCAGCAATTCAATGTCCACGTGATTTTTTCTGAACTTTTTTCACAATCCTATAAGATTTTTTCTTTGCACTGGAAGAATTGTGATGCTTCTTATATTCTTTTTTGAGTTTGTGGTGCTTCTTGCATTTTGGAGAGCAGTGACCCGGATGCCGATGATGCCGCCCTCTTTTCACGCCGGGATTATGGTGAACTCTTTCACCGCTGGTTGATAGATTAATGGAAGCAGATCCATTGGAGGCTGAGACACCCACTCCAATGGGATCAACTGTGACATTGAGCGACTGGGCAGTAGTCGGGACAGCTCCAAGGAGAAAGACTCCGAGAAATAGACGAGGAATTAATCCGGTGGTTTTCATAGTGGGAAAGTTTTAATGAATTTTTATAAATTTGGTCCATTGTGAGGTAGCCAGCGAATTGTCAAATTTGTGATTGTCAAATTTATGATTTAGGAACGTTTGAGATTGCCGAGTGGTTCAAAAAATAACACTTCAGTGTCCTATCTATTGTTGGGGGTCTTGCATCCAGTGTTGTGTGTAATGTTGTGCGTAGTGTTGTATCGGATGTTGCTCGGATTGTGGAGCAAAAACATGGGATAGGAGAAAGGGTCGAAATGATGCAAAAAAAGATGATGCAAAAGGATTCTGCCAAACTTTGTGGATTGTTCGGGCGTTCTAATATTGGAACAATATTTAAATCTATATTGAAATAATATTTAAATCATTAACAAAACTTAAATCCCTAAAACTATGTCAAGCACTAATTATAACGAAAACAAGCGCGGACTCTCTGTTGCTGACATTACATTCATTATCGCATCGATTATCCTTTTCATCGGGGCCATCGGAATTTTCATTTGGCTGACCGTTGATGCTGCCGAGCAACATATGGTTCGCAACATTCTCTTTGGATCGGCCTTCCTTCTCATCACTTTTGGATTGGTATGGTACAGCATTGGAGTCTACAATCATCCCCGAACCTCTCGGGCAGTGATGTGGACAACGTTCGTTGGCGGTTTGATAGTGTATATTGTCGGAATGTGTGTCCATCAGTCAATTCCGGCGGTCGATGAGCTCCCGTCGAATCAAATTGAGAACGTGGCAAATTGAACCCAATAGCTTATACCAGACTCAAAGAGATGATCAATAATAAATCTGAGGCATTGATTGCTTCCTTGCATGGAAAGGAAAAGAAGAGGATACTTTTTGTGTGTCTGGGGAATATATGTCGTTCGCCGGCAGCTCAGGGGATCATGCAGCAGATGATAGATGAGCGAGGACTTGGGGAATCATTCTTTTTGGACTCGGCCGGCATGTATGGCGGTCATGCGGGCGACTTGCCCGACAAGCGCATGAGGGTACACGCTTCGCGCCGGGGATATACTCTCACCCATCGTTCGCGAAAGATGCGACCCTGGGATTTTGAAAATTTTGATATCATAGTAGCTATGGACGATCATAATCGTGACGACCTTCTGGAAATGGCTCCTTCGACTGAAGCGGCTGCCAAGGTTGTCAGGATGACTGATTTTGCCCGACGGCATCCATATCATAGTTTTGTGCCGGATCCATATTATGAAGGAGCGGAAGGATTTGAGCTGGTTCTGGATCTTTTGGAAGACTCATGTGGGGGGTTGCTCGACAAACTTTCAGAATGAGTTAAACCTCTTATGATTTTTTTGCTCTTATTTATAAGATATTAAAATTAAGATTATATGAAAAGGTTATTGGTTGCCATCTCATTGTTATTCGCGATGGTTATTCCCGTGTTTGCAGCTCCGACTAATCCGTCGTTTCCGGGAGGAGAAGAGGCTATGAAGAAATTTATTTCTGATAATTTGACTTATCCTCCTATGGCTAAAGAGAATGGAATTGAAGGAATTGTGAATGTTGCTTTTACTGTTAAATCGGATGGAAGCATCGGTTCAATCAAGATTGTAAGAATGATCGATCCTGATTTGGAACAGGAGGCTATTCGCCTGGTGAAGAAAATGCCCTTGTGGCAACCGGCCGAAGAAAACGGGACTCCGGTTGATGCTACAGCGACTGTGGCCATTCCTTTTCTCCTTGAATAAATTAATTTGATTAACTTAATGAAAGAGACATAAGTTCCCAGTACATGAAACCTATGCCTCTTTTGGCGTGTTGTAATAACCCATAGACTAAAATTAATTCTACATGGTAAAGTTTAAATTTATAATTGCCGGAGCGGCGGCAGTGTCGTTGTTGCTTAGTCCTTTTGTTTCCGATGCCAAAAAGGAATCGGTTGAGAAGACCTTCGGCACACAGAAGACTTCTGTGGTAAATCCTGATTGGGTGAAAGATGCTGTCATTTATGAAGTCAATCTTCGGCAAGGCACCCCGGAACGAAATCTTAAGGGGATGCAACTTCAACTTCCTCGTCTGCGCGATTTGGGAGTTGATATTCTTTGGCTGATGCCGATTCATCCTATTAGCGAAAAGAATCGCAAGGGGACTCTTGGCTCCTATTATGCAGTTGCTGATTACAAAAAGGTGAACCCCGAGTTCGGTACGCTGGACGACCTTAAGGAGTTTGTACGGACGGCACACAATCTTGGAATGAAAGTAATCATTGATGAAGTGTGCAACCATTCGGGTGCAGACAATGATTGGATTACTTCCAATGCTGATTTTTATGTTCGCGACAAGAAAGGAAATTTGATAAGTCCCTATGATTGGACTGATACTTATAAATTCGACTATTCGAATCCGAAGATGCGCGAGGCAATGTATGATGCGCTTGTCTATTGGGTAAAAGAGGCCGATATAGATGGCTATCGATTTGATGTTGCCGGCGAAGTTCCGACCGATTTTTGGGATGGATTGCGTCCTCGCCTTGAAGAAGTCAAGCCTGTTTTTATGCTTGCCGAAGCCTCCAAACCGGAGCTGACGGTTGCTGCTTTTGATGCGGATTACAACTGGCCTATGAAGGATGTGTTCAATGCGGTTGCAGCTACGGGTGGCGCGAATGCGTATGCTGTTGAGAAACAACAGACTCTTCCTCAAAGTTCGGCTAATACAATAGTGGAATTATTGGAGAAACAAGCCATTCAATATCCTCAGGGTGCTATTAATATGAATATGATCACGAATCATGACCTTAATTCGTGGGAGGGTACGGAATTCGAACGACTTGGACCGGCTACCGGTGCATTTGCTGTGTTGAGTTATACTCTTCCGGGAATGCCGATGATGTATACGGGTCAGGAAGTCGGTTTTAATCATCCTTTTGAATTCTTTGAAACGGATTCAATTCAACCCGATTATACAGCAAATCAATTCACGGCATTCTATCGGATGCTTAATTCCCTTAAACATCGCAATCATGCTTTGGACGCGGGGGTGAATGGTGGCAGCTTTAAAGTTATTCCTACTGAAAGTGAAGCAATTTTGGCTTTCAGCCGAGAAAAGGAGGATCAGCGCCTAATTGTGATAGCCAATCTATCCGGAGAGGAAGCGGCACCTGTTTATACGTCTACTGCGCCGGTTGTTGACGGATTGATGAATTATTTTAATGGAGGCATAGCTGAAATGCCAACAAAATTAAAGCCCTGGGAGTTTGTAGTATTCACGACTCCGCTTCCGGAAAAATAATTCCACTGTTTGGCCATAGATTTGGCTTGAATTACCGATTAATAATAAAATACACCTGAAGAAGTTTTCAATCTAACTTTTCAGGTGTATTTTATTGTAAATTTGGTTATTCCCCGTTGGGGAAATATTTTATAATTACTATCGGCGGGTTATTGTTTCATTTGGACCGGTTCAGTGGGAGGGATATTCTGATTGCGTTTTTCAACAGCGTCCACCACACGGTCAGCAAGTCGAACGAAGGCTTCCGCTTCAGGATTCTCGCTTGGTGTACCCCCTGTGGCTTCATCTGCCACAATGGCATGGGCTATGGGGTTACCTGCGTCTGCACGATCGCATATCTGAGCTACTAATGGAATCTGGGCTAAAAGTTTCACGCCGGTCTCTTCAGCCAAGCGACGTCCACCCCCGTTGCCAAATATATAATATTTTTCTTCGGGATGGGGAGCTGGAGTAAACCAGGCCATATTTTCCACTAATCCGAGAATCGGAACATTGATTTTTTCCTCCTGGAACATTGCGATGCCTTTGCGAGCATCGGCAAGTGCCACTTCTTGAGGAGTGGTCACGACGACAATGCCGGTGATACCCAAAGTCTGAACGAGCGTCAAATGAATGTCGCTTGTGCCCGGGGGCATATCAATGAGAAAATAGTCGAGCTCCCCCCACCAGGCATCGGCTATGAGTTGGCGCAAAGCATTTGAGGCCATACCCCCTCGCCACAAGACAGGTTTAGAAGCATCGACCACGAAGCCGATTGAAAGCATTTTGATGCCATATTTTTCTACGGGCTCAATCCAGTCTCTTCCCTCTTGGTTAACCATGTAGAGTTGTTCGTTTTCCACTCCGAACATCTTGGGCATGGAGGGTCCGAAAATATCGGCATCGAGGATTCCGACTTTATAGCCCTTGGCAGCCAAAGCTACAGCTAAATTGGCAGTGACGGTTGATTTTCCGACTCCCCCTTTCCCGGATGAGACTCCAATAATATTGCGAACTCCGGGCAGTAATTTTTCCGGGGCTTCGGGTGCCGGTTTTCGGAAGGTAGGTGTTATATTTCCTTTGATGTCGACATCGGCTCCGACATAGGTAAGAATAGCTGTCTCGGCGGCTCGCACCACGGAGCGAATAAAAGGATCAGTGGATTTGTCGAAAATTATAGAGAAAGAGACTTTGTTGCCATCGATTCTGATATCATCAGCAATCATGTTGTTTTCCACTAAATTTTTTCCGTTGCCGGGATAACGAACTGTCTGGAGAGCGTCAGTTATGAGCGATGGATAAATTGTCATGTCAGTATTGAGTATAAAAGGTAATAGCCAATTATTTATGGATTTTATTGAGTTTCTCTATTTCGTCAGGCATTCGTTGGGCTATTCCGCGAGGATAGCTGTGATAATCGTCGCGCTCAATATCGGAATCATCGACTTCAGTGAGATCGGCCGCTGAAAGTAGAAAATCCAGATATTTGATGGTTTTCCCACGCGCCAGCCATTGCTGTTCGTAGAAGGTTTTTACTTCTTTAACTTCGTCTAATCCCTGGCTCGCGTATAAGTCAGGGACTTTGTGTCTGACCTTTAGCATGGGATTTGCGTCGAGCAGCCGCATCGTATAGGCAAACAAAAAGGGAGAATCCGTCTTTAGGCGTATGGGCGCATTTTCTATTGCAATTTGCCTGTAAAGTTTAAGAAAACGAGTGGATGTTAGTCTCTTACGCTGTTTCTGCATTTGAGGGTCAGGGAAAGTTATCCAAATCTCGTTTACTTCTCCGGGTGCGAAGAAGTTTTCAATCAATTCGATGTCGCTTCGTAGAAAGGCCACGTTGATCAAGCCGTCTGCTACGGCTTGAGATGCTCCGGTCCACATTCGAGCCCCTTTGATGTCAATGCCGATAAAATTTCTGTCGGGATATTTACGAGCCAAGGCGACGGTATATTCTCCTTTTCCACATCCCAATTCCAGGGTAATGGGATTGGAGTTGTGGAAGAATGCTTCTCTCCATTTACCACGATAAGGGAATCCTTCGGCTTGTAATCGAGCCCAGGGATATTGCAACACGCAGTCGTAAGTCTGCATATCAGCGAATTTTTTCAGTTTGTTTTTTCCCATGTTGTGTTCAAAATACTGTTGTGGAAAGTAATAGGAGCAATTTTAGGGGGTCATTTGATGAGGATTCGCACCGTTGAGCGATTACCTCCTTCGTCGGTTACATCCGCAATAATCACCCCACTCTTCCATGCGGATGTATCGGTTTGCCAATCCTGAGATTGGGGAGAAGTTTGTAGGAGGAGCAATCCGCTGGTCGAATAGATAGCTATATTGACCAAATTTGTTTGAGAGGAAACGCGTAAATAATCTTTCCCGGTATAAAAGGATATTGTTGATAAAGAGTCAGCGGAAATCTGATCGACGGAACTTAGGTCAAGGGCAATTATATGAAATTTGCCCCATTCAGAGTGGCTTTTCCATTCAGACGCAAACTCTTTGTCGACCCACAGATTGATTTCTTCCGGCTTTAAGCCTTCAAATGCGTCGTCTGAAGTATCCGGAATAGCACCGTGAAGTGCCAGCACATTGATTGCCCGAAGGCGGTCCAACCCGGAGAAGGCTTTAGGTCCGACTTTGAGAAGTTGATGTCCTAAAATAATTGAATCGAGGGGAGCGGAATGGAAAGCGTTTGCATGGATTTCTTCTGCAAAAAAAGTTGCGCGAGGATCAGTGATTCCGGAAGATGCCACCGCCAAAGTGGGAACTTTCCCGTACAAATTGACGATGCTTGTCAGTCGAGGAGAGTTGAAGAAAATTCCTTTTGAAAGAGGAGTCTGATCCAAGAAGAGTTCTTCAAGATCTGTCATCGAACTGAAGGCAAATTCGTCCGGAAGCAATGACGCCGGAAGATTAATGGTTCGAATTCCTGAGAAGGCAAATGCTTCAGGTCCTACTTGAGTCAGAGATGGAGGGAGCTTAATTTCGGACAAAAGAGGACATTTGGCAAAGGCCCGAGCAGCTATGTCCGACACCCGGGATGGAGATAAATCCACATTCTGGAGTGCATCGCATCCTTCAAAACAACCTTTCCCTATTTCTTTGAGGTTATGTCCAGCCGTCAATTGTTTCAAATTTTTACATCCGGCAAACGCATAGTCTCCTAAATATGAGGTGTGATCAGATAAATTAATTGATTTGAGTTGAGAGCCGGCGAAAGCCATTTGACCAATTGAAAGAGTATTGGCAGGAAGTTGGAATGATTGAAAGGGAGAAAACGCGAAAATTGATGCCGGGATTTCTCCTTCGGAATAGATTGCCCGGGCTTCTTTTGAATCGGTTGGATAAACGTAGCCGCGAAGTTCCATTTCCGACAAGTCGATGCTGAGAACGCATGATGGGAGAGAGTCGGCTATAAACCGAAGATCCCGGATATCGCCAGTGCCGGATACAATAACTTTCTCGGGGGCGGCCGCTATGATTTCTGCTCTTTTCCCTACCAGTTGTCCAGGTTCGATTGCAAAAGAGATGGAGTCGGCAGCATATAGAGGAGTGGAGAACAAACTCAGTGTTCCGATTATTCCCAAAAGGATATGAGGAAAACGCATAAATATATAATTATCGGACTACAAGAATTTTAGCCACCTTGGCCATGTTTTTGCCTTCTTCGGTGGTGGAAGCCAGGACGTAATAAACCCCTGACCCAACACGCTTGTAATTTAAGTTGGTTGCATCCCATTGAATAGTGCCACCTTCAGCTCTTCCCAATTCCCTGACAAGTCCCCCCATGGAATCTACAATCTTGACTAATGAGCCATCGATGAGTCCGTCGATTGTTATCCAGCCCAAGTAATCAGGTCGGACGGGATTTGGATAGACTTTTACGTCTTCAAATTCGGCACCGGAAGCTGACCCGGAAGGGAAGTACTCGGCAATTCCTTTTTCGGTGGAAATTAAAATGGAGTTAGTAGCAGGTTGATAACATAATGCATAGACATTATTGTCGGGGATATAGGAATTGTCGGTGGTGAATTGGTAAAGAATTTCGCGACCGTCAGCTGAGGTGCAGACTAATCCGGCTCCAATTGTGGAAAACCATTTGCGTCCTTGAGAATCAGAGGTGATGCCTGTCACACTGATACCATTCAACAGATAGTCGGCAAGATTAGTGCCATCGTTGCGCGATACTTTTATACGCGCCACCCGGTCGCTTTCTTTGAACACATTTGGGGGATTAATTGTGAATAGTCCCCGGCCGGTTCCTACCCATACCAGTCCTGTCGCCGGGTCTTCATACATTGCGTGGATGAAGTCGTATTCGACAGTGGAGCCATCCTGGTCTTTTAGAGGAAGAGTCATGATGACGGAGTGGTCGTCGGAAGTGTCACCGGGCGTCCCACCATGATTATGAACCACAAATGGGGAGCCATTATTACCGTTGAAAATTAATAAGTTGCGATTAGAGCCATATTTGAGTGGCATCAATCTAAGGTCGGAACTAACTTTAGAGGCAGGAATGCGGAAATTTTTAAATCCGTCAAAATTGCCATTTTTCCGATCTTCGGCAGTCCAGTAATAGATGTCGGTTGCATCTGGCTTTGAAGTTGATGTGGTGAATAGGAAGCGAGCTACCCAGAGAGTGCCGTTTGCATCGAACTCCGGATTGGAAATTCCTAAAAATCCGGGATACTCGGGAAAGACGGAAAAACCGGCAAAGAATCCCTTGTCGCCTTTTGTAGAAGCCGCTTCGTTGGAAATTTGCATTAATCCGTCGGGATTATTCAAATCAAGAAAGATTAATCCGTCGTGGCGGGAGGAACGGACGATTCTGTCGGGATTAACCGGGTCAATTGCCAGGCCAATGGCATCCCGCATCATCCAACCTTTATCGGGTCTTATGGTGGATATTGAACGGTCGGTCCAAGTTCCATCTTTGAAAGAGGCGATAGGAGTTGAAAGTTCAGGAATGGATGAAAATAGGCGAGAGTTACCATGACTGGCGGCAATCGCGCCGTATCGATCCGACCAAACAATATCTTCACACATAAATGAAGAGGGGGCCGATGGCCGGATAAAGTCATGAGTAAGAGTCCAATTGCCATCGTTATATCGATAGCTTCTTAAACCGGATTTTCCTTCGCAAATCCAGTAGTCTCGTTTATTACGGGTGAATTTAGCCCGATTGGCCAACCCATCTGGAACAGGCAATTTATCAAAAGCGCCGTCTTTGGTCAGTTGATAAGGTGCTTGCTCTGTGTCGATAAAATATCCATCATCGTTAGCGGTGACGGATTTGAAAGTAGCCCAGTCGCGAGGAGTCATTGATGGATTGCCCTCTTCGTCGAAGTTGACTACGAGCAAAGAAGTGTGATATTGATTTTGAGTGGTTCCGATAGCTGCGAATGAATTTTCAGTCAGAGGAATGAGTTGAGAGGCGGGTCCGAGACATTCAATTTTTACGAAGTCAGCTTCGGTCAGTCCTTGACGGTCTGCCGGAGCCTGATATGCTCCGTCGGCTGTAAGGATAATGATTCGTTTGCCAACACGTCCGGCACCGAGAAGTTCCTTTGTCGTTTGGAGAGATGAAGCAACTTTTTTTGTGCGGTCGTTGATAGCGACATATCCGAACCCGGTAGAGATGTATGCGAGATTGTTTTCGGAGTCGAATGTGATTGATGTGGGCTTTTTTGAACGATTGACAGACGCATCGACTACATCGGGTATATTTACTCTTTCCCCGTTGTCGTATAGCATGTCGATGTTACCATCATCGAAGACGACCATCAGATATTTCTTGGCCGGGTTATAAGCAATTATTTCCGGATTGGTTCCGCTCAACCAGTTCCGATTTGAAAGCCCCATAATTTCATCAGCTTCCTTGTCGTAGAGAAATAGTTGACTGTAAGATTGGGCATAGTTGGATGCATAGCTAATGACAGGCTGAGCAAAAGTTTGAATATACACCCGATTAGGGGTTTCAATGAGTGCGCGATGCCAGTCGTTGAATGTAGGATAAACTTTCCAGTCGCCTCCCGGAAGAGCTGAGACTCCAGACACGCAGGTTAGCAAAAGGAAGAATAATTGGATGATTCGTTTCATGTAAGTATATGAATATGGGGAAAAGAGGTTTTTATTGTAATTGATGTCAGCCAATAGCAATGGCCATGGCACGCAGCGCTCTGCCTCGATGAGAGATTTTGTTTTTTGCTTCCGAAGTCATTTCGGCAAAAGTGATTCCGGATTCAATCGGAATGAACACGGGATCATAGCCGAATCCCCCGTTTCCGGCGGGTTTGTCAGCAATTGAGCCTTCGACAGTTCCCGTGAAGAAGTATTCTTTACCATTTAGGATAAGGGCAATGACGGTTTGGAAGCGTGCAGACCGATTTTCGATGCCGGTCATATTCTCAAGCAGAAGCCGGACGTTTTCGGTAGAGTCGCATTGTGGACCGGCATATCGCGCTGAGAACACACCCGGAGCGCCATCGAGGGAGTCAACAATTAGTCCTGTGTCGTCAGCGAAGCAATCGAAACCATAATGCTCCTTAATCCACCGTGCTTTAATAAGGGCATTTCCTTGGAGTGTGTCGGCCGTCTCGGGAATTTCGTCATTGCATCCTATTTCAGCAAGAGATTTTACAATGAATTGACCGGCGAGAATTTTGCGAGCTTCGTCAAGCTTGTGTGTATTATTGGTAGCAAAAACTATTTCTTTCACTTAGCTGATTTTTTTGAGGTTGACCGGGTTAGAGCTAAAGGAATTTTCTCCGTAATAAAAACGCGGAATGGAATAAAATATTGTTGCTTGGCGGGGAGGGGGTTGTTGGGATTAAAAATTTATTACTATCTTTGTGATTACTCCGGGAGCAAAATTTTGATTTGACAAAAGAGCAAGAAATTTAAAAAATATGTCTGAAACCGATTCAAGTCCCCGTCAATTTCTTCGCTATGTAGCCTATCTCCAGGTGATCGGATGTCTGTTGGTGGTGCTTGGTCATTCTTTTCATGAGTATCCGGATGGGTCGATGGGCAAAAGTTTGGAACTGTATCGGATGTTTTTCACTTTCCGGATGCCGCTTTTTATGTTTGTTTCAGGCTTTTTAATGGTGTATACGGGGTTTCGGCGTTCCGGGGGTCAACTGTCTTTGGTAAAATTTACCGGCTCTAAACTCAAGCGGTTACTACTGCCTTTTTTTACGCTCACTCTTTTCACATTTTATCCCCGGGCCAAAATGTCGTTTATGGCTGATGAACCTCTATCGGCAGATCTTCCGACGTTTCTGAAGTCGTTCTTTTACATTGATTATATGCCGATGCCGTTTCTGTGGTTCCTCCAGGCAAGTTTTCTTCTTTTGGTGTTTTGCTTTGGGTTTATTGTTGTGGCAAAGAAAGTGAAATTGCCGGAGTGGGGTTATTGTTTGCTGTTGTTGGCCTTATTTGTAGTCTTGCCTTTGGTGGAAATTCCTTTTGCGGGATTTTTTTCTATCGGTCAGGTGCAACGGCTCGGGATATATTTTGTTTGTGGCATTGTGTATGCCCATTTCCATGAGGATTTAGCCTTCTTTTTTAGTCGCTACCTGGGATTTAAGACCTTTCTTTTCGGGGTTGTATGGTGTGGATTGTATTTCAGTGTGGGGGCCAACCGGTGGGGAGCAATGTTTTGTTCATTTGCCGGAATCGGGATGTGTATTTGTTTGGCACATTGGCTTGTGGTGCATAGAATCGGGGTTTTGGATCATTTGGTTGGAGCGACTTATCTGATATTTTTGTTGTCGTGGTTTTTTACTGTCTTGTTTCAACAGGTGCTTCATCACTTTGTATCTTTACCTTGGTGGATTTATACTCTTCTTTCTCTTGCCGGGGGTACCTATTTCCCTTGGCTTTTGTATCGATGGATGAGAGGTCATCCGGATTTTTGGGTGGTTAGATTGGGAGCGTTGCTTTTGGGTCAGAATATCAAACCTTCCACAAAGAGATGAACAGTAAACAGACTTAAAAAATTAATACCTCCGCTTGGTAAATTGTTGCAGCGGAGGTATTTAAAAATTTATTGCGGTTTTAAACTACAATATTGACGATTTTTCCGGGTACGACAATCACTTTGCGCGGTTCTTTTCCGCCAAGCCATTTTTCAGCACCGGAAGCGGCTAAAGCTGTTTTTTCGACATCTTCTTTAGATGAGTCGGCGGCTACTTCAATGGTGTAGCGTACTTTTCCGTTGAAGCTGACGGGATAGCATACGCTATCTTCGCGAAGGAATTCTTCGTTATAGATTGGCCATTGGGCATCTGCCACACTGCCTTGGTGGCCAAGGAGGTGCCAAAATTCTTCAGCGATATGTGGTGCGAAAGGAGCGAGGACACGAGTGAAAAGGTCCATTACTTCCCGGCTGTCTGATTTGGCAGCAGTGAGCTCATTGAGTGCTATCATGAAAGCTGCCACTGAGGTGTTGAATGAGAAGTTCTCGATGTCGGAGCTGACTTTCTTGATGAGTTTGTGGATAATCTTCAACTCCTCTTTTGTGGTTGGTTTTTGTGGAGCATCGAGGGCACGCATGAATTGATTCCACAATTTGCGGATAAAACGATTGACACCATCAATGCCGTTTGTGTCCCATGGCTTGGATTGCTCCACGGGACCGAGGAACATCTCGTAGAGTCGAAGAGTGTCAGCTCCATATCGTTCTACAATATCGTCGGGATTAACGACATTAAACATTGATTTGGACATTTTTTCTACGGCGTGTCCGCAAATGTACTTACCATCTTCGAGAATAAACTCTGCATTTGCAAAGTCGGGTCGCCATGCTTTGAATGCTTCGGTGTCGAGCACATCATTGTCGACCATGCTTATGTCGACTCGAATTGGAGTCGTTTCATATTGCTTGCGGAGTCCGTGACTGACAAAGGTGTTTGAGTCGCGCAGACGGTATACGAAACTTGAACGGCCTTGAATCATTCCCTGATTTACTAATTTGTGGAATGGTTCGGGCTCACAGATTAAGCCGAGATCGAAGAGGAATTTGTTCCAGAATCGGGAATATATGAGGTGGCCAGTGGCATGTTCGGCTCCTCCGACATATAGATCGACATTCCGCCAATAGTTATTGGCCTCGGTGCCCACCAATGCTGTGTCGTTGCGTGGATCCATATATCGGAGATAGTAGGCCGATGAACCGGCAAATCCGGGCATGGTGCAAAGTTCGATGGGATAACCTTCTTTGGTTTGCCAATTTTTTGCACGTCCCAAAGGTGGCTCTCCGGACTCGGTCGGGAGATAGCTGTCTACTTCGGGGAGTTGAAGAGGAAGGTCTGACTCATCCATTAAATATGCAATACCCTCTTTGTAATAAACCGGGAATGGTTCGCCCCAATATCTCTGACGCGAAAAGATGGCATCGCGCAGGCGATAATTGGTCTTCACGCGGCCAATTCCTTTTTTTGCTATAAAATCTTTTGTTCGAGCAATGGCCTCTTTGACTGTGAGACCGTTCAAATCGAGTTCCGGTCCGGATGAATTGGTCATGATACCCTCTTTGGCATCAAAGCTTTCCTGGCTTACGTCGGCACCTTCAATCAAGGGGATGATTGGAAGATTGAAATGACGGGCAAAGGCATAGTCGCGAGAGTCGTGAGCTGGAACGGCCATAATTGCTCCGGTGCCGTAACCGGCCAAGACGTAGTCGCTTACGTAGATTGGAATTTCTTTGCCTGTCAGGGGATTGATGGCGTAAGCACCCGTGAAGACTCCGCTAACTTTCTTTTCGATCTGTCGTTCGCGTTCGGTCTTGTGTTTGACTTCAGCGAGATATGCGTCCACTGCGGGACGTTGTTGATCGGTCACAAGTTGGTCGACATATTTTGATTCGGGCGCCAACACCATGAAAGTCACGCCAAAGACGGTGTCGGCACGCGTTGTAAATATTTCCAGTTCGAGATCCTTGCCGGCTACTGGAAAGCGCATTTCGGCGCCTTCGCTTCGTCCGATCCAGTTGCGTTGTGTCTCTTTCAGGGAATCGGACCATTCAAGCGAATCAAGATCATCGAGGAGGCGTGGAGCATAGGCGGAGACGCGAAGACACCATTGATTCATCATTTTTTGTTCTACGGGATATCCACCACGAACGCTGAGGCCTTCACTAACTTCGTCGTTGGCAAGGACTGTGCCAAGTTTGGGACACCAGTTCACCATCGTTTCGCCTTGATAAGCGATTCGATAGTTCATTAGGCGTTCGCGCTGTTCTTTTTCTGAAAGAGCGTTCCATTGTTCGGCGGTGAATGTCAATGGACGCGAAGAAGCGGGATTGATTCCGTCCGAACCCTTTGTTGAGAAATGTTTAATCAATCGGTCGATGGGGAGTGCTTTCCCCTCATCGAGGTCGAAGTAGGAGTTAAACATTTGCATAAAAGTCCATTGAGTCCATCGGTAATAGTCCGGGTCGCATGTGCGGATTTCACGATTCCAATCAAAAGAGAATCCGATTTTGTCGAGTTGCTCTCGATAGCGAGCAATGTTGCGTCGTGTAGTGACTTCGGGGTGTTGGCCTGTCTGGATGGCATATTGCTCTGCGGGGAGTCCGTAGGCATCGTAACCCATTGGATGAAGGACGTTGAATCCTTTCTGACGCTTGTAGCGGGAATAAATATCGCTGGCGATGTAGCCGAGAGGATGTCCTACATGTAGCCCGGCTCCTGAAGGATAGGGGAACATGTCAAGCACATAGAATTTAGGACGTGAGTTGTCTTCGATGGAGCGGAAAGTTTCGTTTTCACGCCAATGTTGTTGCCAACGTTTTTCTATTTCTTTATGATTGTATTCCATGCGGACAGATAAAGTTAATGTTGTTGTTGGAAGGAGGTCGGCCGACGGTGTGGCAGACTGTATTCTATCTTGCAAAGTTAATAAAAGTCAAGGTGAAATCAAAATTGGAGTGGGAGTGTGGTGAATTTATACCATAGGGTCGTCGAAGTCAAAAATTATGGGCTTCATTTACTATCGGAATCGGCTTATTATTTTTTAATTTTGAGTTCTACCGGGAGGAAGTTCCAACTTAATTTAATCGTCAATCGGTGACTTTCAGTGTCATAACTCCATCCGTATTGGCGAATTGCTTTTGGAGAGGTGGCCCTTGAAAGCTTGCTTATTCCGGGGAGCCCTTTGATTGTGACTGTTTTTGGCTCTTTGGAAATGTTTTCAATTTCAAAGGTTAGAAGCTGAGTTTGGGGTGCGTCGGGATATTCACCTTCAGATTTAATGGAAATGTCGATGTTTTTGTCGGAACTTTTTCCTTTGAACTCAGTCAGCCGATATTCTTTTTTTTCAATTGAAGCTGGTGACAGCCGATTATCGTCGAAGAGTGTGTAGGAGGTCTCTTTGTCCTCAGGGTAGTAACGGATGGTCAGAATGGCAGGATTATATTCCGACGTGTTTTCAATCGGTTGTAGATACTGGGGGATAAATGACCCGGCTCTGACAAACAAGGGGACTTCTTCAAGAGGAGTGTCGACGGTGACGGTGGTTCCCCCTTGATAGAGGGGTTGGGTGGGATGATTGAAATTGTACCATTTCCCGGCCGGGAAAGTGACTTTTCGGCTGTTCATTCCGGGGTGCATCACTGGAGCAACCAAGATATTGTCGCCCCAAAGATATTCATCGGGAAGATTGGAGTATTCCTCGCCGGGGTTATCGCCCCGGAAATTCAAAGGACGGGCAAGAGGAAGGCCTTGGGTGACATTTTCATAGGCGAGCGTATAGTTGTAGGGAAGCCATTCGTAGCGCATTTTCACGAGTCGGCGTGTCAGAGCTTCCACCTCGGGATAATGGTATGGTTCGGGTTTGTCTTGGGCATGAGTGCGCAATGTTGGGGAGAAGACTCCGAATTGCATCCAACGAACGTATAGTTCCGGATCTGTCGGATGGTCAGGGTCGACAACAAATCCTCCCACATCACTGCCCATGTATGCCATTCCCGATAGGCCTGAGTTTAGAAGCAGTTTGACCTGGGCTTGCAATCCGCCCCATGAGCGAGATACATCGCCGGTCCATGGGAAAACATTGTAGCGCTGGAGGCCGGCTGTGCCTCCGCGCATCATCATCATTATTCGGCGGTCGGGAAAATCGCGTTTGAAGCCTTCGTGGAGAATTCGACTCCATTCGTTGCCATATACGTTGTGGTAAAATGGTGCGCTTTCTCCGTTGAAATGAACCATTGCGTCCGGATGCACTTCCGGTTCTCCAAGGTCGCCCCACCAGGCTTCCACACCGTCGTCGGTCAGGGTTTTATATCTGTTCCACATCCATTGACGTGTGGCGGGGTTGCTGACGTCGAACATTCCTGCATCGCCAACCCAAGTTGTTGCATCGATCACTTTTCCGGTGGAATCTTTCATCAGCAGGCCTTCTGCGGCAAGCATATTGTAGTTGTCGAGCGCTCCGATTTTGTTAAGATACGGCTGGGAAATAAGCACAGTCTTGACACCTTGTTTACTTAGGTCGGCAAGCATTTTTCGGGGGTTAGGAAATTTATCTTTGTTCCATTCGAGACGTCCCATATCGGTTTCGGTGCCATACCAATATAGGTCGAGTATAATTCCATCAACAGGGTAGTCATGGGTTTTCAATGTGTCGATTACTCCCAGGGTTTCATCTTGAGATTTATAACCGTATTTTGAGGTGATGTAACCCAAAGTCCAAAGAGGTGGCATTTGCATCCGGCCGGTCAGATGGGTATATTCCGATGTCACTCCGGCGAGGGAGCCGTTTCCATTGATGAAGAAATATGAGAGTGGTTTTTGTCCGATTGTGGAATAAGTTATTGTGTCGGAAAGTTGTAGGGAAGCGCGAGCATAGTCATCCATAAGCACTCCATAGCCTGCATCGGAAGCGAACCATGGCATGGTGATGTTCATTTGTGAAATTCGAGGGTCGGATGCTGTGTAACCGTAGGTGGCACGGTTATACATCACCAGGCTATCACCGTTGAGCCGCAAACTGTGGCCTCGCTCCCCCGCGCCGTAATAATTTTGGCCTTTGGGTGCAATGAAGCTGATCGTCTGATTAGCGCTGTTTTCTAAAGTTCTTCCGGTCTCTTCGATTAGAAGATGCCGTTTATTGGTAAAAAAATCAACTTTTCCGCTTTTGCGGTTTACACGGACAATTGTAGTTGGAGAAGAGATTTCAATATCTGTGGGACTTTGGCTTATTTTTAGATCTGAGGAAGAAGGTTCGACGGCTTGGGCCAGTGGACGTGGGAATGTCGCTTTTTTGCCTTCGGGATAAAGGCTGATTTTGAAGATATTATTATTGAAAGGGGTGATTTCCACAGTTCCTTTATCAGTGGCTACTTCCACGGGTGATGTCGGAGCTGTGGCCAAAGCAGCGAAGATGCAAAATGAGCCTGTTACAAGCGTAATCAGTTTTTTAGAATTAAAATGTAAAATAGCCATGTAAGAAATTTATAATAAAATAGAGGGGAGCATGACACGATGCTTTGGCATCGGCATGCCCCTCTCGGAAAATTCAATTCAGTATTTTGGGTTTGGCTTCAAAAGCGGGGAAGTGAAGAAAGGGGCTTCCCGATTAGGCTTCCAACTCAATGTCTTCATTGGTTATGACGCTCCAAGGAAGACCGGATTCTGCCAGCATTTCCAAGAAGGGGTCGGGATTGAATTCCTCGACGTTATGCACACCCGGCATAACCCATTTTCCTGTCAGGAACATATATGCCCCTACCATAGCCGGCACTCCCGTCGTGTAGCTGACTGCTTGCGCACCGGTCTCTTTGTAGGCAGCTTCGTGAGAGCAGTTGTTGTAGATGTAATAAGTCGATTCTTTTCCTTCTTTGTCAAGGCCTCGGATGCGGCATCCGATGGAGGTTTCTCCGGTATAGTTTTCTCCCAGACTGCCCGGATCGGGAAGCACGGCTTTGAGGAATTGAATCGGAATAATTTCTCTACCTTCGTACATGACGGGGTCGATTCGGGCCATTCCTATATCTTGAATCACTCGGAGATGGGTCAGATATTCTTGTCCGAAAGTCATCCAGAAACGGGCACGACGGATTGTCGGGAAGTTTTGGACAAGCGATTCCAATTCTTCGTGATAGAGGAGATATGATTCCCTTTGGCCTATGTTGGGGTAGGTGAGAGGACGATGTATGGCGAGGTTTTCAGTTTCCACCCATTTCCCGTCTTCCCAATATTTCCCTTTTTGGGTGATTTCGCGGATATTGATTTCAGGGTTAAAGTTTGTGGCAAAGGCTTTTCCATGGTTGCCGGCGTTGCAGTCCACGATGTCGAGATAGCGCATTTCGGAGAAATGGTGCTTGGCGGCATACGCTACGAACACGGCTGAGACTCCCGGATCGAAACCGCAACCCAATATAGCCGTCAATCCGGCTTGTTCAAATCGTTCGCGATAAGCCCATTGCCAGGAGTATTCAAAATGCGCTTCATCTTTAGGCTCATAGTTGGCTGTGTCGAGATAATTGACCCCGGTTTGCAGACAGGCCTCCATAATGGTCAGATCTTGATAGGGGAGTGCCACATTGATGCAGATGTCGGGCTTATGACGATTGAACAGTTCAACCAATTGCTCCACGCTATCGGCATCCACGCTGTCGGTCGTGATATTCTTTTTACCGATTTTTGCTGCCAATGCGTCACACTTTGATTTTGTGCGTGAAGCAATTACAATTTCTTCAAACACTTCTGGATGTTGAGCACATTTGTGGGCTACCACTGTGCCTACACCGCCGGCTCCTATAATCAATACTTTTCCCATTTCGATGGATTTGTTGTCATAATTTAATTTACAAAGATACGCACTTTTCTCGATTTGGCCAAATCATCCGGTTGTCCTTTCTGTTTTTGACCTTGGATGGTGTTTTTGGGGATTTTTTGTAATTTTGCATTTATTCTGCTTTTATTCATCAGCCATGATTCTTTATGCTAATTCTCTCGCCGACCTCCCTTCGATTGCTCGAGAGTTTCTCAAACTGGCCGGTTCGCACCGTGTGTTTGCTTTCCATGCGCCTATGGGAGCTGGGAAAACCACTTTTATTGCCGAGTTATGCCGGGCTTTAAGTGTGACTGACGATAGTGCCAGCCCGACGTTCAGCATTCTCAATGAATATCGTGTTGCCGATTCCGACGAGTCGGTTTATCATTTCGATTTCTATCGTATAGAGTCGCCCGAAGAGGCTTTTGATATTGGAGCGGAAGACTATTTTAACTCAGGTAGATATTGTTTTGTGGAATGGCCGGAAGTGGCTGAAGTGTTTTTGCCAGACGATACGGTGGATGTCTTCATTGAGGTCGACCCGGAGTCAAATGCGCGTATATTTTCTTTTGAGGTCTGATTTCATGGAAATACTTGAGCTCGAATCCACTGACAGCACTAACTCTTACATTGCCCGAAATGCAGCTTCTCTTTCGGCTCCTCTGATGGTAGTGGCAAAGTTTCAGACGGCAGGGCGCGGACAGCGTGGCAATACTTGGGAGTCGGAACCGGGAATGAATCTTACGTTCTCCTTGTTGATTCGTCTGCCTGATTTCCCTGCTCGAAAGCAGTTTGCTATCAGTGAAGCGGTTGCTCTTTCTGTGGCTGAAACATTGGGCCGGTTTGGAATCGAGGCGAAGGTCAAATGGCCCAACGACGTCTATGTCGGAGATGGAAAAATCTCGGGGATTCTTATCGAACATTCGTTGCTCGGCTCTTCTCTGACTCACACTATTGTCGGGGTGGGATTAAACGTCAATCAGACTGTTTTTGTCAGTTCAGCTCCCAATCCGGTTTCCATGGCTGGAATTATTGGTCACTCTTTCGATGTCGGAGTTGTGAGGAATGTGTTGGCCGAAGTATTGGAGCGCCGGCTTGGAAAGTTGTCGACTCCGTCTGAGCGGGTTGAAGTGCATAAAGCTTTTCTTTCCTCTCTTTGGCGTGGCGACGGTGGATACTATCCCTTTCTCGATGTAGCTTCCGGATTGAAGTTTGATGCCTGTATAGCTGATGTCGATTCTGATGGCCCTTTGGTGCTTCAGGAACCGTCTGGGAAGCTTCGTCGCTATTGGTTCAAGGAAGTCGAGTTTATACGTCCTTGATATTCAGTCGCGTTGCTATCGCGCATTAGCGATGAGTCCTTTTGGCCATCATCTTATACCAATTGTGTTTTCTTAGTGCTTCCGCGTTTTCTTCCGCTACGAAAACGTAGGCTCCCAAAGCTGGATTTCCGGCTGCCAGACGGTTGAGCCCATCCATGTCGTAAAGACATTGTGCGCCCACATAGGCCGGGTTGCCCGCTCCGATTGCCGGGGAGTCGGGACGCAGACGATAGTTGAAGTAGTAATCCTCTCTGACAGTATAGAAGAGAGGGTCTTCACCCCAGATGCAATTTATGAAATTATCATCGTCGGTTCCCTCCGACTTAAGTAAGACATTGCGTAGATAGACATCCGACCCGGTTAAATCTCCCTCGTTGATGTCAGTGCCGAGTCCGTAGATTATGCAGTTTTCGAACGATGCTTGCATAAGTGGATTGGAATTAGTGACTTCGTCAGCTTTCGGAGGAAGACAATGATAAAGACTCAGAAGGGGTTCAGTGATGGCAGAGAAAAGGTAATAGTTGGAGATAGTGCATTGTATGAATTGGTGTCGGCCCCCTGTCAGACGAACTACCGCCTCTGCGGCTTCGGAGAAACAAACGCCATAGGCATCCACACGGGCATAACGGCTGTCGATGACAGTTGATTGAGAATTGTGAAGCCATGAATTCCTCAAGAGTAGTTTGCAGCGGTCAGTGACCCCGCATGAGTCTATGACAATCCCTCCGCTTGTCGAGCGCATATCGACATACTCCATCCGGTTGTCGAATGATTGGGGAGAGAAGCGTATTCCTTCCCATTGTCCCGCCAATATATCGTAGCCGACATCGGGCAATACATTGTCGAGTCGGTCGCCCCTGAGATCGATCATTTTGCCGGGTTCGCCTATGGCTTCAAGCCGGCCGTCCACTCTCATTTTAGCATTGTCGTGAAAAAGCAATTTAACTCCTGGCTCGATGCTGAGGGTGGCATTGGGGGCTACTATCAATGAGTCGAACACCACGTATGGGCGCTCGTCGGTCAATCGCAAATCTTCTTCCACTGTCAAGCCACGTAGCCGAGTGACGTTTTGTCCCCAGGCTTCCACTTGAACTTCCTGGGTCACTCCATTGGTCACAAACACCAGCTGGTCTTCTACTAAAAACGGTTCATTGCTATCTGTCGGATCAATGAAACACTCCACAAAAATATAAATTGAATCGCCTCCGCGAATTTCCACGTCACTGAAGTGCCTACCCGACATTCCGTCCACATTCAGCTCAAATCGCGTTTCCGGATTTTTGAAACCGATGGAACTTATGA
This sequence comes from uncultured Sangeribacter sp., assembly GCA_964574285.1. Lineage (GTDB taxonomy): Bacteria > Bacteroidota > Bacteroidia > Bacteroidales > Muribaculaceae > Lepagella. The sequence continues at coordinate 1,654 of CAZNMC010000011.1, read as the reverse complement.
TGACACCCTTTTTTGCTTTGTTATAAACTCGCAGACGCGCAGTCGGAGTGCCGAGGTCTGTGAAGACCGTGTCGAAACTTAGTGTGTCGGTCGAAAAGGTTAAGACGTCGCTTCCCGACGTCGTGATGTCGTCGGAGATGCATGAACTGACAATCAGGCACACCGATGCGATGAGACTCAAAATGAATATTCGCGCGTTCTTCATATACGAAAAACGCTCCTTAACGCGTATTATTATATGTTTTGTCGGTTCTTCTCTCTGGTCCGGCAACTCGTTTTATTCATTAACCCCGACAATGAAATATATGCTTATTGCGGGCGAGGCTTCGGGCGATCTCCACGCCTCTGCCCTTATCGGTGCAATTCGCTCGAAAGACCCGGACGCTGACTTCCGTTTTTTTGGTGGCGACCTTATGGCTAAGGCTGCCCGGCGAAATCCCGATCTACATTATGATAAAATGAATGTCATGGGCTTCTCTGAAGTGATTCGGAAGCTACCGACTATTTTTAAAAATTTACGGCGTGGAAAGCGTCTTCTTGACGATTTCCGTCCGGATGTCCTCATCCTGGTCGATTATCCCGGTTTCAATCTTCGTATGGCCCGATATGCCTTCCAACGTGGAATTCGCGTCGATTGGTACATCTCTCCCAAGGTGTGGGCATGGAAGGAATACCGGGTGCGCAAAATCAAGCGTTACGTCCATTCGCTATATTCAATTCTCCCTTTTGAAGAAAATTTTTACGCCAGGCATAATTATAAGGTGAAATATGTCGGAAATCCTTCTGTCCGAGAGATTGATTACGCGCTGAATCATCTTCCGCCGTTGCGACATTTTGTAGAGCGCCAGGGTTTAAGCGACGACGACCGACCTATTATTGCCCTTTTGCCCGGTTCCAGAAAAGGTGAAATTCGCAACAACCTGCATCTGATGATTGAAGCAGCCAAAAGATTTCCGGAATTTAGATATGTGGTTGCGGCAGCTCCCTCTGTGCCGGAAAGATTTTACCGAGAAGTGGCTCAGGATCCAGGGCTTCCTCTTGTGTTTGGTTGCACACCGACTCTACTGAAATATTCCCGGGCAGCTGTCGTCACCTCCGGAACTGCTACTTTGGAGACAGCGCTTGTGGGTACGCCGCAAGTGGTCTGTTATCGTGCTAACGGAAAGAAGATTTCGTATAAAATCATGGAGAAGCTACTCAAAGTTAAATATGTGTCTCTTCCCAATCTTATTGTCGGCAATCAAGTGGTGCCGGAGCTGCTTGTGCATCATTGCACTGTCGAGGGAATTGCCCGGGAATTGGGAGCAATTCTTCATAACTCCCCTCAAAGAGAGTGGCAACTAAATAGTTATAAGTCAATGCGTCGTAAACTTGGGACTTCAATTGCTTCGGACTTTGCAGCCGATTTGATTGTGGATTCTCTTCGAACCCCTTCCGCTTCAGATGACGGGAATAAATCCACTCCTGTTTCAGAAGCTTCTCCTGCTCCGCGTCGTCGACGAGGTACCCGCCGTTCTAAAAATGAAGGTCGTACTGGGAGTAAATCTTCAAACTAATGATGATCGTATAGTCGTTTGATATATATTTCTTTGGTTCTTGTGTTGGTTTTTGTTTATTAGATTAATTTAACTTTATTTAACTAAAATCGGGGGGG
>CAZNMC010000010.1:0-45110 GCA_964574285.1 uncultured Sangeribacter sp. | reverse complement strand
CAAAGACAGTCATATATAAAATATATACATATAAAAATATATTCACATATAAATATATACATACAAAAATATATTCACATATAAATATATACATACAAAATTATATACATAAAGCATTATGAAATCTTACCACTGGTTTATAATCTTACTTGCTTGCGGATTGGTTGCTGTTTCTGTTAAATTGGCACTTGTGATGTCTGAAACGGATCCGAAGAATGAGTCTGCCCCAGATTCTACGGCGTTGGAGTGTATCATGACTCGTGCCAGTGTGCGAGATTATATTGCCAAGGCGGTGCCGGATTCTATCGTTGAGAAGGTACTTCGTGCGGGGATGGCAGCTCCGACGGCAGCCAATTGTCAGCCATGGCAATTTATCTTAATTGATGATCAGGCTTTGAAAGATTCTATTTCTGAATCTTTTCAATATGCCAAGATGGTGAGTCGGTCGGCTTTTGATGTGGTGGTATGTGGCAACGAAAATCTTTGGATGGATTCTGACACAAAGTCATCCGGATTTTGGATTCAGGATTGTTCGGCTGCATGTGAGAATATGCTTTTGGCCGCTCATGCCTTGGGATTGGGTGGAGTTTGGTGTGGAGTCTATCCGGACGCAGAGCGAATGGAGAAGCTCTCTCAAATTTTGGAATTGCCTGACCATATGGTTCCTCTTGCTATTCTTTCTTTTGGTTATCCGTCGGGGAAGGTCGTTCCAAAACAGAAGTGGGACGCTTCGAAGGTGCGTCGCAATTTGGGCAATTGAGAAAAAAGGAAGGAAAAGGGGGAAGTGAGGAAAAAGAAGATGTGTATCAACCACACCGGTTGATACACATCTTTAATGTCTAAATTATTTTATAAGTTTGGGAAAGGCTAAACGGCTTCCGTGTCAGGTTCTTCAACGAAATCGTCTTTGCCCACTCCGCAAACGGGACATACCCAATCATCGGGAATTTCTTCAAAGGGGGTTCCCGGTGCTATGCCATTGTCAGGATCTCCCACTGCGGGGTCATAGATCCAATCACATACTTCACATCTGTATTTTTTCATAGTTTTTTCTGATTAAGAGTTTGTTTTGATTTATAAACGTCTGAGGAGGTGGAGTTGTTTGCTCCGTGTGAAAAAATCTTGAAGAAGATTAAAAGTGACAAAAGAAAAGCAAAGATTGAAAGAGAGAAATTAAATTTGGAAAATCGCTTGTGTCTTGCTACCTTTGCAGTGGATTTTGCTTCGGAATCGGAGCGTTGAAAAAGATGAAGACAGTTGTCAGTTTGTCTCAGATGCAGGAAAGGTTGGTTAAGTATCTTGAAGCCAATCGGATGCGATGCACAAGCGAGCGGATAGCTATTCTTAAGTATTCTTATGCTCAGCGTTCTCCCTTTACGGTCGGAGAGGTCTATTCTGTTCTTGAAAAAGAAGGATTTCATGTCAGCCGGTCAACGGTGTATGACACACTTCGGCTTTTATGTCGGTGTGAAATGTTGGTTGCTTTGGCTGTAAGGGCAGATGAGACGCGCTTCGCCTTTAGAAAATTCGGACACCTTTATTTGGTGTGCACTTCGTGTGGTAAAATCCGGGAAGAGAAAGATTCAACTGTGACATCTCATTTCAAGGGACGAAAGTTTGAGGCTTTCACTCCAACTTATTTCACAACGGCTGTGTACGGACTATGTTCTACTTGTCATCGACGGCTTAGCCGCACTGCCGCTAACAAAAGAAATTGATTTTCAATCCATAAAAACCTGTCAGAAATGCGTAAAGCAGATGTTCTTCTGGGTCTCCAATGGGGTGACGAAGGAAAAGGAAAAGTGGTAGATGTGCTAACTCCTCATTATGATGCAGTGGCTCGTTTTCAAGGTGGTCCCAATGCCGGTCATACATTAGAGTTCGACGGTCGGAAGGTAGTTCTTCGCTCGATTCCTTCCGGTATATTTCGGAACTGTGTAAATTTTATTGGCAACGGAGTGGTACTTGATCCAGTGCTTTTCCGGGAAGAGGCAGAGGCTCTTGAGCATGAGGGAGTAGATTTGAAGAAGATTTTGAAAATCTCACGTAAGGCTCATCTGATTATGCCAACGCATCGCCATTTGGATGCCGCCAATGAGATGGCCAAAGGGAAGAACAAAATCGGGACTACGGGAAAGGGGATAGGCCCGACTTATACGGATAAGATTTCGCGCAATGGACTTCGTGTGGGAGATCTTCTGGATAATTTCGACAGTAAATATGAATCGGCTCGTCAAAGGCATCTGGAGATGCTTAGGTCTGTAGGATACGAAGCTGATGCCCTTGCCACAGAAAAAGAATGGCTGAGTGCGCTTGATTACTTGCGTCAGTTCGAAATCATCGACAGTGAATATGAAATCAACTCTATGCTGGATGAGGACAAAGCTGTTTTGTGTGAAGGAGCCCAGGGCACGATGCTGGATGTTGATTTCGGTTCCTATCCATTTGTGACCTCCTCCAATACGGTTGCAGCCGGTGCCTGCATTGGTTTGGGCTTGTCACCGCATAAAATCGGCGATGTGTATGGAATTTTCAAGGCTTATTGCACTCGAGTTGGAAGTGGGCCTTTCCCGACGGAGCTTTTTGACTCTGTTGGCGAAGAGCTTGGGCGTAAAGGACATGAGTTTGGAGCTGTCACGGGGCGCAAGCGCCGGTGCGGATGGATTGATTTAGTAGCACTGCGTTATGCTGTGATGATAAACGGGGCAAACAAGTTGATCATGATGAAGGCGGATGTGTTGGATGATTTTGATACTATCCGGGCTTGTGTAGCCTATAAGGTAAATGGAAAATTGACGGAACATTTTCCTTTTGATGCGGATGCGGTAGAAATAGAACCGATCTATGAGGAACTCCCCGGATGGAAGAGGGATTTGACGTCATGTCGCTCTGAAACTGATTTTCCAAAGGAATTTAAAAATTATATTCAGTTTGTCGAAGAAAAGCTTGGCGCTCCGGTTTGCATAGTGTCGGTTGGGCCTGACCGGGAGCAAACTATCGTTCGCACTCTTTGATTTCGATATTATACATATTTCAACCTAACGATTCAACTATTTAAAATCTTAAAATTTCATAAACCATGGCAAAAGTTAAACCGTTCAAAGGTGTTCGTCCACCGAAAGAGATGGTAGAGGAAGTAGTAAGCCGTCCTTACGATGTACTTAATTCTGAAGAAGCTCGTAAAGAGGCTGAAGGCAATCCTAAATCACTTTATCATATCATCAAACCTGAAATTGATTTCGAGCCCGGGTTTGATGAGCACGATCCACAAGTCTATGATAAGGCGGTTGAAAATTTCAAGATGTTCCAGGAAAAGGGTTGGCTCGTGCAAGACGACAAGGAGAAATACTACATTTATGCCCAGACAATGGATGGACGTACGCAGTATGGTTTTGTAGTTGCCGCATGGGTTGACGACTATATGGAAGGTCGCATCAAAAAGCATGAACTGACCCGTCGAGACAAAGAAGAAGACCGCATGAAACACGTTCGTGTGAATAATGCTAATGTTGAGCCGGTATTCTTCGCTTTCCCGGATAATGAGGTGCTTGAAAAGATCATTCGTGACGTAACAGCGGGCAAACCGGAATATGATTTTGTTACAGACGACAATTTCGGACATACTCTTTGGCTTATTGAAGATCCTGAGACAATCGAAATCATTACCAAGGAGTTTGAGAATATTCCCAATCTTTATATCGCAGACGGCCATCACCGTTCGGCAGCGGCAGCCCTTGTAGGTGCTGAAAAAGCTAAAAATAACCCTGAGCACAAAGGTGACGAGGAGTACAACTACTTCATGGCTGTAGCTTTCCCTGCTTCTCATTTACGTATTATTGACTACAATCGTGTTGTACGTGATCTTAACGGTTTGACTCCGGAACAGTTCCTGGACAAGATCCGTGAAAACTTCGAGGTGGAAGATAAAGGGGAGGAAATCTATTCTCCGGCGGGTCTTCACAATTTCTCGCTTTATCTTGATGGGCGTTGGTATTCACTTACAGCCAAACCCGGCACATATAATGATGCCGATCCGATTGGTGTGCTTGACGTGACTGTAAGTTCTGATCTTATCCTCCGTGATATCTTGGGGATTACAGATCTTCGCTCCGACAAGCGTATCGATTTCGTTGGTGGAATTCGTGGTCTCGGCGAACTCAAACGCCGTGTCGACAGTGGAGAAATGAAGATGGCACTTGCCCTTTATCCGGTGACTATGGATCAGCTTATTAATATCGCAGACACGGGCAATATCATGCCTCCGAAGACTACTTGGTTTGAACCCAAGCTCCGTTCGGGCCTCGTCATTCATAAACTGGACTGATAGGAAACTATCCGAATATACCGGCGTCGTCTATCCCGAAGATTTGAGAAATCAAACAAGGGCGACGCCGGTTTTTTCCGGATTGATGAGTCTCTCAGAAGATAAAACGAAGCAAGCCGGGTCAGTATCCGAGCGATTGTGGAATAGCAATTACTGGAAGGTGATGACAGCTAATTTTTTGCTGTTTTTTGCCTTCTATCTTCTTACGCCGTTACTTCCGCTATATCTGGATGAGCAGTTTTCGGCAGATAAACATATTATAGGATTAGTGCTATCGGGGTATGTTGTGGCCACTTTGCTTGTGCGACCGTTCAGTGGATTTATGGTTGATTGTTTCGACCGAAAGAAAGTATTGGGGCTTTGCTTTTTAGTATTTTTTATTCTCTTTGCAGGTTACGTTGGAGCGGGCACTCTTTTGATGTTTGCGATTGTCAGGACTCTTCATGGCATTCCATTCGGAGCTGCCACGGTAGCGAATTCCACGGTAGCGATTGATGTTTTACCCTCCTCGCGCCGCAATGAGGGGATTGGCTATTATGGATTGAGTAATAATTTGGCAATGGCGATCGCACCGTCGGCCGGAATTGCCATTTATCATGCCACAGATAATTTTCCTCTTCTTTTTTGGATTTCATTCGGACTTGCTTTTCTTGGCTTCCTGGCGGCGTCTTCGGTGAAATTGCGGACTCGTGAAATTGTGAAAGCGAAGCCCAAAATGTCGCTGGATCATTTTTTTCTTGGAAGAGCTTGGTTAATGGCCATCAATATCTTATGCTTTGGTTTCTGTTGGGGAGTGATGAGCAACTATGTGGCTCTTTACGGGCGAGACCGTCTCGGAATTACAGACGGGACAGGTCTTTTTTTCATGATCCTTTCCGGAGGACTGTTTGTGTCAAGACTCTTCGGGGCTCATTCGCTGAGGGAGGGAAAGTTGACAAGGAATTGTGCGCGTGGGGTGATTATTTCCAGTATAGGCTACACGCTTTTTGCCTCCTCGTTAGGTCCATGGAGTTATTACCTATCGGCTTTGTTGATCGGATTGGGCAATGGACAGATGTATCCCGCTTTCCTAAATATGTTTATAAGTGTGGCTCGGCATGACCAACGTGGGACAGCCAATTCTTCAATTCTCATTTCGTGGGATCTGGGCATGGGCCTGGGGATTCTCATTGGAGGCTTTCTGGTGCAATATATCAGCTATGGAGCGGCTTTTTGGGGAGTGGCGTTTACCCAAATTTCTGCTGCGGTGCTTTTTTTGACATTCACCCGAAGATTTTTCCTTCGGAGAAGGTTGGAATAATAAATAAAAACCGCCATGCGAATATCGCTGGCGGGAGATAAGTTTTCAATACGAATGGGAAGAAGTCTATTCTTGAGCGTAAGAAAGAATTGTCGGACTCTTGACATCAACTCCATAAAGCGAAGCAAAGCGCAAGATTGCCTTTGCCAATTTAGGTTTGAGATCGTCAGGGCAATAACGGAAATATGCTTCAGCGGCTCTCACATGAGCTGCATCAGGCATAGGGAATTCGCGTCGTTCGGGCAGCCCAAACATATCATCGGGAAGCTCTTTTCTTTCTTCAGTATCCAATACGTCGTTCATAATTTCTGTTTTTTTAATGGTTTACTTATAAACGACCATGCATAGGATAAGGTTGAAAAAATAAAGATAATATATAATAACAAGAGTTTTTTTTTGTTAAGTAAGGGAGATGTGGACATTTCGACCGATACTAAAAACCACGCTATGGGGAGGGGATAAAATAGCCTCTTTCAAGGGCGAGCGTTTCGATGCGACGGGCATCGGAGAAAGCTGGGAAATAAGTGGTGTAGAGGGGAGCGAATCTGTAGTAGCTATTGGTCCGGATGCCGGGGTTTCCATGTCGGAGTTGACGCGCATCTATGGAGCAGATCTTTTGGGAAAGAAGAATTATGCTCGTTTTGGTCATCGTTTTCCGCTTTTGGTCAAATTCATCTCCACTTCAGCAAATCTTTCAGTGCAGGTTCATCCGGGAGATGAATTAGCTCGCCGCAACGGCCATCCTAATGGTAAAACCGAGATGTGGTTTGTGATTGATTCAGAGGATGCATCGCAGTTGGCTCTGGGTCTGAAACGGCCACTTTCCTGCGAAGAATTCCGTGCTGTGGCTTCGTCGGGGGAAATAGAAAAAAATCTCAATCTCCTATATGTGAGGAAGGGAGATGCCTTCTTGATTCCTCCGGGTACATTGCATGCAATCGGAAGTGGCATTCTGCTTGCGGAGATTCAGCAAACGTCGGATCTGACTTATCGGGTGTATGATTATGGGCGTTGCGACTCAAGTGGGCGTCAGCGCGAGTTGCATCTGGATCTGGCGTGTGAGGCGGTTGATCTCAAGGCAGCCTTACCTTCTCCGATTGCGTATAGGTCAACGGGAGAATCGACAGCAATGCTGGTTAATGATTCGAGTTTTTCGGTCAATCTTCTTTCTTACACCCAGGGGAGCCAACGTGATTATTCGCAGTTGGATTCATTTGTGATTCTAACCGCTGTCGGAGGGTCGGCGGAGATAGAGGATGGCAATGAAAAAATTCAAATTACGCAGGGAATGACATTGTTGCTTCCGGCCACTACGGATCATATCGATATCCGTCCGTCTGCAGAATTCCTGTGTCTGGAGAGCTTTATCGGTTAAAGGCTATTTGAGAGGAATAGGGTCAAAAAAGAAATTTTTGCAGAGGTAAGGAAAATTTCTTAAATTTGCAACGTAAATGGTGTCGCAAAGGCGATGCTTTGAATAAACATGCCATGCAGAGTTTAGGGCTATGTGTGGTTAAAATATTATTTTATGAACGAGTTGGCTACTAAATACAATCCTGCAGAGGTTGAAGATAAATGGTACGCATATTGGATGGAACACCGGTTGTTTCATTCCGAGCCGGACGACCGTGATCCTTATTGCATTGTCATTCCACCTCCGAATGTGACGGGTGTGCTCCACATGGGTCACATGCTTAATAATACCATTCAGGATATTCTTATTCGCCGTGCGCGCATGGAAGGCAAAAATGCACTTTGGGTGCCGGGCACGGACCATGCAGCCATTTCTACAGAGGCGAAGGTTGTAGCCAAGCTTGCCGCGGACGGCGTCAAAAAAAGTGATCTATCCCGAGAAGAATTTCTCAATCATGCCTGGGACTGGACCCACAAATATGGAGGCATTATCCTGGAACAATTGAAGCGTCTCGGAGCGTCGTGCGACTGGGAACGGACTGCGTTCACAATGGATGAAATTCGTTCAAAGAGTGTGATTCGAGTTTTTAACATGCTTTATGATAAAGGGTTGATTTATCGAGGCGTGCGAATGGTGAATTGGGATCCAACCGCGCTGACAGCCCTGTCGGATGAAGAAGTTATTTATAAGGAAGAGCATTCCAAACTATACTATCTCAGGTATTATATAGATGGGGAGAAAGATAACTATATCGTAGTAGCGACCACTCGTCCTGAAACGATTTTGGGAGACACGGCAGTGTGTGTGAATCCTAACGATGAGCGCTACATTGGCCTTAAGGGAAAACGGGTAATAGTTCCGAAGGTGGGCAGATCTGTTCCAATTATCATGGATGAATATGTAGAGATGGAATTTGGTACAGGTTGTCTGAAGGTAACTCCGGCTCATGATGTCAACGACTATATGCTGGGCGACAAGTACAATCTTGAGTCCATCGACATCTTCAACGACAACGGCACCATCTCCGAAGCCGGAGGGATGTATGTCGGGATGGATCGGTTTGACGTTCGTCGGCAGATCATGAAGGACCTTGAAGAGTCAGGATTGGTAGAGAAAGTTGAGGACTATGTTAACAAAGTGGGTCATTCCGAGCGCACAGATGCAGTGATCGAGCCGAAATTATCTATGCAATGGTTTGTGAAGATGGATTCGCTTGCCAAACCGGCACTCGAAGCAGTAGAAAGCGATTCGATCCGTTTTGTTCCGTCAAAATTTAAAAATATCTATCGCCATTGGATGACTACCATCAAGGATTGGTGTATCTCCCGTCAGCTTTGGTGGGGCCATCAGATACCGGCGTGGTATCTGCCCTCCGGGGGCTTTGTTGTTGCCGAAAATGAGGAAGAAGCTCTGCTGAAGGCTATTGAAAAATCGGGTAATCCGGAATTGACACTTTCGGACCTCAAACGCGATTCGGACTGCCTGGATACGTGGTTCTCCTCGTGGTTGTGGCCATTATCGCTCTTCAATGGCATTCTCGAACCGGAAAATCCGGAAATAAAATACTATTATCCGACGGCAGACCTTGTGACCGCTCCGGACATTATCTTCTTTTGGGTGGCACGCATGATTATCGCGGGCTATGAGTTCCGAGGAGAGAAGCCGTTTAATAATGTCTATTTCACGGGTATTGTCCGAGATAAATTAGGGCGGAAAATGAGCAAGAGTCTCGGGAACTCTCCCGATCCTCTGGACCTTATCGATAAGTTTGGTGCTGACGGTGTGCGTATGGGTCTGATGTTGGCAGCCCCTGCGGGCAACGACATCATGTATGACGACAGTCTGTGCGAACAGGGACGTAATTTCTGTAATAAGATCTGGAATGCTTTCCGTCTTGTAAAGGGATGGGAGGTAAGCGATACGGAGGTGCAGCCGGAAGCATCGAAGTTGGGCATCGAATGGTTTGGGAATGTACTTTCCTCCACTCTTGCAGAAGTTGAAGACCTTATGAGTAAATTTCGTATTTCGGAGGCTCTGATGGGGGTTTATAAGCTTTTCTGGGATGAATTTTCTTCCTGGTATCTAGAGGTGGTTAAGCCCGCCTATGGCTCGCCTATTGATAAGGCAACGTATGAGGCCACACTAAATTATTTCGATACGCTTCTCAAGTTGCTCCATCCCTTCATGCCCTTCATTACGGAGGAACTGTGGCAACACCTTGCAGAACGCAGTGCCGGTGAGAGCATCATGACTACTTTACTTCCTAAAGCGACAGCTGTTTCTGAAGAGTCTATTGCTCGTTTTAGCGTCCTGAAAGAAGTTATAGCAGGAGTCCGTACCATCCGATTGAAACGACAGATTCCCAATAAGACTCAGCTGTCCTTGGAATTTAATGGAAGTCACGACTCTTCTTTGGATGCTGTTTTGCTTAAAATGGCTAATTTGGCAGAAATCAGTTCCATAAAGGAGAAGAATCCTACTTCAGCAGCGTTTATTGTTGGAGCGGTGGAATATTCCATCCCATTGGAAAGCAATATAAATGTGGAAGAGGAGCTGCGTAAGCTTGAAGCGGATCTCAAATATCAGGAGGGATTTCTTGCCACTGTAGAGAAGAAGCTCTCCAATGAGAGATTTGTCGCCGGAGCTCCGGAAAAAGTTGTGGCCCTTGAGCGAAAGAAGCAAAGCGATGCGATGGAGAAGATAGCAGCCATTAAAGCTTCGATAGAAGCCTTAAAGGGTTAAAAGTCTTGATAAATCGGTGAAAATGAAATTATTGTTAAATAAAAAGGCGGCTCTCTGTGCGGGGGTCGCCTTATTTGGACTTTTGAAAGCGGTTGGGGCCGATGATGTCCGAAAAATTCAGGTTAACGGGGTTTCCTCGGTGTGGGATGGTTTGCCACAGGCGGAATATGTCGATACCCTTCATGCGACGGCGGAAGGGGGGAGCAGTGTCATTTATAGAGCTCGAGTGAACGGATCTTCCGGCAGTCCCGTGGTCTGGACGCTCCCCCATCTTAACGGACGGGCCTATATTTATGTAGACGGAGAATTAGCAGGGCAGTGTGCAGGTCGGGGGGAGACTTCGACGATCACTCTTCCCCGGATGGAATCAAGCTCGGCGATAGAGATTTTTGTAGCTCCAGTAGAGGGCAGTACGTCTGGTGGGACGGGTATGTCCGGAGTTGTCGATTTTACAACTGACGGGTCTGAAAAGACTGTGCAAACCGGATGGCGGCTCTTTACGCTTCCATCTACGGGGGAGTTTGTGACAACGCGAGATTATTCCGGAAGGGATATAGTGGAGGGGCCGACCTATTATCGGGCGGTTGTCAGTATTTCTGAACCGAAGGATGTCTATCTTTCAGTTACCAACTGGGGAGAGGGGGAAGTCTATCTGAATGGTCGCAATGTCGGGAACTATGTCAGATCTGACCGTGTGGTTTCCTTACCGGCAGAATTTCAAAATAAAGGAGAGAATGAGCTGATTCTTTTCGATTATACTGCTCCGGCTCTTTTGTCGATGGAAGTGGTGTCTTCTCCGGAGCAAGCGGGGGGAGAATATGAGGGTCCGACAGGAAAGATTCGGTCGGTGTTGCCGATGAAGGTGGAAGAAGATTTTTTTGTGACAAGCGGAAAATTGACTTCGGACGGTTGGCAGGAAACTTATTTTTCTAAAGCAGAACAGGCGCGATATGTGGCTTTTGAATTTTGCGGAGAAGCATCTGTGTCAATAGCGGAGGTGAGGTTGATTGGTCCCGGCCTGACTCGAGAGTCCAAGCATGAATGGCAGATTGCTGAAGTTACGTCTGAAATCCTGGGAGACACTCCTCAACCGGCAGAAAATATATTTGACAACGATGAGACAACTCAATGGCAATCTTCAGATGAAGGGAAAGGTTGTCAGCGAGTCGTGATAGATTTAAAACGTCCCTATTCCCTGGCGGGTTTTCAAATCTTGGCTGCACCGGGAAACAGAGACGTTTCTTATCGTGTGTTTGTTTTTTGATACCTCTACTCTCAGAGATAGGGTGTGATTTTAGCCATCAAAGCGTCACCACTCATTTCTCCACTCGCATTCCACACGGCTTTTCCGTCGCGATAAAGGATGAATGTGGGGATTCCATCGACTCCGAGTTCATCGGCTAAATCGCGATTTTCGTCGATGTCGAACTGATAGATCTCAGCTTTTCCTTCAAGAAGCGTTTTCACATCTGCCACAATTGGCATCATGGCCTGGCAATGAGGACACCAAGTCGCATAAAATTCTACTAAAACGACGGGTGAAGATTTAATTAAATCAGTGTAAGAAGCCATAGTTTTTTAAATTAAGATTTTATGTAAAAGGTTTTATCTGATATGAAAACGACCTATTGACCAAAAAGATTTGAGAAAAAGAGGTAGTAGTCTCAATTTGTGTCGGATTTATAGGTTTTTTAAGAAACAGCGTCGGAAGATGCAAAAAAATCACTAACTTTACGCCCGAAAATTGCACTCTGCTATCAAGAGAGATCTGTGGGTGTGATTGAGAAGAACAGAGCCAAAAAAATTCAACTATATCAAAACCTGACAGAAATGCCATCGATTTCACTCAGAGGCCGCGAAATGCCGGCTTCCCCTATTAGAAAACTTGCGCCTTTGGCCACCGAGGCACGCGCAAAAGGGATTAAAGTGTTTGGTCTGAATATAGGCCAACCCGACCTTCCGACTCCAAAGGAGGGATTGGAAGTACTTCATCACGTAGATCGCAAAGTGTTGGAATATTCGCCGAGCGACGGTATTCCATCGTTGCGCAATAAACTGGTGGAATATTATTCCCGCTTTAATATCAATGTTGAAGCTAACCGTATCATAGTTACGACAGGGGGCTCAGAAGCTGTTTTGCTCGGGTTCCTTGCCACGCTCAACCCGGGAGATGAAATAATCATTCCTGAACCGGCTTATGCCAACTATGTAGCTTTCGCCAAGATTGCAGGTGCAAAAATAGTCGGCGTTCCCACTAAAATAGAAAATGGTTTTGCTCTTCCCCCAGTAGAGGAATTCGAAAAACGGATCACTCCGGCCACCAAAGCAATCCTTATCTGTAATCCGAACAATCCCACCGGGACAGTCTATACTCCGGAAGAACTGGTTCAGATTCGTGACATCGTCAAGAAACACGATCTTTTCCTTTTCTCAGATGAGGTCTACCGTGAATTTTGCTATTCCGAATCGCCTGTCGTATCAGCTTTGCAACTCGAGGGGATTGAGGATAAGGTTGTGGTCATCGACTCCGTCTCGAAGCGCTATAATGAATGTGGCATCCGAATCGGGTGCTTGATTACCCGTAACGAAGATTTGTATGGCACGGTGATGAAATTCTGTCAAGCGCGTCTCTCGCCCCCGTTGTTGGGCCAATTGGTAGCTGAAGCTTCGATAGATGCCCCCGAGAGCTATATTACCGAGTCAATAGGAGAATATCATCGTCGTCGGGATTTTCTTGTGAATGGACTTAATAAGATTCCGGGAGTTTTCTCACCGATGCCGATGGGAGCCTTTTATACAGTAGCCAGTCTGCCGGTGGAAAATGCAGAAGAATTTTGCAAATGGTGTCTGAGTGAATTCAGCTATGAGGGTAAAACCGTATTTATGGCTCCGGCCGCCGGTTTCTATAGTAATCCCGGAATGGGTTTGGATCAAGTCAGGATGGCTTATGTGCTGAAAATTGAAGATTTGGCCGAGGCTCTTGAGGTTCTTGCCAAAGCACTTGAAGCCTATCCCGGTACCAAGCGCTGAAGAGAGGTATATTAAAAAATTTTTCAAGTAATAAAATGTCCGGAATGTCGCGTCAATTCGACATTCCGGACATTATCATTATGTTTATTTCTTATCTTAGTTTCATAAAAAGAGGTGTAAATAATTTGGATTTTAGGGAAAGTTATTTTATATTTGCCGGCGTAAGTTTGGATTTGCAGACGAAAAAGATCCTATATTTAGCTGTAACTTGCATAAAGTTAAATATTTGCCAAAAAATAGAACTAACAAAAATAACTAACAAAATGAAGAGATTTTACACAACCCTTCTTGTGTTGCTAACCCTTCCATTAATTGGGTTTGCAGCATCGGAGGAGGTGCCATATTCTTCCGATATGACGAATTGGGAGATTATCAATGGCGTAGGAAAAACGTGGGAAGTCAACACATATGACTTTACAGGGACGGGATGGTCGCAAGGTTTGAAGTACACTTACGATTATAGTAATGATGCGGATGACTGGGCCATTTCTCCGGCTATCCATTTGGAAGGTGGAAAAGAATACAAGGTGAAATTTTGGTTTAGCACCAAGTCGAGTAATGAAGACTTTACCATGTATATGGGTACGTCTAAGGATACCGAGTCATTGAAGACGGGTACGGTTATCTATGATCTTGTCAATGCGTCACAAAAAGAATTTGTGAAAATTGTAAAAATCATAACTCCAGCCGCAACAGGAGATTATTATTTTGGTGCTTATTTACATTCACCTAAAAACAGGTGGAATGTTCTCATGACGGGCTTTGAGGTAGTTGAGAACGTATTTGCTCCGGGAACTGTCACTAATCTTACGGTGACAGAGGGAGAAAACCGAGCACTGACGGCGTCGCTATCCTGGACATTGCCGACAGTGGACAATGATGGCGCTCCGATGCCGGAAGACGCTGTATTCAATAAAGTGATGATTTATCGCGACAGTGAATTGGTTTCTACTTTGGACGGGCCGGCAACGAGCTGGGAAGACAATGGAGAAAAAGGTCTGACTTCAGGTAAACACACATACGAAGTAGCTGTTGTAGTGAACAATCAGACAAGTGCCAAAGCATCGGTAATAAGTAAGTATATCGGTCCGGTTGCTCCAGAAGAACTTCCCTGGAAATTCACTACCGCCAACATGACGGAAGACGATGTAAATACCTATTTTGCCATTAAGAAGGGAGAAAATTCGACGTCGACCGGCAACTGGGCTAAGTATGGATCTACAAGCAGCACTTGTTTCCGTTTCACTCCGGGTAATAATAAACAAGAGGATGACTGGCTGTTTACACCGGCTGTGAATATTTTAAAACCGGGAATCTACCGTTTTGGTTTTGAGGCTACATATTATGATCAAGGCAAGACGAACTTTGAGGTATGGATGGGTAATGGAAACGTTCCCCAATCGATGACTCAAAAGCTTACCACTCTTACTTCTATGCCAACGACAAAAACTCAATATTACGTTGTGTTTGAAGTGACAGAGCCGGGAGAGTATAACTTCGGTCTTCATGCTAATGGTTTGTGTAATACTTATTATTCCTACAGCGTGTTTGGCTTCAGTGCAGAAGAGTGGGTACGTTGTCCTGAAAAGGCTTCTGCTCTTAAAACAGCTGTAGAAGGGAATAATGTTAAATTGACCTGGACTAATCCAGAGAAAGATAACCTCGGCAACACGATAACAACTCTGTCAAAAGTAGAAGTATATCGCGATGGTGAACTTATATCTACTCTGACGGAAAATATCCTTCCGGGTGAGACTTCTGCCTATACAGACACTCCTAATACAAATGGATCGTTCAAATATTCTGTATTACCGTATATTGGAGAAGCGGCTTCTGATCAAAAAGCTGACGAAGTGTATTCACAATGGGTCGGAGACAAAATGCAGACTCTTCCCTATGACGTTACGTTTGCAAATGTTGAAGTAGGAGGCTCAATGCTCTATACGGCTATCGACCTTGATGAAGACGGCTTTACTTGGACGCTTGCTCCCAAGACTACTCCCCAGCTTGTGTTTAATAAAATGGGAAGCGACCGAGTAGTCAATGATCGTCTTGTATCACCTCCAATGAAATTTGAAAAGGCCGGCTATTATAAGATGGATATTTATACAGCCGGCGCAGCCAACAACAACACATTGAAGATCGGTCTGATTGATGAGGAGAATCTCAGAGCAGAGCTTACCGATCCACAGACCGTCACTTACAATGGCTCAATGTATGGGTCGACCAAGACATTCTATTTCTATGTAAGCACCCCCGGGACGCATTGCTTTGCATTTGATTTCAACAACTCAGTGAAGACCACGACTTATGATTGCTTCATCACGAGCCTTAAAGTGGAATATTTCCCGATTGTTCCCGGCGTTGCAAAAGAGCTGACAGTCATTCCGGCAGAAAATTATGTTCTTTCGGCTGATGTAGAATGGGTTAATCCCACTGAAACAAACATGGCAGGGGTGACTCCGACATTGACAAAAGCAGTCATAACTCGCAATGGTGAAGAAGTTGCAACAATAACTGAAAATCTTGTGCCTGGCGAAAAGACAACCTGGACAGATGAAAACGTTCCGAATAATGGTGTACATGAGTATGCAGTGGCAATTCATGGTCCGGAAGGTGCTTCGCAAAGTATTGCAAAAGTGACAAGCCCATGGATTGGCGGTGGTCTTGATCTCCCTTATGCTCAGGAAGACTTCTCTCTCTGGACTTGCATCAATGTGGACAACGATAAGAATGCATTCGGAAATCCACTTAGCTGGACTAAAAAGAACAACGGCCTGAACATGCTCTGCACTTCTAAGCCGGCTAACGACTGGGCAATCTCTCCGCGTATGACTTTTGAAAGCGGGAAAGCATACGATATCGAAATTGAGTCTAAGTTAGCTGTAGGATCTACGGTAACAGATTATTCTTACGAACTTTGGTTGAGTGAAGGTACGACAGTTGCCGATATGAGTCAGAAACTCGGAGTGGTTGAAGTGCCGACGACTTCCAAGACTTCGCAGACATTCACCGTATTGGTTGTTGATCCAACTGAACCTGCAACTCAAGCTGACGATGCGGACGAGACAGATTCGTTTATCCGCATTCCGGCCGGTGTCCACACAATCGGATTCTATGCCAATAAGGCTGGAGAAGCCGATGTAACTAATTTTGCAGTGAATGACCATCTCTTGACAGGAATCAACACTGTTGGTGGAGAAGAAGCAGAAATCGTTGTCCGTGGTAATGAAATTCTCTTTGGAATGGGTGCTTCGGATATCGTTGTTGCTAATCTTTCCGGTCAGATTCTCATGCGTGCGGACAAAGCTGATTCCATCAGCATGGAAAGTTTTGATAAGGGAATTTATATTCTCACTGCAGTAGTTGATGGCCACCGCGTAAGCGTGAAAATTGTAAAATAAATGTCTGAAATAGGAACACCCGAGCCAGCCTTAGTGGCGGTTCGGGTGTTCCAACTGAATAATACTGCTGTCGACTCGTGGGGACGAAGGTCTGTCGCGTGGTCGGTGGCATATTCCATATAAACCATATTTCAATCAATATGAAATTCCAATTTTCCAATTTCAAATTGTCAATCACCGGTTTCTGCCTGAGTGTGGGAGCTGTGGGGTTTGCCCTCTCAACGCTTCCGATTGCCTCATTAAAGGAGTTTCCGAAGGAAAAGGGTGAATCGGTGATGTCACCGATGCTTATTCCGGGTAGCAATACCGTCTTGAATGGTGCGATGGTCTACAACGACCTTTGGGCCGAACAGAATCCCAATGGGTCTTACACCTACGATGTGGAGGCCGGAATCTATTCTATTCAAGCGCGTCCCGATGGGAAAATAACGAAATTGCAGTCGGTTAATGCTCTGTCAAAGATGCGTGCCGGCTATTGCCTAAATGGGACATATTATGTCATTTCCGCTGAGAATTCCGATACAAAATTTTATTTAACCACTTACTCAACATCAAATTGGGCACAACGTTCGCGCGAGGAAATTGACTATGTCAATGTACCATCGGATTTAACCTACGATCCGGTCACCAAAAAGACCTATGGGTTCTTTTATAATGATGAGACTCAAGAGTATGACAGATTCTGCTCTTTTAGCACTTCTTATGGAGAGGCAACTCCGATAGGACGAGGGATGGATCGGAACTGTTTTGCGATCGCAGCAAATACAAAAGGGGAAATTTATGGAATATGGGGTTATACCGGATGGCTTATCAAAGTGAATCCCAAGACTGGTTCGTATGAGCAAATCGGACGTCTTGGAGTGTATCCGGACTATGTCAATTCTCTGACTTTTGACGATGCGACCGGGAAACTTTACTGGGCTTCCAATAATGACGATGGGAAATCGGCTCTCTATGAAATTAATCTTACGTCGGGAGCGGCAACCAAGATTATGGATTTCCCTAATAATGCGACCTTTGCCGGTATTTATGCTCAGGCATATTCTGTTCCGACGGATGCTCCTGCAGAAGTTTCGGAAGTAAATATCAGTTTTGCATCAGTCACTTCTCCGGAAGCAACGGTAAGTTTTAAAGCTCCTCTTCTGACTGTGGGGGGTGCCCCCTTGTCCGGGACATTGGATATATTGGTTGAGAGTGCTGTTGGCGAAAAAATAGTGGAGAAGGTTTCGCCCGGAGACAGAGCTTCGTGCCAAATCATGCTTCCTGAAGGAGTTTCGGAAATTACTTTGACGCCATGCACTGAAGTTTTGCGCGGAGCTCCTTTATCGGTGTCGGCATTTGCCGGAGAGGATATTCCAGAACCTCCTGTTGAAGTTTCACTTACTGAAAAAGATGGGAAACCGCATCTCACATGGAAAGCCCCAACGAAGGGAAAGAATGGAGGAGCAATTGATTATGCTTCCCTTCGATATCGGGTGATTCGCCAAACGGATAGTAAGGAAGTGGCGAAAGATTTGAGTGTGACGGAATGGACTGATTCAGATTTTACTGGTACGGCAGCCGTGAGCTACGCCGTCTATGCTTCCACATCTAAGGGAGAAAGCACACCGGCGGTGTCAGAAAAGATTGTTTTCGGAGAAGGTTTTACTGTTCCGTGGAGTGAAGGTTTTGATTCCAAAGATGCTTTTGATCTTTGGACAGTGGTAGACTTAAACGGCAACTCTACTTGGAAATATGATACGTCGAAGAAGTATATTTGTTCTCCATACGATGATATTGGCCCAGCGGAAGATTGGATTTTTTCTCCCCGCTTCCAATTGCAGAAAGGCAAGACCTATCAAGTGGAGTTGGACGCGAGCACTCTTTATGATTCAAAGGCGTCCTATGCTGAAAACTTTGATATATGGCTTTCGACTTCTGCATCACCGGAGGGAAAATGCTTGCAAATCGTTCGCAATGAAAACTTCCTTTCTCGTAATGTGCAACGAAAGAAAGCTATCTTTACAGCGCCTGCCGACGGATGGTTTAATTTGGGAATCTTTACGGATTCACCCAAAAGCCATTGGCAGCTCAATATCGATAATATATTCTTGACTGAGGTTGATAGTCGTGTACCGGGTCCTGTGACCAACTTGGTGCTTCAACCGGCAGGGCAGGGTAATCTTTCCATTTCCATCATGTTTAATGCTCCGCTTGTCGACACCGAGGGACGACAACTTGATGGTTTAGTCGATGTGCTTATCTATCGGGATGATGTGGCTGAGCCGACTTCGACCTACACTAATATTACTCCAGGTGAACGAATAACCTGTTATGATGTAGTGACAACGAATGGAGTACATCGCTACCGTTTGGTGACCCGCACTGTCGCTGGACTCGGAGCAGAAGTAAGCGAGTCGGCGTTCATCGGGAAAGATGTACCCGGTGCACCACGCGATCTTAAAGCCGTCCAAACTCCGGATGGACTGGTCCATCTTTCTTGGAAAGTGCCTTTGACGGGAGCGAATGGCGGATATTATGATGATCTTTCCTTGTATTATCGCGTTGTTCGCTCAGACGGTGAGGTACTCGCTACGAACCTTAAGGATTGTGAGCTTATAGATTCGTCGCTTAAGCTCACCAGGCAGGAATTGATGTATTATTTAGTTACTCCTTATGTCAATGAGGGTAAAGGAGCGTATGCCAATACAGAATATGATCTTTTCGGACCGCTTTATGTAGCCCCTCTTTCGGAGACTTTTGCCGGAGCAGATATGAAGTGGTATCCATGGATTTCGGAGTCCGACGGGCCGAATCATCTCTGGAGTCTTGAGACAACCGGTGTTAATCCCGTTGCTGCCGATCAAAATGGTGATCGAGGGTTGGCAATGTTCACTTCCAATGCGACCACTAAAGGAGTGACCGGGACATTCTCGTCACCAAAAATCGACGTTTCTGAACTCAAGGATGCAGAGGTGAGCTTCAGAATGTATCATAGCAAATCGACAGATGCTTCCACCAATGAAGGCCTTGAAGTTTATTGGCGCGAAGATGGAGGTGAATGGATGTTGATATCTCAAGATGCTATTTTACGAGACAATGGAAGTGAAGGCTGGCAGCGACATGCGATTACTCTTCCCTCCGGTTCGAAAACCGGAAGAGTTCGTTTCAGTTGCAAAGCTTTGGGAGGTGCCAATATTCACTTGGACAATATTTCTTTTGAATCCGGCCACGACGCGGACGTTGAACTTGTTTCTATTTCTGTGCCTTCTAAATTTGCCTCGGGTGAGGAAATTCCCTGTATGGTGACAATAGCTAATGCCGGTTCAAAAAGACTTGAAAATATTTCGGTAGAGGTTGCAGCCGCCGGACTTTCTTCTGTCAAAGGAGTTTGTCCGCAACTTGAACCGGGAAAGTCGGCAGACGTCAATCTGATTCTCAATTTTACCCAAACCGGTAAAACGACGTTGATTGCGGAGGCCACGGCTGAAGGAGATTTGAACACCGCCAACAATTCTCAGCAGAAATCTGTAGAAGTCGTTACTTCCATTATCCCCGGAGTGACGGGCTTGTATGGTGCAGTCGAGGGTAATACAGTGAATCTCTCATGGGAAACTACCGGTGAAAGCAGCAGTGTGAAAGATGATATGGAAGACTATCAGGACTGGGCAATTGATGAAATAGGAGATTGGATAATGGTCGATATTGACCGAGATGTCACTTGCCGAATCAATAAGGATTTGGAATCCTATCCGAACGAAAATTCACCGAAGGCCTTCCAAGTTTGCAATGCGGCCAAGTTGGGTATTAATATTTGGCCACAGGGCACACCTGTTTCCGGTGATAAAATGCTGATGTCCATTGCGAACATTAATACGGTAAATAATGATTGGATGATTTCGCCCATGCTCAATGGAGCGGAACAGACGGTTAGTTTCTATGCCAAAGCATTCACTGCTGAGGATGTCAATCCGGAAAAGATGGTGGTATATGCCTCTTCCGGAAGCACTAATCCGGATGATTTCGTGAAAATTTCTTCTAGCGAATATCTCGTTGTTCCTGATACCTGGACGCGCTACACATTCCATTTGCCCGAAGGCACTCGTAGATTTGCCATCCGATGTGTTAGCGATGATGCTTTTGCACTCTTTATTGACGATGTTTGTTTCAGTGATATGACCGTAGCTCCGGTAAAGACTTTGGGATATGAAGTCTATCGCAACGGAGAAAAAGTTGCTGAAACTTCCGGTCCTTCATTTGTCGATAATTTGCCTGCTGACCATGGTAGTTCTGTAAAGTATCGTGTCCGCGCTCTCTACGATGGCGGTCGATTTGGCAATAGTGAGGAACTCGTTGTTGCGACACCCGGCGCTGGAGTTGAAGATAATCTTGGCTCAAACGTGAAAGTCTATTCGACTGGTGGCGCGATTATCGTGATTGGAGCTGAAGGTAAAAGAATTCGTGTTATTTCGGCCGATGGCAAGACATTGGGTGGAACTAAGTGTGCTTCTGAAAAGGAACGCTTTGGAGTTATCTCCGGCGTTTACCTGGTTAATATAGATGGGGCGCTCGTGAAAATTGTAGTTCCCTGACAATTAAATTTTTCCTACATAATTTAAGGAGGTTGTATCATGTATGGTACGACCTCCTTGTTTTATGAGAATGTAGTTATAAATAAAATTCGTGTTTACCGGTGTGGAAGTTTAGTTATCTGAGCAGATAGATCGTTAGCGGTCTGAATGGCAAACTCAAGAATGGCATCTTTCCCTTGTGCGAGTTCTTGTGCCGGTGCATGCATCTCAAATCCCTGATCCGGGTCAATGCCAAATTCAGTTGGCATTCCGTTTCGGTCGAAGATGGGACAAGCCGAAAAGCGAACGCTCCACCCATTGGGTAATTCGGACGAAAAAGGTAATCCTCCACCTCCTCCTGTGCGAGCTCCGGCAATTATTACTCCATCAAGACCTTTCATTGAAGCGATGAAATCATTTGCAGCGCTGAAGCAGGAACGATTAGTCAGAACTATTATATGCTTTAACCAATGGACCCGTGTGGGTTCGGCGGTGTGATAAATAATTTCGTATGGCTTTGAGAAATCGTTGTGACCGGGTCCCGTTTTATGGCGGATATATCCTCCGGAAGTATCGCGTGAAATGAAGCGCCCCATCAGAGTTTCTACGTTTGATAGAAGACCTCCACCATTATCTCTGATATCGAAAATGAGCACATTGCAATCAGCCATTAAGCCCAAAGCATAGTCGAGAGCAGACTCGGAAATGCCGGAAGAAAAAGAAGGGTAGTAGATATATCCTACATTTTCGGATAGTTGTTTATAAGCCAATCCGCCCGCTGAACTCCAATTGAAATCAAGATAGTATTCGCGTAGTGTCCGAAGATTAAAGTCTTGGGGATAATCGGTCCACCAATTTCTATAATAGCTTGTGTTGAAGGGGGCTGAAAGATTTACATGACCATCTTTGAGTTCGGCAAGCATGTCTGCACAAACTCCGAAATAGTCTATTAGAGTCAAGTCTTGAGAAAGCTGAGATCGATATCGTTGTCCGATTTCTTTCCAATCAATATCTTTTTCTTCGAAGAAGCAATAATGAGAGTCAACTGCATCCCAAAGCGCATCGAAATTTCCATATCGGTCGTCGGTATACTCAGGTGCGGGGTGACACCCGGCGAGTAGCAAAAGGGATGTGACGGAAAAAATATGTGATAAGAAAGATTTCATCATTAATAAAGGGCATTGATAGTTATGGCTTTCTGAGGGGGAGTGGTTTTACGAAGACCGAGACCATTAGGAATCCAACCAATAACAAAGGCATTGGAAATCAGTTGCGTATTGATATGGTTTATCCAGGAGGATTGAAGCGAGAATCTATATCCAAGACGGAAGGCGGAGGGGCCTAAGTCAAGGTCGAAAGCCAAAAGATTGTCGAGTCCGAAATGATTTCCCCACCATCCGCAGTGAGCCAGTCCGGAGTGGTTTCCCAGATATATTTCGTAGTAAGATTCACCGTAAGCCGGAGAGAAGAACGCAGAAAGGGAAGGAAGATGAATACGATCGGAAATCAACACCGGAACCTTACCCATTTTAAACGGATATGTCATCGAAGCCGTAAGGGCAATGCCAAGACTGGCTTTTGCCGATGCCGGATTGTTGGAATTGCGTGGCAGATAAAGTACGCCTGCATTTAGATCTGTTGTAAATCCGGTCGTGAATGATAATTTGGATGGAAGGGTGAAACGTCGGGCTGCTTCCCAACTGAAAGTTAATCCGGTTGACAGCATACGAGCATTCCCCGGAGGATTAAGAAGTGAAGAAATTCCGACGCGGGCATCAAAACTCATCGTCCATCGATTTTCTTGCCACGGCAAAGCCTTACACCATTGACCGGACAAAGCAACCGACCCTCCATGGTAGCGAAGAGGAGAGAGATACGTGTCGAGGGCTGATGCTCCTCCGATTTCAAGCATATATATTTGTGAAATAGGGCGAGAAAATTGGGTTTGCCCTGACTGGTGTCCGGTACCTCCTTGAGGATGGCATGGGATGGAGTCAACCATACAATCCCGGGGTGTGTCATCACTGTCAATTTGCGCCGACAGGAGACTCGGCAGAAGGGAAATAAGTGAAAATAAAAGTTTTATCATTTTTCCGGGCTTTCAGAAAATGTGTCGGAGAAGAGGTCTCCCTGTACCACTGTGGGATTGGTAACCTCTTTCTCATCCGTGATTTCCGATTCAATGAGTTCGATTGGGGCATCCTCCGGTGCATCGGTTTGGTCTGACTCCACCGGAAATTTTGTGGGTTCCAACTCTTCGATTTTGTCTATTTTGAAAATAGATATGCGCTTTCCTTTGGCTTTGAAGCTTTTGACTCCTATGAATTCATCTGCCTGCACTTCGAGCGGTGTGCGCACGGAGTCGCTTCCTCCGAAGGAGAAGAAAAGTCGGGGATATGGAGTATCGGTCAAAAGGAGAATTTCGGAGCCTTCTTCTGTGCCGACAAAATGTTGTGGTTTTGGGGTGTCTTCAAAGTGGAATCGTTTCAAATACGGGAAACCGAAGGAGGAGTCGTAGAGGGCGAGTGTCCACACTTTTGTGGGGTCAAATTTTTCGATACGCAGAATATTGTCATCATAGTGATTGGCATCCGAATAGTCGGTAGTGTAGAAATCACCTGAGCGTGTGATCACTAATACTTTGTCGTCGCCTTGGAATATTCCGAGGCTTTCGCCGCGACTATCGTAATTGAGCCGGAGCACATCTCGATCAAACCATACTTCGCGACCTCCCAGCGTGCTGCTTCCTTTTTCAACCAGAGTAGGAGTACCGGACACCCCGTATTTTGTGACAAGATTGCCAAGGGCTTCTTTACCTTTGATTTCGAGGTCGGCGAAATTGACTAATATTTCTTCGATTCGGGGACGGCGCCCATTTGGGTCGGTCGATTTGGGATCGATCTTGACTTTCACTACTTCTGCTTCTCCGTTAGGGTTGACAGAGAGATAAAGAATTTTTGAGCCGGGAAGATGCTTGGTCAGGTCATATTCTTTTTCGCGGGTAAGTCCGGTCAGGAAGCATCTTTTTTTATAGACAAAACCTCCTTTTCCGTTAAGGTAAATAATATTATAGACAGTTCGTTTATCCGCTTTTTTGAAGATGCCGATATGTTCGATTCGGGTTCCTTTCTTGCCGATATAGAGTTTGTCGGAAACTTTAACCGTCATATAAGTTCCATTTCGATAAATGATTAGAATGTCATCGAGATCGGAGCAGGTGAATAGATATTTGGCATCTTTGAGTCCGGTGCCGATAAATCCTCCTTCTTGGTCGAAGTATAATCGCTTGTTGGCTTCAGCCACTTTTGCTGCTTCGATTGAGTCGAATCCGCGAATCGTCGTTTTGCGGGGGAATCTGTCACCGTAGCTCTTTTTGAGATGAGAATACCAATTGATGGTGTACTCGACTATATGCTCCAGATCATATCGAAGTTTTTCGACTTGAGCGTTGAGTTCGGCAATTTTTTGGTCAGCTTTATCGGAGTTGAATTTAAATATTCTCTCAAACGGTATTTTCCAAAGTTTCAGAATGTCTTCATGAGTTATTTCGCGGAAGAAAGATGATTTGAAAGGTTCGAGACGACTATCGACGTGAAGGACGGCTTCGTCACTGCTTCTTGCTTCCTCATATTCCTTATCTTTATAAATACGGTTTTCGATAAAAATTTTTTCAAGGGATGCATAGAGTCGTGCTTCTTCACATTCGGCGAGCTTTATCTCCAGTTCTTGATGAAGCATTTCTTGAGTGTGGTCAACGCTGAATCGTAGCACATCGCTCACTGTCAGGAACCGAGGTTTTTTATCCCAGATTACACAACAGTTTGGAGAAATACTTACTTCGCAATCGGTGAAGGCATAGAGGGCATCGATTGTTTTATCGCTCGATGTCCCGGGAGCGAGATGGATAAGTATATATGCCTGTGCGGAAGTGTTGTCGTCGATTTTGCGTATTTTTATTTTCCCTTTTTCTTGAGCAGAGATTATAGAGCTGATAAGAGTGGAAGTGGTTTTGCTGAATGGCAATTCCGTGATAGCTAAAGTTTTATTGTCAATTTTCTCGATTTTAGCTCTGACCTTCACGCTTCCTCCACGGGCGCCGTCATTATAGCGCGAAGCGTCGAGCAAACCTCCGGTTTGAAAGTCCGGATACAGACTGAAAGGTTCGTTGCGTAAATATGCGATTGCAGCATCGAGTATCTCGTTGAAATTATGGGGGAGGATTTTAGAAGCGAGTCCAACGGCAATTCCTTCAACGCCTTGACAAAGAAGCAAAGGGAATTTCACAGGCAGAGTGACGGGCTCTTTTCTAACTCCATCGTAAGATGGCATCCATTCCGTAATTTTAGAGCTAAAGACGGTTTCGAGAGCGAAATCTGAAAGTCGGGCTTCAATGTAACGGGTGGCAGCTGCCTGGTCGCCCGTCAGAATATTTCCCCAGTTTCCCTGAGTGTCAATTAGAAGTTCTTTTTGTCCAAGCTGAACTAACGCCGAGCCGATAGAGGCATCGCCATGAGGGTGATATTTCATCGTTTCGCCCACTATTCCGGCCACTTTGTTAAATCGTCCGTTGTCGGTCGTTTGCATAGCATGGAGAATTCGGCGTTGCACGGGTTTGAGACCGTCTTCGATATGCGGCACCGCACGTTCCAGAATCACGTAGCTCGCATATTCTATATACCAGTTTCTGAACATCCCCGACAGCACAGTTCGCTTGTCGCCGTCGCCCGGCACTGTATAAGCTCTGGTAGGGTTTGTCGTGATGTCGGATGCAGCTTTTGCTTCAAGTTCGAGGTCTTCGTCCGACAGGATAGTTTCAGACATTGACAATTCCTCAGAATCGTTTTGAGAATCCGGTATGATTATTTCTTCGTTGTCGCTCATGTTCGCAAAGGATTGAATGGGAAAACCGAGTGTAAAATTAATGAAAAAAATGTTGATAAGCAAGTCTTAGAGTAAAAGAGACGCTTAGCTGCTCCGGGAGGGAAATTTTTAAGTTTTAAATTTTCATGAATGAATGGGATTTTTTAATTTTGCAGAAGCAAGAGGGGGGCTTCCGGAGATGGAGTCTCCCGGTAGTATTGACTTTTACTTTAAAACCGAAAAAATATCATGACACTCTTTGAACGTCTGACAAAAAAAGCTAAAGAACACCGGCAGCGTCTTGTCCTTCCGGAATCGCTTGAACCTCGCACTCTTCAGGCTGCTGATCAGGTGATTGAACAAGAACTTGCTCAGGTTATTTTCCTTGGCAATCGTGAGCAAACCTTAGCCGCCGGTGCGGAGCTGGGTCTAAAAAATCTCGATAAGGCGGAGTTTTACAGCCCCGACGACAAAGAATTTACAGAAAAATATGCCGAGCTTTTCAAGGAACTCCGCAAGAAGAAAGGAATCACTATCGAACAAGCTCGTGAGACCGTCAAAGACACGCTATACTTAGGTTGTCTGATGATTAAGGCCGGAGATGCCGATTGCATGGTGGCCGGTGCCCTCAGTCCTACATCTTCCGTGCTTCGTGCTGCTTTCCAGGTGCTCAAGACGCGCCCGGGCATTAGTGTGGTCAGCGGTGCTTTCATTATGCTTTTGCCTGAAAATGTCCCCTATGGTGACGACCACATGCTTATTTTTGCTGACTGCGCTGTTGTTCCCGACCCAACCAAAGAGGAGTTGGCTCAAATTGCAATTTCCACAGCTAAAACTACAAAGGATATTGCCGGGCTCGAACCTCGCGTTGCCATGTTAAGTTTCTCAACTCGCGGTAGCGCCAGCCATGAGCAGGTAGATAAAGTTCGTGAAGCTACAGAACTTGTCAAGCAACTCGACCCATCATTGCAGATAGACGGTGAAATGCAGAGTGATGCTGCAATTGTTCCTTCGGTGGCTCAGAAGAAAGCTCCCGACAGCGATGTGGCCGGTCGTGCCAACACTCTGATCTTCCCCAACCTCAGTGTAGGCAACATAGCATATAAACTTGTGCAGCGGCTTGCGGGAGCCGGAGCTGTAGGCCCGATTCTTCAAGGTCTTGCTGCTCCTGTCAACGATCTTTCGCGTGGCGCGACTGTCGAAGACATTGTCAACACCATCATCGTTACTTGCAACCAGGCCATTGGCGACAAAGGTCTTTGATTCCATTTTCAAACCAATAATTCGGAAAATATAATCATGAAAATTCTTGTGCTTAACTGCGGCAGTAGCAGTGTGAAATATAAACTCATTGAGTCCGACTCCGGTCAGGTTTTGGCTGAAGGCGGAGTGGAAAAAATCGGATTGCCCGACTCTTTTCTCAAATTCAAACGTCCCGACGGCTCGAAAGAAACCATCGTGGTCAATATGCCCGACCACAAGGAGGCAGTTAAGAATGTACTTAATCTGCTGACTGACCCCAAGGAGGGTGTGATAAAGAGCTATGACGAAATTGAGGCCGTTGGTCATCGCGTCGTTCACGGCATGGAGAAGTTCAACAAGTCTGTGCTCATCACTCCTGAAGTGATTGAGAAGGTGAAGGAATGTTATCCTGTCGCTCCTCTGCATAATCCGGCTAATATCACCGGTATTGAGGCTATCACTGATCTCATCCCCGGTGTGCCTCAGGTTGGTGTCTTCGACACCGCTTTCCATCAGACCATGCCGGCCAAAGCTTTCATGTATGCTCTTCCCTACGAGGACTATGAGAAATATGGAGTGCGCCGCTACGGTTTCCATGGCACGAGCCACCGGTATGTAAGCCGTCGGGCCTGTGAGTTCCTTGGCCTTGACTACGAGAAGCAACGCATCATAACTTGCCACATCGGAAACGGGGCCAGCATCGCTGCAATCAAAGATGGGGTCAGTGTCGACACTTCCATGGGTCTCACTCCGACTGAAGGTCTTGTCATGGGCACGCGCGTTGGCGATGTCGACCCCGGTGCTTTGGCTTATCTGATGAAATGCGAAAACTTGGATGCTGACGGTTTGGGCACACTTATCAACAAGAAGAGCGGTGTGGCCGGCGTAAGTGGCATCTCAAGTGATATGCGCGACATTGAAGATGCAATCGCTGCCGGCAACGAACGTGCCAAGCTTGCAATGGATATGTACGAATATCGCATTTTGAAATATATCGGTGCCTACACTGCGGTTCTCGGAGGTGTTGACGTTATTGTCTTTACAGCCGGTGTTGGCGAAAACTCTCCCGAGCTGCGCGAGGCCATTTGCAATCGTTTAAGCTTCATGGGTGTCACTCTCGATGCCGAAGCCAATCGTTCCCGTGGCAAAGAGGTTGAGATTTCCGGCAAAGACTCCAAAGTGAAAGTAGTGGTGATTCCCACCGATGAAGAACTCGTCATCGCTCAGGACACCGCCATGATTGTTGGGAAAAAATAAATCAGGATTTCAATCCCCATTTTATAATGCTTGCTTCGATTGTCTGGGATGCCAGTCCCGTGCTTTTCTCCCTGGGCCCCATTTCCGTCCGATGGTATGGTCTGGCTTTTGCCGTTGGATTCATCATCGGCTACAACATAGTTTCTCGGATGTTTCGCCATGAGGGTGCGCCCGAAAAATGGCTCGGCATTCTTCTGATGTATGTCGTGGTGGCCACAGTTGTCGGAGCGCGTCTCGGCCATGTCTTTTTCTACGAGTGGGATTATTATTCTTCTCATCCCTCCGAGATTCTTAAGATTTGGAATGGGGGATTAGCAAGCCATGGCGGCACTATTGCAAACATCATTGCCGTTTATCTCTTTTCATGGTTTGTGACAAAGAAGCCCGCTTCTTGGACTTTCGACAAGCTTGTGGTCCCCGTTGCTCTCGTAGCGTGTCTCATTCGCTTGGGCAATCTGATGAACTCCGAAATCTACGGCTCGGTCACCGATCTGCCCTGGGGCTTCATCTTCGTGCGCAACGGCGAAACCCTCCCCGCTCATCCGACGCAGCTTTACGAAGCGCTCTGCTATCTCTTGTTGTTCGGATTGTTGATGTGGATGTATTGGAAGCGCAATGCTGAAGAGCGCCCCTGGCTCATCACCGGTGTTTTCTTCATCGGCATCTTCCTTCCCCGTTTCCTGATTGAATATGTCAAGAATGTTCAGGTCCAATCGGAAGTCGAAATGATTGCCCGTTACGGGATGAACATTGGTCAGATGCTTTCCATTCCCTTCATTCTCCTGGGTGTCGGTTTAGTGATTTATGCCATGTCTCGCCCTCGCCAGCATTGGGATTTCCCCAATAAATTTGCTCCCGAGCCGGCTGCGGCAGCTAAACGAAAAAAATAATCGATAGAATCCGGCTTTAGACAGCCAGTCACTTACGAGGGCGGTGCTATGCGGGGGAGACCTTGACAGCATCGCCCTCCCTTTCTGTCGATTCGCTTTCGCGTAATCAATTGTTGAGTCCAACAATCAGGCCGATTCCGGTGTTCTCTTTGTATAAGAGATTTTCTCTAATGCATATCCACTAATATATGAAAACTGAAACTACTTCATCCCTCACTCCCGATCCGCAGGCTCCTCTCCGGGGATACTGTGGCCGTCTGCTTTGGTTTGTAGCCGATCCTTTCCTGACTTCAGAGTCCGAATCCTACCGATACGAAGAAGACGGCATGCTGGTCGTGGCTGACGGGCATATTGTCGATGCCGGCTCGCGTGTTGAAATGACCCGGCGCCATCCGCGCATCAGCCGGGTCACTTTCCACGATAATTCCTTCATCCTTCCAGGCTTTATCGACACACATCTTCATTACGTCCAGGCGCCGATGATTGGCTCTTATGGCGACACTCTGCTTCATTGGCTGAACCAATACACTTTCCCCACCGAAGCACGTTTTGCCGACAAAGATTTTGCCGATCGGACCGCTTACATGACGTTCCGGCAGATGCTTTCCCACGGCACCACTACCGCAAATGTCTTTTCTACCACTTTTGCATCCTCCGTCGATGCTTTCTTTGAGGAATCCGAGCGTTTCGGCACCCGGATGATTACCGGAAAAGTGCTTCAGGACCGTAATCTCCCCGATTCTCTCCGCGATGCTTCTGCCGAAGAGTCGATAGAGATTTCGGCGCAGTTATTGGAAAAGTGGCACGGACGCGGTCGCCAGCTATATGCCGTTATTCCTCGGTTTGCTCCGACTTCGACTCCCGAGCAGCTGCGCCTTGCCGGTCGGCTCTACAACGACAATCTCAGTCGCGGTGTTTACCTTCATTCCCACCTCGACGAGTGTGAATCCGAAATCCGATGGGTAAAAGAGTTATTTCCTGAGGCTGACAGCTACACCGATCTCTATCGTCGCTTCGGTCTTCTTGGCCCTCGTTCGGTATTTGCACATTGTTGCATTGTTCAGCCCCCTGAATGGCAGATGCTTCACGACACCGATTCCTCCGTCGCTCATTGTCCCTCTTCAAATCTCTTTCTCGGCGACGGTGAGTTTAATTTCACGGAGTGTGCCGACCCCGCGCGTCCTTGTCGCTTTGGGCTCGGTTCCGATGTCGGTGGTGGCACCAGTTTCTCCATTCTTCGTCAGATGGGGGAGGCCTATAAGGTAGGAATGCTTCATGCTCATCCTTTGAGTGCTCTCCGGGCTTTTTATCTTGCCACTCTTGGCGGTGCGCGCGTCCTGCATCTGGAAGACCGCATTGGCTCCTTCAAGCCTGGCATGGAAGCCGACTTTACCGTTATCAATCTCCACGCCGATGAATTTGTGAGTTATCGTTTGGAGCAGTGCCGCTCCATTGAAGAGACTTTGTTTGCCATTCAGACTCTCGGTTTCGACAATTTCATCAGCCACACCTACGTCGGTGGCTATCCTGTTTTCGACCGATTCCGCGAATCCTCCTTCTCCTATCCTCAGCCTGTCAATTGATTGTTGCCTAACTAAATAAAAGGGGGATGACTCAGATTCGAGCCATCCCCTTTTATATTAAGGAATTATAGTCGGTTTATTTCACAACTTTCAGGCTGACGGTTTCGCCGTCGATACGTGCTGTCACGATGTAAACGCCCTTTGCAAGACCTGAGAGGTCAAGCTCTGTTACGCCGTGGCCGCCAAGCACTTTCTTCGCTGACAGATCGCATACCACTACGTCGGCTGCGTTCGCAAGCATCAGCTTGTTGCCGTTGAATGTGATGCCCTTGTCGGCTGTGATTTGATCTACGCCTACCGGGGTGAAGTCTGCGTCATTGACTTTCACATCTTTCACCTTACATACGCCGCCGTCAGGAATGCGGAAGCCGAGGGTGCCTACTCCGGCCGGCACTGCCACGAAGTCGTCTGCTGAGAGGGCTTTCTTCCGTGTGCTTTCAGGTGCGCTGGTTGCAAAGAGATGAATCTGAACGGGAGTAGCGTTGATTTCTTTCACATCATCTTCAAGTTGAAGTTCTAACAGTTTGGTTGTCATGTCGGCAACGTTCATGCCGGTGCCATGGTAAACCTCAAACGGTATGCCTTCTCCTTCGCCAACCCAAGGAGTGAATTCGAATGTATAGTATTTACCATTTTCGAAGTTCATGCGCGGTGAGATTACCCAGTCGTTCGTGTCGAATTCAGGATTGTCGTATGTGAGATAGCCCTTGGCGTCTATGCTCCAGTATTTGTCTGTGCCGGGGAATGACCATTCTGAGAAGTCAGCCGGTTCGTACGGGAGATCTTTGCCCGTACCGATCCATGCGGAGGTAACTTCTGCTGTCGGTGCGCTTTCGCCTTCTTCGCCGAATTGGTCGATACCGTAGACTACTACTTTATATTTGTAGCTGCCTGCATCGGGAATAGTGGTGTCGGTCCATGAGGAAGTCTTGCCGAGTTCCAGGCCTTCAGTCAGGGTATAGACCGGTTCACCATTGCGATAAATCACTGCCTTCGAGAGGGTGATCGTTTCGCCGGTCATTGTCGAGCCTGTCGGGTTGGTCCAGGAGATGACTGCTTCACGGGCGCCGTCTGCGTTCGGGGTCACCTTCAGCCCTGTGGGAGCTTTCGGGTTGATGGACAGACGTTCGAGCTGGATTTTACGGATTGTAAATGCTTGCAAAGTGCCGGTGGTGACTGTGCCGTCGAGAATGAAATAGAGATCATGCAGGCCGGCTTCATTTGCTTGGATAGTGACAGAATTGAGAGCGCGGACGTTGTTGGTTCCGGTTGCGATTCCGGTTGTGATGGCAGTTTTGCCCATTACATTGTGACTTTCATCGCCATCTTTCACGAACCCTGCATAAAGTGGGAAGGTGCCGTCTGTGTTACCGCCGCTGACCGACAGAGAGAGTTTGTAGTAGCCTTTCTTGAGGTCGAAAGGTGAAGACATGGCGTATGATTTATATGCCCTGTTTTTGCTGGTAGCGTAGATGTTAAACCCATTTGTTACCAATGAGAAATTGGTAGAAGTGTAACCACCGGTTTCAACGCCGTATGACCATAGTTGCTGTTGAGGCACTACATATCTTTGATGGAAGTCAGAAATGGTAGATTGAAGCGTGAAATCGAGAGTATAGGGGAGTGTCTGAAGCTTGCTGCCGACCCAGCTGAAGTCCGTAAATACTTTTTTGGGAGTCTGTCCGGGTGCATTGCCGTCCAGATAAGGAATCACATAGTAGTTGTAGATGCCCGGAGTGGCCGGTTCGTCGGTGTAGCTGGTGGCACCACCCGGAGTGAGGTTTTCTGTCAATGTGATGACTGCAGTGTCTCCAACGTTGTTGAAACGGATA
Source organism: uncultured Sangeribacter sp. (assembly GCA_964574285.1). Classification (GTDB taxonomy): domain Bacteria; phylum Bacteroidota; class Bacteroidia; order Bacteroidales; family Muribaculaceae; genus Lepagella. Next base: position 12,682 of record CAZNMC010000010.1, on the reverse strand, counting down.
ACGTCTATTTTTGAAATTTTCGAAAGCTCAGTGCCGACGTTGCTCTTTGCGGGGTTCACCCAGCTGAGTTTCACTCCGTTTTCAGTCATTGTGGACGTAAGGTCACTTACCGGCTGAGTTGTCAATCCCGATTGTTTCACCGAGATAGACTTGACGGATATAATGTATGTGTTGGCAGCTTTTTCGCTGTAGCGGTGAATGGCGAGTGTATAAATACCCGGTTCCTCTACATTGAAATATGCATATTGTTCCTGGTCGGTAGTGTTTTTCTCGTTTTCCCAATCAGCAATTTTAGTAGCGGATGAGAAAGCTTCGGCTGTGGTCGGAGTTCCTTTCACGAGGTGCACTTCCAAGGTGTTGCCTGCTGCTGCGTTAGCAAGTTGAATTTTAGATTTTAACTCATGAATTCCGGTTTTGTCCACTTTAATAGGCGGGAAGATAAGATAGCCGTCCTCAGGTTTACCGGAAGTAGGAGTCCACTTAATTGAAGTAGGTGAATATGCATTAGGTGCAGGGTCCCATTTCCCGGCTGCATTTTCTGTCGGCCCGGTAGCACGGATATAATTCTCATTATATGAGAAGTTTACATTTGTTTTGTTAAATGTTTCTGTCCAGGGTAGTTCCTTAACCGTTGGCATGCCGATCCATCCATTAGCCTGAGTGCTGGCATAAGGAGATACATTGCCGTTTGAGAGGACAACCTCTGCGCGATACCAGGGCCGACCGGCAGTCAAACCGCTTTCTTCTGTGTCTACCCATTCAGTCGCTGTCCCGGGGAGGGTAGCTACCAGACTCATGGCGTCGTCTGTATTTGTCAGACCACGATAGAGTTTGACTGCTGAGATAGGCGTGCTTTCAGTAAGAGCAAGTCCTTCTGAATCTAATGTCGGAAGAGTCCATGTAATGGTATGCTTCAGCTCGCGGTTGGGGGCAATTGTCCATTGGAAACCGAAGAAATTGCCGGGAGCGGCAGGAATAACTCCCTCCATATTGGTCTGCACATCAAAGCCTGTAATCTTAAATGCAATCGTGGATGAGGTCAACGAAACGTCATATAGGTGGAAACCAAAATAATATACATCGTCTTCTGTCGGTGTGAATATCATTGGCACCGTTTTATACACCGAAGAGTTATTTCCAGGATACCATTTGCTTGCATCTGGATTTGTTTCAGAATTGTAATCCAAAAGCTGTTGGCCTGCGGTGAGGGCTTCAACTGTTCCGGCTTTACCGACGCGCACATCGTAGTGAGTGATGCTGGGCAATGCACAATTGAATTTGAAACGGATACGATATTCTACTCCGGCTTTCATAGTGATTCCCGGGGAAATCAACCAATCATCCGGAGCATAAAAATCTACATCATCTTTTTTGAGGTGGTTGTAAATCATGCCGTTTTCTTCTCCGCAATTGGCTACTGCGAAGTTAGATGCTCCTCCGGCTTCAAACGTCGGAGAGGCCGGATCGATGTTGATCACTGTCCAGCCTTGGGATGCGTCGCCTATATTGGAATGATAGGGCACAGCTTGCTGAGCCATGGCCGCTACTGCAATTCCGAATGCGACTGACAACGTAAGCAGTTTTTTCATGTGTTAGTGTTATTAAATTAATTAAAAAAATCTGATTCTGAAATATTCTTCATCGGTTCTCCGATTTTTGACTTGAATAGGTCTCAGTGAATGAAAATTTCTGTGAATAAATTTTTCAGCGCATTATTCAGTCGCAAATATATAAAATAAATGTTAACTTTCCAAATGTAAAACTAAAATTATTTTGGTTTAATGGATATGGTTTTATAAAGAAAATTATAAAAAATAGCAAAAGGATAGTTTTAAACACCAATATTTGGTAAAATTTTTTATTTGCAGAGTTGAATTATGCCGAAACCCAGGGAAAATGGTGTCAAATTTCCATAAGTTAAAAAATCTTATATAAATTTCACTGAAATGCTTAATTTGCTTTAGCATACTCTGTCCTCCCCGGCCCGTCTCCCGATAGGCACCGCGGTGAGATTGTATCAGTCCTGATTTTTGTAACGAAGATGGATGGACTCGGTCTCGAATTGCACAACGTAAGGTGTCGAGATTCTTCGTTTCGGAGGAGGCGAAAGATAATAGTGGAATGATTTTTGGCTGTCCCAGCTCGGAATGTCGATCTTTTCCGTTTCACCCGGTAGAATTTCGCAATTGATTTTTTCAATCCGTCGATGAAGAAGTCGCCCGTCGGTGGTCTGATAAAGGATGGTGATGTCGATTCCGCATAGCTTCCGGTCTGTCCGGTTCGTCACGAAGAAGGATTCTTTGTCGGAGGTGGCTTTTTTGTCATAGCCGCTGAAGTGTATGTCGTTGGTCGAGAGTCCGTCAGATGTGACTTCTCCTCTCCGGATTTCTTCTGTCCCTTTGAGTGAAACGATTTCCCCTTTTTGCTTGGCTACGGGCATACGCGATTTTATCTTTTTCGCTTCGACGCTGAAGGTCAGACCGAAGAAAAGCAGCAGGGCAAGCACGCGGTGGTATCGGTTCATAGCGCGGAAGGGTCAGAGATAGCGGACATGAAAGCGGGAAGAGCCGTTGCCGTCATACGACGGATAGATTTTTTGCATACCGACCGGCAGCGATTTCAGCGGGTCGGTGGTGGTCGTGCGCACCAGGCGCCAGAAGTGGGGTAGCAACGCTAACGGATGGATGCTCCAGGTACGCTTCTTGGTGGCTACTGTCAGACCGCTGTCGCGTGCTGTCAGGGTCGCCGAACATTCTGCCGGTCTTCCGGGCTCTCCCTTTTGTCGGGTGGTGAATAACTTAAGTCGGAACCGCGTGGGATCTGCCGTAGTATATACTTCCCCTATCCGTTCACCGGGGAGGACGCTTAATCCGGTCGACTCCAAGGTGATTATATCATACTGATATTCTTTTTCTGTCGTTCGGCGGATGAGCACTGTCACTCCGTCCGACGGATACTCCCAGATTCCTTCGATGCGGTCCAGCGGATGGAGGTCACACCATTCGCGCGCTTCTTCCATATCTATTTCAGCCGATGGTGACGCACAAATCGCTTGGACGGCAAAATTCAAAAGTAATACCAATACATATAATCGCAACCTCATGTTCCCCTCCTGAAGTGTGTCTTATTTGGTTGAGAAGTTGTAGGTAAATCCAAAACTGAGAATCTCTTTGAGCATCAGGTGTTTCCATTTGGAAAGGGAGGCGTCCGAGGAAGTGTCGTAGCGAAGATGGACGTAAATTTGGGTGGATAGGAAACGATTGATGGTGAAGGAGATGGTGTTTTCCCAATCTGTCAGAAAATAAGTGTAATCGCTGAAGAGGAAGAGTCGCGACGTATAGCCTATGTTCGACGCCCATTTCCAGTCAAGGGTTAGCTCTGCTGTCGAACCGATTTCGCTGCTTGTCTTGTGACCCGGTTTGATATTGAACTGGGTCGGATCGATGCGCGGGTCTATACAGGTGCGCAAATTGTACGATATTGGTGATATGGATGCGACGAATTTCAAAGTCTTGTTTTTGTTGGTCGTCGAATACGTCATACCAAGACCGAGGTTGAGATCGGAAGGGGAGAGGAACGAAGCTGTCCGGGTCCACGAATCGGCCGGATAGTTGCAGAGAAATTGGGTCTTGAATTGCAACGTGAACGAATAGAACCATTTGCGGAAGGCCTTGATACCCGCCTTCAGATTCCATTGAAAGATATCTTCGGAAATATTGTATTTGTGGAGTTGTTCTTTCGGATTGGAGTTGAGCGAAAGCTTGTAGCTCACCGTGTTCTGAAACATTTGGTTGGGATGAAATACCTGATTCAGACTGACATCCCATAACACGTTGATAAGCAACGCTAAATGATTGTTACCTCCTTGATACCAGTTGGGAGAAACGTAGGCTTGCGAAAAATGCAACCCGGCATTGAAGACGTGCAGCCAATGGCGCTTTTCAATTTCTTCCACTTCCATTTTAGTTGTCGTCGGATCCGGTACGGAAATATCAAGGCGTTTCAGAAATTGATGGAAGCTGTTGTCCTCCGGTGGAAGTTGGGGTGCTTCGGGAAGCTGGGAGTAGAGATAGTTGATGGTGCCCGGGGAGGAACTCATGACGGTTTGCTGCAAAATCATCGCCGTGCGGCTGTCGGACATTGCCTGACTAAGCCAATCCGACATCGTGGGGGTGGAAGTCGGGATAGATACCGCTTCTTCCATGTCGGTCAGCATGTCGGCTGCCGGAAGCTCGGCTTCTGCTGAAATTGAATCGCTTTCGGCTATGATCACCGGTTGGTCGTAGCGAATGACCGGGGCTTCAAACCTCACTTGGGGCACATACCGGTAACCCATCAGCACCCACGGGCCTATTAACGAAGAATACACAAAATCCGAACTCGGATGTGTGGGTATTATCGTGTCGAAAATCTCAGTAGCCGAAAGTGTCTCGATTTCAGTTGCCTCTTCTCCCGCCGGATGGTGATGAGATTCTGACGTATGTGCTGAGTGACTGACATGCCGGAATGTTTGTCCACTGGCGCCCGTCGAAAGGAGAAGGGTCAATAGCGATATACCTACAAATCTTAGTCCGGTGTGTGTTCTATTCATGGCGTGAAGGTTATAACATGTAGGGAATAAGGTGTTTATATTAATAAGAAGCCCTTCGTGGAATTATTCTTCAGGTGTGGAGAGAAGCTGGTCGTAATCCGGTGAATTGATCACTCGCAGTGCTTCGCGGAAAATCGGATCGTAGGTGTTATACACTTTGAAGTAGGTGGAGTTGTCGTAGGTGTCCCGCCCGATTAGTCCTTTGATTATCATAGCGAAAAGGGGGCGACTCCGCTTGGCTTGCTCTTCGTTGTATTCGATTCCTTCTTTGTCGGCCATCTCCTTGAGTTCATCTATCATTTCGTCGCTCACTTCGAAGCCGGCAACGAAGGCATCGTCTGTTTTGTATTTTTTAAGAAGATTTTTGCGATTTTCGTCCACATATTTGATGGCAAATTGGTTGATAAGCCCCTTCGCCATCACCTTCCGGTAGTAGAGGGTATTGTCGGTCGTGTCGAGCGGTACGAACACATCCGGGTAGATTCCTCCTCCCCCGTAGATGGGTCGACCTAATTTTAGAGTGGAAACTTTCAGGGAATCGATGTATTTTATTGAATCTTTGTGCATCAGCTCCCCGTGTGTGAACCGATCGTTGAGATCGGCCGAATAGGCTTTTTGATCTCCTTTGGTGTATGGTTTTTGAATATCACGTCCCGTCGGAGTGTAGTAGTGCGCTATGGTCAGTCGCATCATCGAACCATCCGGGAAGGGAATCGGACGTTGGACCAGACCTTTCCCGAAAGTGCGCCGTCCGACGATCACTCCTCGGTCCCAGTCTTGGATGGCTCCGGAGGTGATTTCGGATGCCGAGGCTGAAAATTGGTTGGCCATCACGACCAGTCGGCCCTCTGGAAACAGGGGCGCTTTTCCGGAAGGACGTGTCAGTAGATTTGAGCGTGGTGAATTAGTTCCTTCGACATACACTGCCAAGCTGCCTTCCGGCAGAAGCTCGCTGACCATGTCGGCGGCCGCGTTCAGATATCCTCCACCATTGTCCGTGAGGTCTAAGATAAGTTGGCTCATTCCCTCTTTGCGCAGTTTTTTGATGGCCTCGTTCACCTCTTTCGGTGTTTCGGCTGCAAACCGGTTGACCCGGATATAACCGGTCTTGGGGTCTGCCATATAGGCCGCGTCTACGCTGTAGATAGGTATGTCGGCACGGGTAATGGTGAAGTCGATGGTGTCGGTTGATTTTTGTTGACGACGGAGAACCTTGACATTGACTTTTGTCCCTTTTTCTCCACGAAGACGTTTCATGATGGCCGAATTTTTCATTTTGACTCCAGCTATCGCAGTGTCGTTCACCGAGATTATCCGGTCGCCGGCAAGTAAACCCACACGTTCCGATGGCCCACCCGGAACAGTCTGAATCACATACAGCGTGTCTTTGTTCATATTAAACGAAATGCCTATTCCGCTAAAATTCCCCTGTAGGGGTTCGTTGAGCTCTTTCGTTTCTTCAGGGTTCGTGTAGGCTGAGTGGGGATCAAGTCCTTCCAGCATCCCTTTGATGGCGTCTTCTACGAGTTTGGTTTCGTTTACCGTGTCCACATACAGCTGCATTATGGCTGCTTCCGCCATGCGAAGTTTGTTTTGCGGTGTCATTTGGGCTATCAGCTTGTTGAAACCGCAAAATATCAGTATGAAGACGATGCAAATATAAAGTAAGTGCTTGATTTTCATAAGTCTGGCGTTAAAGTTATGGTGTTAGATACCGGATCTGTTTTCCGGAGGAAGAAAGGAACTGATGTCGTAGCCGTGATGACTAAGCTCTCTGGCAACCGAGCTGCTGATGAAGCTCAGTTCGGGGGGAGGGGTGAGAAAAACGGTTTCTATCCTTCCGATTTTGCGATTGATGTCGGCCATGTTTTTTTCATACTCGAAATCAAGGGAATTGCGCAGGCCTCTGACGATGAAACGCGCTCCGGTCCGTCGGGCCAGGTCTACTGTCAGGTCTGAATAAGCTATTATCTCAACCCGTGGATTCCCTTCATACACTTTTTGGATGGAATGGAGCCGCTCATCAAGGTCGGTCGGTGCCCCCTTGCTTTCGTTGTATCCCACAGCAATCACAAGCCGGTCAAACAGTTCTAAAGCTCGCTCCGCTATCCATTCATGCCCGATCGTAAAGGGATTGAAACTCCCCGGGAATATCGCTGTCCTCATGCTTCTGGCTCTTCTTCTATGATGAGATTGTCGATGATGAAATTCTGACGGTCCATCGTGTTTTTGCCCATGTAAAATTCCATTAATCTGTCGGGCAAATCGTCGCGCCGGATGTCAACCGGGTCCAGTCGCATTTCCGGACCGATGAAATCTGCAAACTCTGCTGCATTGATCTCTCCTAAACCTTTGAATCGTGTGATTTCTGCATGACTCCCGAAGCGCTCTATAGCGGCCTGGCGTTCCTCTTCCGAATAGCAATAGAGGGTGTCACGCTCTTCGGTCGACTCATTTTTCTTTTTGCGGGCCGAACGTCGGGTTGCTCGGGAATCCCGGACACGATAGAGCGGCGTTTGGAGAATGTAGACGTGACCTTTTTTTACCAGGTCGGGGAAAAACATCAGGAAAAATGTCAGTATTAACAGGCGGATATGCATCCCGTCAACATCGGCATCGGTCGCGATGATCACCTTATTATACCGTAGACCTTCAATCCCATCTTCTATATTGAGTGCCGCTTGAAGTAGATTGAATTCCTCATTGCGATAGACAATTTCTTTCTTCTCCCCGAAGGAATTCAATGGTTTACCCCGTAGCGAAAACACTGCTTGGGTATCCGCATTCCGAACTTTTGTGATTGTTCCCGATGCCGACAGTCCCTCGGTGATGAAGATGGCCGTATCTTCGCGCAGATCTTCTTTCGCAGTCGCTTTCAGTTGGTCGTTGTAATGAACACGGCAGTCGCGCAACTTTCGATTGTGGAGGTTGACTTTCTTTGCCTTTTCCCGGGCTGCTTTGGTTACCCCGGCCATGGCCTTCCGGTCTTTCTCGTTTTCGGATATTTTCTTGAGCATTACCTCTGCAACATCCGTGTGTTTGTGCAGATAGTCGTCCAGCTCTTTTTTGATGAAGTCTCCGATAAATTTATTTACTGTCAGACTACTGTTGGGCGCAACAACCTTGCTCCCAAGCTTTGTCTTCGTCTGGCTCTCAAATACAGGCTCTTGGATTCGGATGCTGATGGCTGCCACAATCCCGTTGCGTATGTCGGAATATTCAAATCCTTTCCCGGAAAATTCTTTGATCGTGCGACTGATATGCTCTCGGAAGGCCGTTAAATGTGTGCCACCCTGAGTCGTGTGTTGGCCATTGACAAACGAATAGTATTCTTCTCCGTACTGGTCTGTGTGGGTGATTACCACTTCAATGTCATCCCCCTTCAAGTGAATGATGGGGTAGAGCGGTTCTGCCGTCAGATTCTCTTTGAGTAAGTCAAGCAGACCGTTTCGGCTTACATATCGCTTCCCGTTGTAATAGATTTGGAGGCCGACATTGAGATAGGTGTAATTATTGACCATCGTCTCGATAATATCCCGATTGAACGAGAAATCTCGAAACAAATTTTCGTCCGGTTGAAATCGGACCATGGTCCCGTTCGGCTCCCGGGTCGGTTCTGGATCGCTCTTGCTTATCAGATTCCCTCGCTCGAAGTCAACTTTAACCATTTGCCCGTCACGGACACTGCGCACCTCACACTCTAAGGAGAGGGCGTTTACCGCTTTCAGACCGACTCCGTTCAGACCAACAGATTTCTTAAACGACTTATCATCAAATTTTCCGCCGGTATTGATCTCGGACGCAACTTCTTTAACCTTTCCCAAAGGTATGCCACGCCCATAGTCTCGCACTGTCACCTCCCCCTCATCAGTTATGTCAAGGTCAATGCGCTTACCGACTCCCATGTTAAATTCATCGATGGAGTTGTCGATCACTTCTTTCAGGAGAACATAAATGCCATCGTCCGAATGGCTGCCGTCCCCAAGCTTACCGATATACATCCCCGGACGCACCCGAATATGTTCGTTCCAGGAAAGGGTACGGATGGCTTCGTCATCATAGGAGTTTGACTCTGTCCCATCTGACTCCTCCGCTTCTATGCGCATGAAGGTTTCTTCCGTTTCCTCGCTTGGAAACTGGTTTGTGCCATCAAAGATGTTGTCGCCTTGATCTGTTATGTCAAAAATGTTGTCGCTCTGCTCCATGCCGTCAAAATATTGTCCTTCTCCTCCCTATCTAAAAATTCTGTCCCTTCTCCTCCTACCTTTATTATATATTATATATTACATTGTCCGTCTCTTATATCTATTCTACTTCTCCCCCCCAGCCGATCACTAATTTCCTGGGTTTTCCCCAAGCCGTTTTTATATTTCTGGGTTTTTCCCCAACGGTTTCTACTGTCCTGGATTCGATCGACTCCGTTGCCCGTCCGACTTCTTCCCTCCAAGCCGTGACTACATTCCTGGGGTACCTCCCAGCCGTTGCTCCACTCATCAATCCAATAAAATATAAGGGGAGTAGGGGGAGCTCCTCCTAAACATGATTGCACAATCCCCGGTTCCGTCTAAAATGTTGTCAGACGAAAATATGTCGTCAAAAATTTTGTCGGCATGGACTGTAGACATCATAGTTTTATAAGGTGGCTTTCCCTCTATTTGAACTCAATGACAGTTGTTAAAACTCGGTAATAGTGTGTCGGGATTTCTCGATGGTTCAGATTTTGCAATCTGTTACAAAATTACAAAAAATATTTAATAATCCAAAATTAATTGCTTCAGCTTTTATCCTTTATTTTTTGCTTGTCATTATCTTCAGTACCAGCTGGTCGGTCTCCTGCATCGCATCCCGACCAATCGAAGTTAAATTGTGGATGGTGTCGTCAATGTCTTCACAAACGATTCCTTCCGCTGAAGTGACACATTTCCCGTTTACGGCCAGCATGGCTGATATCATTGCCGTCGATACCCCCGATGCTATTTTCATCGAACACGAAGGTTTGGCTCCGTCGCAAATCATTCCCGTTAGGTTCGCAACCATATTCTTGACGGCCGCACATATTTCTGAATAGCCTCCACCCATCAGATAAACCAACGCCGACGACGCTCCCGTCGAGGCTACTACACATCCGCAGAGCGCCGACAGCCGCCCAAGACTCTGCTTGATGTATATACTCGTCAAGTGGCTCAGTGTCAAGGCTCGGATTGTTTCTTCTTCCGATGCTCCGCAGTCGGTTGCGAAGGTGACAACAGGAATCGTGGCCGTGATTACCTGATTGCCGCTCTCACTAGTGCTCATCACTGCTATGGGAGCTCCACCCATTCGGGCGTCGCAGGCTGCCGACGTATAGGCCATCATGTGACCCATCGGACTATCCCCGAGAAATTTAGTCCCCACCCGACGTATGGTCGACCCCAAAGAATGTCCGTATGACTCTTTCATGGCCTCACGCGCAGCTGCCAAGTTCAAATCTTTCGCTTTCATGATGAAGTCAATCTCTTCAAGAGGTGACGTCGTGGCAAAATCGTAGACCATTTTCATGTTCAACTCAATATCCGGTTCAGCGGCCGAATCTGATTCTTCCCCATTGCGGGGAGTCTCTTCAAACAGAAGAGCATCGTTGTGGCGAAGATAAACAAAATTCGTGTGGGCCCGGGAGATGATCGCCTGCGCCTCATTCCCTTGATCATCTTTCACAATTACATCAATATGTAAATTTGAGGGTGCCTCCGACGCATGAGAGATCTGGATCCGATCTTCCGCAATATATTTTTGCCCTTCCTCAACTGCCCCCGGATTGACATCTCGAAGCACCTCAAGACCATATTCCGATTTCCCGATTAAAGCTCCCAAGGCCACTGCTATCGGCAAACCTATCATTCCCGTCCCCGGGATACCAACCCCCATAGCGTTCTTGATGATGTTGCCGCTCAGTTTGAGCTCAATCATTGTCGGAACACAACCCAGCATCTCTGTTGCTTTGGCAACACAGAGCGAAACGGCGGCCGGCTCCGTACAGCCAATTGCCGGTACAACTTCACGGTTCATAAGTGAAATGATACGCTTTCGAATTTCTTGAGTCAACATGGTTATATATCGTAGGGTGGTTATTTTTTTATTAGTGTACTTAAATTGTGTGTCGATAATGGATTCTCAGTTGCCTTGATAATATTTCGAAGGGCAATCAGATGAGCCTTTTGCCCACCGCAACATGGTCCGACTAATCCCATCCGTCCGCTTTGCAGAAGTAGAGAAAATAATTTCGCAAGAGCTTGAGCTGAAATGCTTTTTTCTCCGGGGAAACTGATGCTCGGACGATAACTAAGTGGAAGCTTGGTGGTTTCGGCAGCCTTGAGCAAAAGGTTTCTCCCCCGTTCCGGAGGAAAAATACAATTCAACCCAACGGTGGTTGCTCCCGCTTCCTCGGTCTTCCGGAAAGCCTCTGCCATATTCATTCCATCAATGGTGAGTCCAAAACTGTTGGGCGTGAATTCTACATGAATCTTGGGAGAAAAGCCTTCCCTTGCAGCTACTTTTTGGATAGATTTAATAGCTGATAATGTGGCGGTTGCTGAAAGAGATGTTTCAATCAGAAAACGATTTGCCCCCTCATTCAGAGTCGTTTCGGCCATCTGTTCAAATGCTTCGGAAATCCGTGTCGGCGAAATGTTTTCGGCTGGAAGCGGTCCGACAGAGACTGCTATCTCAGCTTGGTGAGGAACAGAATCAATCAAATCTTGTGCAATCCGCAGACTTTGTCGATATATTTTTTCTGCCAATGCCGGTTGGCTAATCCATTTTGCGGTCGAAGCAAATGTGTTTGTGACCAAAATATCTACTTCCGCCGATAAATATATTTCATATAGCTTCTGAACCAGATGTGGATGAGTCAGAGATAGAATGTCGGTTGCACCGGCAGAGCCATCGCTTCGGGACCAAATACCCTCAGTAATAGCCAGTTCATGCAAAGCCGTTCCCATCGGATTCCCGACAAGAAGAGGCTTTGCTTTCATCGTTTCTGCTTCGTTGCGCCACATCCTCCAAAGCTGATAGCGTTAATCCAAATCCAATTCAAAAGGTAAGCGATCGCGACTCAATCGTTCAATTCGCTTATTGGTCCAACATTTCCGGCACACAGACATATATCGATCGTTTCCTCCAATTTCCACCTGAGCCCCTTCCGTGATGATTTCTCCTTTCCCGTCGATGCGTGCGTTGACAATTGTTTTTCGGCCGCATGAACAGGTGGATTTGATTTCGTCGATGGTATCAGCTACTTCAAATAGGCGACGAGACCCTTCAAATAGATGAGACCGGAAGTCGGTCCGCAATCCATAGCAAACCACGTTAATCCCATAATCATCAACTACTCGCGCGAGTTGGTCAACCTGTGCTTCGGTTAGAAACTGAGCTTCATCGATAAGAATCCATTCCGGAAGGTCGAGAGTGTCTTCAAAAATTTGGCGCACTACCGCAAACATATCCGTGTCTTGATAAATCCATCCACATTCGCGCTCAATGCCAATTCGACTTCGAATCACATTTTTTCGGTCGCGAGTGTCAACAATGGGTTTGAAGCAGAGATAAGCCATTCCCCGTTCTTCAAAATTGTAAGCCGTAGTGAGAAGCATGGCAGTTTTTGCGCTTCCCATCGTGCCGTACCTGAAATATAGTTTCCCAATTCGATTCATGTAACTGTAATTGTGAGCCCGATCGGATGCCGAGATAAATAGTCGGCCGTTCGTCTCAAAATGCAATGCGAAGATAACAAATAAATCCAATTCTGCCAAGTCCCTTATTTGAAATAAAAATTAGTGAATAAAAAAATCGCATAAACTTGCCCAAATATAAAAAAATCACTATCTTTGCACCGCTTATTCCGCCATGGCCGGTTTTAAGAGCGAAGATGTCTTCGCCGCCCAACGGATTTACTTTTTATAAATTATTTATAATCAGCAATGTACGCTATTGTAGAAATTAAAGGACAGCAGTTTAAAGCCGAAGAAGGCAAGTATCTGTATGTCAACTATCTCGGCGAAGAAACTAAAGAAGGAGACAAACTTTCCTTCGACAAAGTTCTTCTTTTGGATGCCG
>CAZNMC010000009.1:0-45525 GCA_964574285.1 uncultured Sangeribacter sp. | reverse complement strand
ATCAGATGATTTCAGTGCTTTGTGGCATCATGCCGTTTTCTTGTTGTGACCCCGGTGGGGCTCGAACCCACGACCCAATGATTAAGAGTCATTTGCTCTACCAACTGAGCTACGGAGTCTTCAGGTTGGTGGGATTTTCTATTCGCGTCCCTTAAATTGGTCAATGCAAAAATCCCCTTTATTTGTGTGCAAAATTAGACACTTTCTGTCATATAGCCAAATTTTTTAGAGAAAAATTTCAGTATTGTCCTAAATAATTTTTGAAATAAATAAAGTTTGAGTGTAAGACAAATTTCTACTCTCATAAATGGAGGATAGGTTTATTTTCATGAATTCATTCAGGTCGTTTACCAATAAATCTATGTCTTTTGACCTTTGAAAGCTTAGGAGCATTGGAGGTAATAAAATTTTTAGTTAACTTTACTCCCGATTTCACTTTCTCCGGCTATGAGTCTGGTAGAGCGAGTGAGAGATTATTCTTGATTTTACTATAAAGAACTATATATCTATGAATTACAGACTTTCGTATGTTGCTCTTGCGGCTGTTGTCGCTGTGGGACTCACGAGTTGCTCCAAGAAGCAGGGAAATTTTGAAAGCAGTTTCTTTTCTACTCTACCAACCCCGATAGAAACGGTCGGAGAAAATGTTCCGGCTACCGTGACCGGCGCTATCCCGGCCAAATTTATGTTGAAAAATGCCAAAGTGACAGCTACCCCGGTGCTCTGTTGGAACGCGGAGTCGGAGCAGTCTGCTGCCGGTAGTCCGGTGATTTTCCAAGGGGAGAATGTTCGTGCCAATGGCCAGGTTATCAGTTATATCAATGGGGGTTCCGTAAATATTCCTTTTAATGTGGCCTATCAGCCGGGAATGGAGAAATCAGAACTTTATTTAGATTTTAATGTGGATCAGAATGGTAAGCTCTACACTCTTCCGCGCGTGAAGGTGGGTAATGGGGTGATTGCCACGTCTACTCTTGCTTCGGCTGCTACTGTTAAGCCGGCTGTGGCGCCTGACAATTTCCAAAAGGTTATCTCCGAGAAGTATTCAGCTGACATCCATTTTCTTATCAATCAAGCTAATGTGCGTTCTTCTCAGACTGATAAACCAGATTACATTGATTTAAATAAAAAACTTATTGAGGCTAATCAAGCGCCCAATCAAGAAATTGTTGGTCTGACAGTCAATTCCTATGCTTCTCCCGAGGGGTCTTACGAATTTAACGAGCAGTTGGCTCAGAAGCGCGAGCAAAATACGGCTGCCTATTTGGAAAACCAGTTGAAACGCGATAAAATTACTGAATTCGGTGAGTTGACATCCTCGTTTACTCCGGAAGACTGGGATGGTTTCCAGCAATTGGTCGAAAAGAGTAACATTCAAGACAAGGATTTGATATTAAGTGTCTTGAAAATGTATAAAGATCCCGTGCAGCGTGAACAGGAGATTCGTAATCTGTCAGCTGTGTTTGGTGAGTTAGCCGATCAGATACTTCCTCAACTTAGATATTCACGTGTGATGGCGACCATCAATACGATTGGGAAAAGCGACAGTGAATTAATTAATCTGTTTGCGTCAGATCCTGGAAAACTGACAGCGGACGAAATGCTCTATGTTGCTACTCTGACCGACAATAATGGACGTAAGCTCGAAATCTATCGCAAAGCAACGCAGCAGTTCCCACAGGATTACCGTGCATTCAACAATTTGGGAATGGCGCAGTATGTGGCAAAAGATTATTCAGCTGCCGCTGATTCGTTTAAGAAAGCTTTGCAGCTTAATCCCCAATCAAAGGAAGCCGAAATGAATCTGGGGTTGATCGATCTTATGAATGGTAGATACCAAGCTGCCAACGCTCAAATCGGACAAGCCGCCGGGCTCCCGGAAGCTGCTGATGCTTTGGGCGTTTATTACCTTATGCAAGGCGAAACCGCTAAAGCTGTCAATGCTTTTGGCGCCTCTAAAACCAATAACGCCGCTTTGGCTCAAATTCTTGCCAAGGATTACAAGGCTGCCCGTACTACTCTTGCTGCTATCCCGCTTCCCGATGCTACAACTTATTATTTAACCGCTGTACTCGGTGCGCGTCAGAAGAGCGAAAAGATGGTGATGAGCAATTTGCGTCAAGCTGTCCGTCTCGAACCCTCATTGCTCCAACGTGCTAAAAACGATCTCGAGTTCTCTGGTTACAATCTCTCTTACCTCTAATCTTCCTGGCGTCATGAAAGTATTACTGATCAATGGCTCACCGCGACCCAACGGTAACACCCACCTTGCGTTGGAGGAGGTGGCCACTGCTCTCCGGAAAGAGGGTGTGCAAACCGAAGGAATCTGGATTGGGACAAAAGCTGTCCAGGGATGTATTGCCTGTGGCAAGTGTATGGAGCTGGGGAGATGTATTTTTCACGATGAGCTTTACGAAAAGTTGAGAAATGCTCTTCAGGAAGCAGATGGGGTAGTAATCGGATCTCCTACATATTATGCCGGACCCAATGGCTCTTTGTGTGCTATTCTCGATCGTTTATTCTATAGTTGTGGGGCTATGTTGCGCTACAAGCCGGCTGCCTCCGTGGCCGTAGCTCGACGTGGAGGAGCAAGCACCACGTTTGAACGTCTCAACAAATATTTCACCATTCTTTCGATGCCGGTAGTTTCCTCGCAGTATTGGAATATGGCTTACGGTGCCGCCCCGGGCCAAGTGGAAGAAGATGGCGAGGGAATGCAGACGATGCGCACACTCGGCACAAACATGGCGTGGTTGCTGAAAAAGATTCATGCTTCTTCTCCGCTACACCCCGAACCGGAAAGTCCGGTGATTCGTACTAATTTCATTCGCTAAATTTCAAGTAGAAGCCTAATTTTCCTATACACGACTTGTAGCCTTGTAAGATTAGACACATCGTAAAACTAAGAAAAGCGTCGAGGAAATCCCCGGCGCTTTTTCAGTAGCCTAAAAATTAAGAAGAGGTGGGCTACTGTCACGTTGACACCTATATTTAGTGTATTTAGTTATTTAGTGAGAATATATACTTGGTAAAGATGAATATACTTAATTAATAAGTATGGAAAACACTTTACTCTTTGGATGCGGTGTGTTTGTATGATGTTCCTGATTTACGGCCTTGAGATTTCAGTAGCCATATATGATGAAGTATTTCCGAAGCTGATGTAGTTAAATAAGGAAAATAGAGTTAAAAATTAAAAATATAATAATATAATAATATAATAAGGAGGATATCTCTGTCAAAGAAATATCCTCCTTAGGTAGTAGGTTAGACTTCCGGAATTACTCCGAAAGTTTGTTTATTCGTTGGGAGTCTTGGGATCTACCATTTCATTGTCTTCAACGGTAGTCAAGTTGGGGGTATTGATATAAGCAAATTCAGCTTTGAGATTCGCAGTGATGTTTTCCAAAGTTGTAGAACTGAAGTTGTTGGTCACATACACATGGCGGTCAGCAGCGTTCATGCCGGGGAAGGTGTTATCGAACTGGATGTTTCCGACGATACCACCACCAAAAGTACGAGCGCTCAAAGAGGGAGCGTAGTTGTAGTTTTCTTTGATTTGACCGAAGTTATAGCAAGTGCCCACGATACCGCCGGCATCATTACCACCGGAGATTGCACCGTAGTTGGTGTTACCTGACACGGTCATCACGGCTTTAACCGGATAAGATTGGCTATTGCCATAGTAGCGCATCCAACCGATGATACCACCGCAACCGTAGCCCGGATTGTTGTTTGAAACATTGCCGTAGTTTGTGCAGCCTGTCACATCACCATAGTTGTCTTGTTCGCCGACGATACCGCCAACGCTTGTGAGGGAAGTTGCCTGGATATCAGCTTTGTTGACGCAATTTTCAATGAAAGCGGAGCTTGTGCCGACGATACCGCCGGTATAGCCGTTGGCAGTGATTTTACCTGTGTTGACGCAATTTGAAATCAACATTTTTTCGCCGGTGGCAGTGTTGTTGGCATGGCCAACGATACCACCAACATCATACGTACCCTTGATGGTAGCAGCGTTGGAGCAGTTGTTTACGGTTCCGTTGCTGATAATACGGCCGACAACAGCGCCTACACCACGATAGCCCTGGATTGAACCTGAAAGGACATTGACGTTTTCAACTGTGCCACCGTCAAGAAGTACTCCGACAACACCGCCACAAGACCAAGTTCCGGTCTCAGTGATGTTGAGATCTTCAACGTTGATGTTTTTAACTGTACCAGAAACGCCGGCGAAGAGTCCGGAAACGCCGTCAGCGTTAGTTTCGGCTTTGAGGTTGATGCCTTTGATGGTGTGGCCTTGTCCGTCGAAAGTGCCTGCGAAGGGAGTGCCTTCAAATTCAGCGCCCCAGGGAGCTTGTGTGAAAGCTTTTTCTTGGGGAGAAGTTCCGGTTGCGATAGGAGTCCAGGGGATATTGTTGAGATCTACGTCGCAATTGAGGTTGAAGGTGTAGCCTTCATAGTTATTACCTTTCGCTACGAGAGAAGCGAGACCTGCAAGTTCTTGAGGAGTATTGATATTTGCAGATTTGGTAGCTTCGTTGATGATGGGCTCCACGGCTTTTCCATCCCACTGACCGATGTTGTAGTCGGGCTCGTCGAAGATAGGATCGATGACGATGTTGAATTCGTTGGTTGAAGTGAGAAGTTTACCGAAAATGTTGGTACGGTGGTTGGCTTGGAGGGGAGCAGCAGCCACGTTAAGAGTGTTGAATACCTTCTTGGTAGAGTTGTTGAGAACAGTGAAGGTGATATCGTAGATTTCGGTCTCGGGAGCTGCAAGAACGTAGTTCATCGACAGATACTTGTAGGCGGTAGTGTCGTTGGGGATAGTGGGGAAGTTCTGGGCAGCTTCGGGGACACCACATTGTTTTTCGTAAGTGTCGGAGCCGGATACTGTTCTTGTGCGAAGGTCGAGTGTGTTGGGCAGATTGCCGAGTGAGATAGTTGTGTTGAGGTCGGCGAGATCAGTGCCGAATTCTTTGGTGACAGCTTGATAGTAAAGGTCGCTTGTGCCGAAGTTGATCTGAGCAAAAGGACGATATAGTGTGATGGTCTTTTGGATGGGACCGGTCACTTTGAATTCGTTCTCGGCCGTGTAGAAAGCGTCGAATTTTTCGGAGTTGGAAGTAATGTTTTCGTAATTAACGGAAACGGAAGCGTTTGTCACGTCGAAGGTGTAGGCATCTGTGCCGGCATCAGCCCAAAATACGATGTCGTAAGTTTCACCGTTGAGGAGATCGATGGAAAGGGTATTTTCAAGACTTGTGCCATCGAAGAAGTTATCGATAGTTTTCGACATCACGAGATTGTCAGTGCCACTCTTGTAGACTGCGTAGGTGAGGTTGACAGCATCGCGGCCATCGGCAAATTGCTGAGAAGCACGAGTTGTGAGGTTCGCGGGGAGCCGAAGAGTAAATTTTACTCCTCCATCGTTAGAGATGGCAGGCTCATCGGAAGCACAAGATGTGATGAGCAGCATTCCGGCTGCAGCCATCGAAAGGTATTTCCAATGTTTCATAGATATATAAGATTGATTTTAAATAAATTGTAAACTCTTTACAAATGGAATTCAAGTGATCGGATGAGTTGGTCAGACACTTGAACCCATTTAAAGTGCAAAGATAAGCTAAAAATCAATATGACAAAGGGAATTAGAATGGTTGTTTAGATTTTTTAACATTTAATTTTCTTTCTTTTTCTCGGGGTGGTTTTTAACGCCCCAGGAAAAGGAAACAAGAAAAAAACGATGCATTCCGAGAGGAATCGGTTGCATCGTTTATGTGTTCATCACCACCTTACAGTTGTGGTTTAATGAATAAAAGAGATATTAAGCGTTAGTTTGGGGAGCTGAGTAGGTGCGTTTCGCCATTTCGAGGTCGAATTGATAGAGTCCTGTGGCATCGTCACCGATGCGGTTGAGTGTGTCCAGGATGTCATGGACGGTATCTTCTTCTTCCACTTGTTCAGCTACATACCAATTTAATTTTTGACGGGTGGCATAATCGTGTTCGGCTTCTGCGGCTGCGTAGAGATTGTTTATAAGAGCAGTCACTTTTTGTTCGTGGGCGAGAGTGTCGGCGTATGCTTCTCGTGGAGTAGCCCATTGGGAGGGTACGTTTGCGATTGGTTCGAGTGCGACAACTCCATCCCGACGGTTAAGATAGTCTATGAGCATATATGCGTGGTCGAGTTCCTCCCGATGTTGAATCATGAACCAATTTGCAATGCCGTTGTAACCTTTTGAAGCAAAAGAACAAGACATTGAGAGATAAAGATAAGCTGACCAAAATTCAGCGTTAATTTGAGCGTTGATACCCTTTTCGATAGTTTGACTAATCATTTTGATTTATGTTTATAAGTTGTGGAGTTATTCCAATTAAAATTTATTGTCTCGTTTCGATTTAGATGAAATGTGGTTTTAAGATAAAACATCGGAAGGAGGAAGAATGTTCTTTTGGGCGGAGAAGTGAAATTTGCCAAGAAATTATTACTTTTGCCCCTATGAATTCACAGGGAGAAAAGAAGAAACCAAGCACTCTGTTGTTGACCGGCTGGACCGGAATGCTCGGAGGGTATATTATGTCGGAATTTTCCGAATGGAATATATTGAAGTTGGGTCGAGGGGAGGGCTCGGACGTGAAATGCGATCTTGAGCGTGAGGAACCCAAAATCGAAGGTAATGTAATAGATTTAGTGGTTCACTGTGCGGGGACGGAGGAACCGGGACGTGCTGAGAGTCTTAACCGAGATGGAACTGCAGGCTTACTCAATGGATTGAAAGGGAAAACAATCGGAAATTTTGTCTATATCAGTTCAACTGCGGTGTATGGTCGGGAAGAGGGGGAAAGAATTGATGAAACGGAGATTTGTCGTCCTTCCGAGCCGGTTGGAAAAACGAAATTGGAAGCCGAGCAGATGATTGAGGATTTTTTTGAGGGAAAAGAAGTTCCAGTCACGATATTGCGTCCGGGTGTAATGTTTGGAAAAGGAATAAAGGGTGGCGCAGCACGTATGTTTTCCGATGTTGTATCGGGGAAGTATCTCCATATTCGGGGGAATGAGGCACGCTTGTCGGTTGTGACGGCCTACGATGTGGCTCGCGCTATAAAAGCAATTTTTCCTCATGGAGGGATCTACAATATCACGGATGGACGCGACCCTCGGTGGAGTGAACTTGCGGAGGGAATGTCGGCTAATGCCGGGCGTCATAACCGCATGACGACTCTTCCGGCAAAGTGGGCAGCGATTTTGAGTCCGGTACTCTCGATTTTTCCGGGCTTAAGGGAGAGTTGGGGACGCGAGATTCTGCGTCGGCGGAGTCAGACGTTGACATTTTCGTCGGAAAAACTTGTCTCAGTTTTGAGAATGGATTTTTTCGATACCGTGGAGGTGATAGCACGACGAGATGAGCACTATCCTTATGTAGAAGAATAGACAGAGACTTATGATAGAATTTCTTAAGAGCCTGAAGAAGTTTGCGTGGCAGAGTGTGGCATCCACTGAGACTTTGATAAAAGTGGGATTGCTGTCGCGGCGCAGTCGGAAATCGAAGTCGGTGGATGGCAACCGCGAGATAATCATTTTGGGCAACGGTCCCTCGCTACGGACGACTATGGCAGAGGATTGGGATTATTTGATGTCGGTGAGCCGAATGGCGGTGAATTATTCAGCGGTGTCTGAAGACTTTTGGCGACTCAAACCGGATTACTATACGATGATAGATCCGGTTTTGTTCCCTTCCCCGCAAGCGGAAGACAGTCTTTCGGGCGATTTGTGGAGAGAACTGCAGAAAGTTGATTGGCCTATGAAGGTGTTTGTCCCGTCGGAACGCTACGCTCGATCGCTTGAGTTGATTGGCAAGAACGAGACGGTCAAAATTTTACCGGTGAACATCACTCCGCTAGAGGGATTCAAATGGTTGACTCACCGGCTGATCAGGCGAGGCAAAGGTATGCCTCGTCCACGCAATGTTATGATTGCGTCGATAATTGCGGCTATGGGTGAAGGCTTCGGGAAGATACGCCTGGCCGGTGCTGATCACTCATGGACACGGACGTTGAGCATCGATAAAGAGAATAATGTCTGCAATGTTGTGGCTCATTTCTACGAAGAGAAACGGGTCGAACAGGAGGAGGCACGGATCATAGAGGCCTATAGGGGAATTCATCTCCACGATGTGTTGGAAAGTCTTCGAATTACTTTTAACAGTTATTTCGACATACGTGATTATGCTGATTGGCGTGGAGTGGAAATTGTGAATGTTTCGCCCGGATCGATGATAGATGCCTTTGAACATGAACGTTTGTCGGACTTGCGCTGAAATAATTTTTGGATATAATTGAACCAACCTATAGGAAGGGGCGTTATGAAGATGAGAGACAAGAAGTCTCGAAGAAGTCTGCTTTCTCCGTCGGAGTGCAGACAGATTTGAAAAACTGCTATAAGCGTTCTGAAAAAAGTTGTTATTGTTGTTTTAATTGAAGAAATTAGGCTGGCGAGATGTCAGCCTTTTTCACTATGTTACATCAGTTTGTATTTTAATCAAACTCTCAATAATCGGAAGATGGTGGCAAAAAATGTTTTTGAAGCTGTCTGGATTTCAAAATAAGAAATCAGAAGTTGAAGAAGAGTGAAAAAATATGCGCTCCAAGAGTTGTTTTTTTACTATCTTTAACGCTGGAATCAGAAGAAATGACTAAGTTTGCATGAAATTTGGGACAGTAAGTCGTAGATGTGAGCTAAAAGTCTGAGGAACAGATGCTAAGAGCCAAGAATAGAATAAAAAAGGAAGGCGTTGTGCTTTGTGGTATAACGGCTTTAATTGTGCTTTTTGCAGTAGGATGTGGCAAACAGGAAAATAAGACCACTTCCGTTCCCTCCTCGAGCCCGGACTATTTCCATGCCGATGCCGACATCGCGATGACAGTGCGCAGTCTGGCCGATGCGTTGAGCGTCGGAGAGTTACTTGACAGCACGGAGTATGATTTCGAGGGAATATTAACGGACGGGCAGGGACGCCCGCTCTACACCGATTCTCAAGGGAATCCCGGTAGATGGCAGGTGGATGTTTTAACGGACACGACTGCAGTGATTCGCAATCTATCCTCGGGTGATCTTCTTCCGGGAAATTTGGAGGAGTATGTAGCGGGGAGTCTTGGACTTGGGCGTGCGGATGTGGTGGAAACCTCGGAATATGACGATGATTTCGAGACAGATGTTACAGTCTATGATTTCGGTTCGGGGTTAGTGCGCTTTGAGACGAGAACGATGCCGGCAGCCAACGGGACTGATGCCCTGTTTGTGACCATAGCTATCGGAAAGTTTCCCACCACAGAAGCCGGAGTTGTAGAGTGACTCAGTGAAAAGAGTTGGAAAATGTGCTTCTTGGCACGAAATTTGCTGAAAAATAATATTATCCAACCTTCGAAAGGAAAATAAAAATTTAACCGGAGGGTGCAAATTTAGCGCGAGAAGCGTTATACCATTAGAGACTTTAACTCAAAACGATGGAGACATCAGTCCCCAACTGATGGGCGTCTTGGGCTGATTGTGCGGTCCATCGAAGAATCCAAAATTTAGAAAAAGATTATTTACAGATATGGTAAAAGTAAAAACAGGTGTTACTCGATTGAAGAAGAACGAGTTGCGCGATAAAGTAATAGAATTTTTATCACGCCAGAACAAACAGGCGTTTAATTATAAGCAGATTGCACACGGTATCGGAGCTGAGCATCCTTCAAATCGACTGGATATAATAAATTTGTTGGATACGCTTGCTGCCGCCGATGAGATATTGGAAGTTTCATTGGGAAAATATAAGGAGAAAGCCAATCGTGGTTCGGAAAATATAGGATATTTTGTTCGGCGTAGCAATGGGCGGAATGCAGTGATAATCGACGATGAACAAATCCTGGTGGCAGAGCGGAATTCGATGCATGCCCTCAATGGTGACAAAGTAAGAGTGATGGTATCTGCGAGCCGGAAGGGCGCTGAACCGGAGGCAAAAGTAGTGGAAATCATTGAACCTAAAGATCAAGTGTTTATCGGTACTCTCCATGTTGACGGGAACTATTCGGCATTGCTGACAGATTCAAAGTTTCTGGCAGCCGACATCATTATTCCGCGGAGCAAACTGAAAGGAGGTAAACACGGTGACAAGGCAGTCGCGCGAATAGTGCAATGGCGGGATGAAGAGATGAATCCGCGAGGTGAAATTGTTGATATTCTTGGTCGCAAAGGGGACAATACGGCAGAGATGCATGCCATTTTGGCAGAATTTGGCTTGCCTTACAAGTATCCGCAAAATGTAGAGAAAGCGGCTTCAAAAATAGATGCCGGAATTACCCCTGAAGAGGTGGCCAAGCGAGAGGACTTTCGTGGCATCACGACTTTTACGATCGACCCCCGGGATGCCAAAGACTTTGATGACGCACTTTCCATCCGTCAATTGGCCAATGGAAATTGGGAAGTCGGGGTGCACATTGCAGATGTGACCCACTATGTAACTCCGGGCTCAATAATTGACAAGGAAGCGCAAAATCGTGCGACAAGTGTATATTTGGTTGATCGGACTATTCCGATGCTTCCGGAGCATTTGAGTAATGGAATTTGTTCGCTTCGCCCAAACGAAGAAAAATTGACTTTTTCCGCCATCTTTGAGCTTGACAAAAAAGCTAATGTAATCAATTCTCGAATCGGTCGCACAGTGATTAAGTCTGATCGCCGGTTCACCTACGAAGAGGCGCAAGAAATCATCGAGACCGGCAAAGGTGAGTTTTCACAAGAAATATTGACCCTGAATTCTCTTGCACAAGAGTTGCGTCGTCGTCGCTATGAAGCTGGGGCTCTTGAATTTGACCGAGCGGAAGTGAGATTTGACATCAACAAAGAAGGGAAACCTATCAGCGTCTTTTTCAAGGAATCGAAGGAGGCCAATAAGCTTATCGAAGAATTTATGCTTTTGGCCAATCTGACAGTGGCTGAATTCATTGGTAAAGTGCCAAAAGGAAAGAAAGCTAAGACGTTTGTGTATCGTGTGCACGACAATCCGGATCCTGAGAAACTTGCCAATCTCTCACTGATAGCCCAACGATTCGGTTATCGAGTTAACGCGGACGGCAGAGCGAAGGAAGTGAACAAGAGTCTCAATAAGTTACTGAAGAATGTGAAGGGTAAAGGGGAGGAGAATATGCTGTCGATGCTTGCCATCCGCAGTATGGCCAAAGCTATCTATACCACAGATAATGTGGGGCACTATGGCTTAGCACTTGATTACTATACTCATTTTACCTCTCCGATCCGTAGGTATCCCGACATGATGGTTCATCGCCTTCTTCAGCGATATTTTGACAAAGGGAGAAGTGCCGACAAACTAAAAGTGGAAGATCAGTGTAAACATTCGTCGGAGATGGAGCAGTTGGCAGCGAATGCAGAGCGAGCATCGATTCGCTATAAGCAGGTGGAATTCATGGCCGACCGAATGGGAGAAATCTACACCGGTGTGATTTCGGGAGTAACGGAATGGGGCTTCTATGTAGAGCTTAATGACAATATGTGTGAAGGACTTGTGCCGGTTCGGGATCTTGCCGATGACTATTACGATCTGGATGAAAAGAACTATTGCTTGATCGGCCGCAAACATGGTCACAAATACACACTTGGCGATGAAGTTAAAGTGCAAGTGGCTCGAGCTGATCTGGAGCGCAAACAACTTGACTTTGCTTTAATCTCTGACGACGGCAATCCTAATCGTCCGTTGGCTCCGGCTAAGAAAAATCATGGCCGCAATCAACCGACCAAAGGAGGCAAAGGGAAGCGCAGAAGCTCGGGAAAACCGAGCAGTCGACGCCGGAAATAAAGATAATCTTCACATAGTTTTAGATTACAGAATAGCATAATATATTTTTTCAGAATTCTTGCATGAAATTTAGATTTATCCCAATGTTAGCCTTGGTCGGTTCGACATTGGCGTTCGCTTACGACCAATCGGGAGAGCGACCGATAGTTGCTACTGAGGCCTATAGTTGGATCGGCGATACCATCTTTCAAGACCGGTTTAAAGCATGGGCCGTCTCACCGTATGAAATTCGATCTGACTATTATGGCAGACCGGGCTATTTCATGCCCGTTGAACAAGTGTGGAAACGAAAAAATGATTTGTCGGCTTATCCAACACTTGAGACTGACAACAAATTGCACCAAGCCATTTATAATATGGGATTGGATGAGATGGTCAATGCCGTAGAGCCCGATACGACTCTCCGCACCGGAAAAGAGTGGGCAGGCGTATGGACAAGGGATGTCAGTTATTCCATCATCTTGGCGATGGCAGCTCTTCAGCCCGAAGCGTCAATGATTTCCTTGATGCACAAAGTCAATCCGAGCGGCCAGATAATTCAAGACACCGGGTCGGGAGGAGCTTGGCCGGTAAGCACCGACCGGATGGTGTGGATATTGGCTGCCTGGGAAATTTATAAAGTGACCGGAGACAAAGATTGGCTTAAGAAGGTTTATCCCATTGTGGCTCGGTCACTTGATAAAGACCTTGAGACAACCAGGTCGGACTCGGGACTGATCAAGGGGGAAACGTCATTTATTGACTGGCGCGAACAGAGTTATCCTCGTTGGATGCAAACCGTGGATATTTCCCAAAGTGAGGCTCACAGCACAAACGTGGTGTTTTCGGCAGCCCTAAAAGCCGCTTCTTCTATGGCTGAACTTCTCGGTAAGAAAAAGGAAGCTACCCGCTGGAATGAGTTGGCAACGAAATTGAGTGAGAACATTTCTTCGAAGCTTTGGATGCCTGAGAAGGGTTATCATGCGATGTATAGTTATGGTCGCGACAGTCTTATCCTCAACCCCCGGGCTGAGTCGCTTGGAGAAGCATTGGGAATTCTCTACGATGTGACTCCGCGTGCAATGCAATCGGTAGTCTCTTCGAATATGCCTCAAACGCCATTTGGCGCGCCGGTGTTCTATCCTCAGATAGCAGATATTCCCAACTATCACAATAATGCGCTTTGGCCGTTTGAAGCTTCCTATATGACTTTGGCTCATGCCAAAGCCGGCAATGAAGAGGGTGTAGTGGAAGGGATAGGTTCAATATTCCGTCCTGCAGCGCTCTTTGCCACCAACAAAGAGAATCTGAATCTTGACAATGGGGATTATTTTACGGAATTGAATTCATCCAATATGCTATGGAGTCTGTCGGGAAATCTTGCGTTGACCCAACGAATCCTGTTTGGAATCAATTTTGAGCCGGATGGACTTTTGTTTAAGCCATTCGTTCCGGCGACGTTTGCCGGTATCAGAACATTGCGGGGTTTCCCGTACAGGGGAGGAAGATTAAATATTACGATTGATGGCTTTGGAGACACGATTAGTGAAATCTATGTGGATGGCAAAAAAACAGATTCTCAGGGTTATTTCAGCGCATCCCAGCTTAAGAAAATTAAGGATATACGTATAGTGCTCGATAATGAACCGATTGAACGGATGGGACTTAACCGTGTTGCCAACAAGCGCGCTCCATTGACTCCGACGGCTTGGATTGAGGACGATGAACTGCGTTGGAATCCAATAGAGTACATTGCCGGTTATGAAGTGATACGCAACGGAGTGCGAGTGGGGAAAACCCGACAGACATCTTTCAAGCTTACCGAGCCGGGTGAGTGGCAAGTGATAGGTGTTGACACGGACGGTGTGGAGTCGTTTGCCTCCGAACCTCGAAGTAATCGCAAGCGTCAAACGATTCAGTTCCCCAAAGAGGGGGCTAAAATGTCCTCGTTGGAAATCTCATATCCCTCATTGACTCCCGTCGAAGGTTTTAGCGGGACGGGATTTAGAGAGACTGATACTTCAAGCGAGCCGATACAAGTATCGGTCGAGGTTCCTGAAGGTGGAGACTATATTTTAAGTGTACGTTATGCCAATGGCAACGGCCCGATAAATACGGAAAATAAATGTGGTGTACGCACTCTGAAAATCAATGGTGAAAAGGTCGGCACACTTGTTTTTCCTCATCGAGGTGTGGGTAATTGGAATGATTGGGGCTATTCCAATCATCTTAAAGTGAACATACCTGCAGGCGAGTCGATTCTGACCATTGAATATCAGCCCGAAGATGAAAATATGAATATTATTACTAATCATGCTCTGCTGGACTGCATAGTTTTGGAGAAGCGATAAAAGTCGCACTAACTTCCACGGTTGGGAATTAGACGATAAAGTAAAGATATAGCCGGGAAATTAAACATCCCGGCTATATCTTATTGAGTGTCGGATAAGCGAATTAGGCTTTATCCGAAGAGATAGTGAGCTTTATTACTGGGTGACGCGTTCAAGCCATTTGACCATTCCGAACATGACGCCCATCGAGATGAGACAAACGCTGAGGAATACGGCCCATGCAACCCAAATTGGAGCTGCATTGTAGATAAGCGGACCAATCCAAAGGAGAAGGTTTCCGACAGCAGTAGCGCCGAGCCAAAGACCTTGACAAAGACCTTGAAGGTGCTTGGGAGCTACTTTTGAGACGAAGCTCAATCCGAGCGGAGAAATAAAGAGTTCAGCAACGGTGAGGAAGAAATATAGCACGATAAGTACCCATGGCCCTGACATAACTCCACCTTCCTGGCGGAATTCGGTAGCGGAGGGATAACCCATCCAAAGAGAGTAAATCATCAGGAAGAGATAGGCCAAACCGGCGAGTCCCATACCGATTGCAATCTTGCGCGGAGTAGAAATTTCTTTACCCCGACGAGAGAGTGCAGAGAAGATTGCTATTATGACTGGAGTCAGAATAATTACATAGAAGGGATTAAGAGCTTGCCAGATTTCGGGAGCGATAGATCCGCTTTCGACGAAGTCACGGGCAAAGAGTGAAAGAGAAGTGCCGTTCTGGTGGAAAGAGAACCAGAAGAATATAGCGATTCCAAGCACTGCGAAGAGAGCTGCCATACGCTGTTTGATTTCTTTGGCCATAGCAGCTTTTTCTTCCGGAGTATAATTGACGCTTGCGACAGCTTCTTTCTTTGCGGGAGAGGGAAGTCCTTTCTTTGTGATAAGGAAAATAAAAAGAGAGATGAGCATGGCAGCCACAGATGCGATAAATGAATAGTGGATGCCGGTGTTGAATACATCGAGATAAGTTGTGCAGAAATTAGCGATATCACCGCTTGCATCCCCTCCTACCTGAGAGATGAGAGCATAGAGATTGTCGGCATTCTGCTGGTTCATGTTGTCAGTTACGCTAAGGTATTCATGGCAAAGAGCGGGAAGCTTGGCGTTGTAAGTGAGGTTGTGGACACCGAGCCACCAAGAGCGGAGCATTGGAGCCACGAAGGGAGCGGCCACCCCACCGATGTTGATGAATACATAGAAAATTTGGAATCCGGAGTCACGCTGAGCAGCGTATTTTGGATTATCGTAGAGCTGTCCGACAATTGCTTGAAGATTTCCTTTGAATAGACCGTTTCCAAAAGCGATGAAGAAAAGGGCAGCGCATGTCAGAGACAAGAGCCATGTCTTATTGTCGGAAGTAGCCAAAATTGGGATGGAGAGGACCACATATCCGATAGTCATGATAATCAGACCCCAAATGATGGTGCCTTTGTAGTTTTGGGTTTTGTCGGCGATTAGACCTCCGACGAGACTGAGAACGTAGATACCGGCATAGAAGAATGAGTAGACCAGCGCGCTGGTTTCTTCCGAGAGACCGAATTTGGAGCAAAGGAAGAGGACGAGGACGGCATTCATGATATAGTAGCCGAAACGTTCTCCCATGTTGCTCAAGGCTGCTGGAATTAGGCCTTTGGGTTGGTTTGCAAACATAAATAAACGATAGATTATAAGGTTGTTTAAATAATAATAGCGGAATTATTTTTGGTCGAGCGCCTTGAAGGCGAGCGCGTAGTTTTTCATTTCTTTAACCATGGCTACCAAACCGTTGGATCGAGTGGGTGACAGGTGATCTTTAAGTCCGATTCGGTCAATAAAATATAGGTCGGCCTCAAGGATATCGGTTGGTTTTTGGCCGGAAAGCACCCGGAGGAGCAGAGCGACGATCCCTTTTACAATCATGGCATCGGAGTCAGCATGGAAAATAATATTTTTATTTTCGTCTTGATGAGCAGCAATCCACACCCGGCTTTGGCAACCCTCGATGAGGTTGGCCGGAGTTTTTTCATTCTCAGGAAATGGAGGGAGTGATTCTCCGAGTTCGATGATATAGGCATATCGGTCCATCCAATCGGTTAGCCCTTCGAATTCTTCAATTATCTCGTCTTGTATCTCGTTGATTGTCATGATGGTTGTTAGTTGGATTTTTGTCTGCATTAATTTTGCATAAGTCGGTGGCAGACAATATGACAGGCAAAGATAATAAAAAAATCCGACTTGCATAGGTGCATGTCGGAAAAACGGTTAAAAGCTTATCGCTCTGCGCGCATGGGATTGTTGAGGAAATTAGAAGGATTCGGTGTTGAGATCAGATGGTTTTGGATCTGATATTAGAAAGATATTCCGGTGTAATGCCGAGATACGAGGCAATAATTTTCAGAGGTACTTTTTGGAGAATTTCCGGACGGTGCACTACCAGTTTGCGATACCGTTCGGTGGCATCTCCCCGGATTACCTTACGCCGCAATTCAAAATGGAATAGCTGAAGCTGCGAAATGCTAAGTAGCCAACGTGCGAAGTTGTCATCATTCATTGACAGATTATTAAAATCTTCTCTGGAAATCATGAGTAGTTCCGTGGGGCAGCAAGCTTCGTAGGTGTCGGGAGAAGGTAGGTGCTTGTAATAGCAGTGCATCGGATGCACCATAGTGCCGTTAGATCCGAAAGCATGGGTTACCTCCTGATTGCCGTCGAGGTAATAGATTCGCATGACCCCGTTAACGATGATATACATGTTATCACTCACTTCCCCTTCCTTAATAATAGCTTCCCTACGTTTGAGTTTAAGGCGTTTGCCGAGGTCAATCAAAGTACGGAACATGGTCTCAGGGGCAATGAATTTTGGTTCATTCCTCAGGGTGTTGATTAATGTAGACTTTTGAGATTGGGTTAATGGTCGTTCAATTACAGTCATAAAGCGAATTTAGCATAAATTCAATTAATGGAGGATAAACAGGCCAAGAAATTTGTGAAATAGAGTCTAAAAAAGTGAAAGTGGTCAATATTCACAAACAAATAGGACAATAAGGACACACTCTTTATGAATGTGCCCTCATTGCTTTACAACCTTCCATAAGCGGAAGAATAACGGGATTTATGCCTATTAATCTACTACAAAGGTTAGAGTGCAATTTTGAAAGTCTTATTGCCCACTCGAACGATATAGATAGCGCGGGGAAGCTCGATGGTTGTGGCTTGACCTTGATAAATTACAGCTCCGGCCAAATTGAAAACAGAAACCGGAGAATTGCCGGTGCCGACGATTTCGATGCCACCGGGCACTTTATTAACGGTTGCTGTTGTTTCCATTACATCCTCCACGCCTGAAGTTGAAGCAATATTCTTGAAATTCTTCCAGGGCTCGACTGCCTTATAATCTTCCAAAGCTTCAGCGGGCACTTTGAGAACGCATTTCTCATATACTTCATCAGTGAAGCAAGGATATGTCGCGGTACCAAAGTAATCGGGAGGAGTCGTGGCTCCAATAGTAATCTCGGTTAGCCTGGTGAGTTTATTGAAAGCTCTGATATTAATAGTTTTGATACCCGTACCGAAGGTTACCTTTTGAAGATTTGTGGAACCTTCAAAGCAGCCGTTTCCAATTTTGGTGATTGAATTAGGGATATTGATTTCAGTAATGTTGCAGGTGCCGAATGCGTAATCGCCAATAGAAGTTAGACCTTCCTCAAGTTCTACCTTACGGAGTTGGACGCAATATTGTGCCGTATAGTTAGGTACACTTTTGACTGATGCCGGAATTGAGAGACTCGAAATTGCGGTGTAATAGAAAGCATTCATACTCATGGAAGTACAGGTAGAAGGAATAACAATCTCTCCTTTGGCCTTCTTGCACTCTCTAAAAATGGATGAGCCGAGTTTCTTGACATACTTGGGAAGTTCAATTTTTTGAAGTGAGTCGCAACGGAGGAAGGCACTGTTATCAATAACAGTAACTGATTCGGGGAAATTAACATTTTTCAAATTTCTTGCCATGCAAAAGGCGCTATTGGCAATTGTATCTGTACCATCCGGAATGGTGTAATTTTGGGTTTTCCCGGGAGGGAAAGATAGAAGAGTCTTTTTTGAAGCAGAGAAAAGAACACCGTCTACAGAGGTCAGAGCTTTGCACCCTTCAGCTACCTTAATCTCTTTAAGAGATAAATTCTCCATAAAAGGATTGATTCCGCAGGTTGTTACTGTTCCGGGAATGGTGATTGATTCAAGACTCCCGCAATATAGGAACATAGAAACGCTCAGTGTAGTAATCTGGGTATTCTCCAGGTTGCAGCTCTTCATGGCGCTACAGCCATTGAAAGCCTGTCCTCCGATTTCTGTAATGGTGGAAGGGAGAGTCATTGAAGTAATCTTAGAGCAGTCTTTGAATGCGGCTCCATCGATTTCGGTGAGTGTGTATTCCTTGCCATCGAGAGTTACCTTCTCAGGGAGAATGATATCCCCACTAAGAGTCTCCGGATCTGCAGCTTCATATACCATGGCCGTAGCCTTTGCCTCATCGGCTACGGAATAGAGGATGCCGTTGATGTTGTAGGTTGTAGCAGCTAAAGCCTCAATGCTGAAAAGACCGCATCCGAGAATCGTCAGCCCAAATAACGCAGAAGAAATCTTGTTGAGGTAAATTTTTTTCATTGTTTAATTATTTAGTTAATATTAAGGTGGAAACCGTCTTTCTAAGTAAGCTATGATTTATCGAAAAGAAATGATTACACGACAAAAATAAATTAATAAAATAATCAAACCAAATAAATAGAAATGATAAAATAATGATTGGCAGTTTTCTTAAACCAACTTAAGAAAACTGCCAATGTTAAGAAATTTAATAAAGTTCTCTCTTGACATGCATAGGTGCATGTCGGAAAAACGGTTAAAAGTTTATCGCTCTGCGCGCATGGGATTGTTGAGGAAATCTTGATAGGCAAGTTTTATACCGTCTTCGAGTTCGGTGGAATATACCCATCCGAGAGATTTGGCTTTTGAGACGTCGAGTAGTTTGCGTGGAGTACCATTGGGCCGAGATGTGTCCCAAAGGATTTCTCCGGAATATCCTGTAATTTTAGCGACAAGCTCGGTTAGTTGCTTGATGGATATTTCTTTTCCGGTGCCGGCATTGACAGTTTCATTACCGGAGTAGTTATTCATCAGGAAAACACACAGGTTGGCGAGATCGTCGACATACAGAAATTCTCTCAGTGGAGAGCCGTCGCCCCAGCAGGTGACGGATTCCAGACCGTTTTCACGAGCTTCGTGGAATCGACGGATCAAAGCCGGCAAGACGTGGCTATGAGTGGGATGGTAGTTGTCGTTGGGCCCATATAAATTCGTAGGCATTACGGAGATATAATCAGTGCCGTATTGTCTGTTTAGATATTCACAATATTTCAATCCTGATATTTTGGCGAGTGCGTATGCCTCGTTGGTTTGCTCAAGTTCCGAAGTCAGAAGACAATTCTCTTTCATGGGTTGAGGAGCAAGGCGAGGA
Organism: uncultured Sangeribacter sp.; assembly: GCA_964574285.1. Lineage (GTDB taxonomy): Bacteria > Bacteroidota > Bacteroidia > Bacteroidales > Muribaculaceae > Lepagella. Next base: position 25,847 of record CAZNMC010000009.1, on the reverse strand, counting down.
TATATGCATGAGGAACCAAGGAAAAGAAGTTTTTTGCAGCCGTTTTTCCATGCAGCGTGAATGACGTTCATTTCGAGCATCATGTTGTCATACATGAAGTCGGCCAGGGCGGATTGGTTGGCCACAATCCCTCCCACCTTGGCAGCGGCCAAAAATACATATTCGGGACGTTGGTCGGCAAAGAAATCGTCCACGTTCTGCTGATTGATGAGGTCAAGTTCGGCATGGGTGCGAGTGATGATATTGGAATAGCCTTGTCGCAGGAGCTCTCTGACAATCGCGGATCCCACCATTCCCCGGTGTCCGGCTACGAAGATTTTAGCATTTTTTTCCATTGTAAATCTGCGTTGACTTATTTGACGATTCCTTTTTCGAGAAATTCTTCGAGATTGACTTTGACATAGTCGGATGCTCTTTCGGAGGCCACTTTTCTCATATCGGAATCGACCATTAGGTTAACTAACTGTTCGAAAGAGGTCTTTTGAGGATTCCACCCGAGTTCTTTTCGTGCTTTGGTCGGGTCGCCCCAAAGATTGACTACGTCTGTGGGCCGGTAGAAGTCGGGCGAGACTTCGACGATAATTTTGCCGGTGGCCGAGTCAATTCCTTTTTCATTCTCTCCTTCTCCTTCCCATCGGAGTTCAATTCCTACACGCCGGAATGCGAGAGTGGCAAATTCGCGCACTGAGTGTTGCTCACCGGTAGCGATGACAAAATCTTCGGGGCGGTCGTTTTGAAGGATAAGCCACATACATTCCACATAGTCGCGTGCATAGCCCCAATCCCGGAGGGAGGATAGATTACCCAAAAAGAGTTTTTCTTGTTTGCCTTGCGCAATCCGGGCAGCGGCTAAAGTAATTTTTCGAGTGACGAAAGTCTCACCCCTTCGTTCGCTTTCGTGGTTGAAAAGAATTCCGGAGCAACAAAACATTCCGTATGCTTCGCGATATTCTTTCACTATCCAGTACCCATAGAGTTTGGCTACGGCATAAGGGCTATAAGGATGGAAAGGAGTCTTTTCGTTTTGAGGCACTTCCTCTACTTTTCCATAGAGTTCGGAAGTCGATGCTTGATAGATTCGGCAGGAATGGGCCAATCCGCAGAGTCGGACGGCTTCGAGAATACGGAGCACACCGACAGCATCGACGTTGGCTGTAAATTCCGGCACGTCGAAGGAAACTTGCACATGACTTTGAGCGGCAAGGTTATAGATTTCATCCGGACGCACTTTGCCTACCACTTGCATCAAGCTCATTGAGTCGGACAGGTCGGCATAGTGAAGATGGAAACGGGGATTTCCTTCGAGGTGAGAAATACGTTCGCGAAAATCCACTGAACTACGGCGAATTATGCCGTGAACATCGTAGCCTTTTTCCAAGAGGAACTCGGCCAGATAAGAGCCGTCTTGTCCGGTCACTCCTGTTATGAGGGCTCTCTTTATGGGGTGGGTAGGTGTCATAAATTTGAGTTTCAATTAAATTAGGGAAGAAAGGATGGTATCGGAAATTCTATGGACATCGTCCATAGTCACCCATGGGCCTGCCGGGAGACATAGACCTCTCCGAAACAGGCTTTCGCTCACTCCGTTGACAAAAGCAGGAGAAGAACTAAACACTGGTTGCAGATGCATGGGTTTCCAAAGTGGTCGTGTTTCGATTCCAGCTTCGTCCATGATGCGTCTCAGAGCTTCTACACCGGGGTCCGGGGCTCCATTAATTTGGGGTATATTTTCTTCGCCTTTGACGTGTGTCTCCGCGGCAAGGGTAATTGCACAGAGCCAAAAATTAGAATCGAACTCCACTGACGGATTGTCGAGAAGTCGAAGTCGCTTGTCTGCCCCGAGCAGTTCGCGATAAAGCTGTTGGACTTGTCGATGATGGCTGATATGTTTATCCAGCACTTCCATTTGTCCACACCCTATTCCGGCACAAATATTGCTCATCCGATAGTTGTAGCCAATCTCTTCGTGCTGATAATAAGGATGATTCTCGCGAGCTTGAGTGGCCAGGAATAAGGCTCGATGAGCTGTCTCCCCATCAGGACAAACCAATGCACCTCCTCCGGAAGTAGTAATCATTTTATTTCCGTTGAAAGAAAGCGCACCGAACAGACCGAAAGTTCCGGCCGGCAGTCCGCAATATCGGCTTCCAAGGGCTTCAGCGGCATCTTCAATCACGGGGATGTCCCATTTTTTTGCCACTTCCATGATTTCATGCATTTTTGGGGGCATGCCGTAGAGATAAACGGGGATAATGGCTTTGGGGCGTCGGCCGGTTATCTCCAGTCGTTGCGCAATTGCTTTGTCGAGGAGTTCAGGACTCATATTCCACGTTTCGGGGTCCGAATCCACAAAAACCGGGGTCGCTCCCAAATAGCAGACGGGATTGGCAGAGGCGGAGAAAGTGAACGATTGGACTATTACTTCATCGCCGGCTTTTACTCCGCAGGCAATCATAGCCAAATGTATTGCCGCAGTTCCGGCAGAGAGCGCAACTACATTTTTTTGAGGGAGTTTTGCCGGAATAATTTTCATGGAATCGAGCCGTTTTTCCGAAGGTGCTGAGTCAAGAAATTGTTCCAATTCCTTTTCGAAGCGATTGACATTTGGACCAAGAGGAACTACCCAATTATCAGCGAAGGCTTCTTCGATATATTTCATTTCCCCTCCACCCATGCGGCAGAGACAGAGTAGAATACGTTTATTACCCATTGTTTCGGTAAGAGATAGTCAGGAGATTTTATTTTTTTGACGTGAGATAAGACCGGATAGAGCATAGTTTATGGCCACCCACCAGACAACGTCGATTGCCACTATCAAATTGATATTCAGACAAGGAGCTGTGAGATAGTTGAATGTTATCAACATGATATCGAAAAAGATAATCCAACAGAGCGTCTTCTTTTGGCTCAGCCCCAAAGCCAAAAGCTTATGGTGGATATGATTGTTGTCGGCCAGGAAAGGATTTCTACCCTGACGAATACGCAGTAAAAAAACGCGTATTGCATCCATGACCGGGAGCATGAGAGGAGTGAAAGCGTATACGAGAGATTGGCCCGTAGTTGGGATTTCACTGACTTTGACCAACTCAGGAATTTGTAGCGCAGCGTAACCTAAGAGTAATCCCAATGACATAGATCCGGTGTCGCCCATAAAGATTTTATGGTTTCGTTCTGCCTTCCCCCAAATATTATATATTGAGAAAGCGCAAATTGCTCCGGCACAGGTGAAGGAAAGAAGACCCAGGGAAATCTTGCCTCCGGCCTGGGAAATAAAGCCGAAGCACAGAAAAGCCAAAAAGCTCAGGGATGCACATAGTCCGTCAATTCCATCGATGAGATTCATTGAATTTGTGAGCCCGATGAAAAATATTATAGTTAGAACCCAGGAAATCCATTGGGGTAATTGCTCTATGCCGAGGAATCCTCCAAGATTGTCGAGCGAAGTGCCGGAAAGAATTACTAATAGCGATGCGAGTAGCTGTACACCAAATTTTACTCGATAGCGAACTCCTACCAAATCGTCTACCACTCCGACCCCGTAGATGAAAGCTAACGCCGTGCCGGCAAGGAGAATGGGGCCGACATAATGAGAGAGAGCATTCCACCCGGTAACTGAACCGAATCGAAAGGCAGTCCCGATTATCAGTGTAGTGGTCAGGAGAGCTATAGGAATAAAGGCTATACCTCCAAGTCGGGGCACCGGCGATGTGTGTATTTTTCGGATGCCGGGATTGTCAACTTTGTGATATCTGACAGCGCTTCGGATCACTATCGGCAGAGCTATCGCAGTAAGAATAAAGGCTGCTAAAAATGCCAATACGTTTATTAGAGGATAGTTGAATGTGATAGTAGTTTCCAAAGTTTAAATATTTTTGAATAATATATGTTCGATATTTCTCAGGCAAGCGTTTCGTTCATAATTATCAAGATAGAAACGACGCGAGTTTTCTCCCATTCGTAAGAGGGAGTCTGGGTCGGATGCAGCACGCATTACGTTTTTTACCAAAGAATCCACATCTCCCGGAGAAGAGACAAATCCGGCTTCGGCTTTTTGGACTATTTCAGCGCCACATCCTGTCATTACTGCCAATATTGGTCGGCCGGCCGCCATATACGCTTGAATTTTTGCGGGTATCGTCAGGCCGACTCCGGGGATATCTTTCAGGGAAGCTAATGTGAGATCAGCTCTTCGAAATAATGAGGGCATTTCTTTGAGAGGGAGTTTCCCGAGAAGAATCACATTTTCTTCCAGCTTGTGAGTTTTTATGAATTCCTCGATAGAGTGTCGGGCGCGACCATCTCCGGCAAATATCCATTTTATTGGTTTGTCGCGCAAACATAGTGCTGCTTGCAACACAGTCGGAAAATCTTGTGCCTCTCCAAGATTGCCGGCATAAAGAATCCGGAATCCATCGGGAAGAGGGATATTTCGCTTTGAATCATTATTTTCTGAAAAAATGTCTTCAGCCCAATTAGGATAAAATTGGATTTTATGTTTGAAATTGCCTATTTGGCAGATTGGTTCGACAAACCCTTCGGAGGAAATTAAAATTGAATCGGAATTGTGATAGATGCGACGGGCCAGTGATCGGAAGAAAGAATGAATTCGAGGATTTTCGATACCGGCAGCGTAGAGGGATTCAGGCCAAAGGTCAAGCACCCAAAAGTGCATTGGTCTTCGAGCCAGTCGCTTATAAATTACAGCCGGTATTCCGATTGTGATAGGTGAAGTTTCATGAACGAAGACCACATCAAATTTCTTTCGGAGAAGAAGCATCAAAGCTTTTGCTGAGGCCATTGCCAAATAACTCAAATAGTTAAGCCCCAAGGGTATTGCGGTTCCGCTTCCTCGTGGGATGACCGGCATCCGACACACTTCCACTCCATCGATTTCTTCATGGCTGCGTCGAAAAACCCCATATCCGTCATAGAATGAGCCCGTGGGATAGTTCGGCGTTTGGGTGACGACGGTCACTTTATGGCCTTTTTTTGCAAGATAAAAGGCTATGTCGTTAACCCGAAAAGGCTCGGGGTGAAAATGATTGGTGAATATGAGAATCCTTTTGGGTGTCATTGAAGAAGAGGAAAGAAGAGCTTATTTTTTTCGCCAAACCATTTTATCGACAATGCCTGTGTAGGATTGAATCAAGCGGACGATTTTAGAAGAAACATCTTCATCCGTATAGACATTAGGGGAATACCCGTGGTGGCCATTCTGAGTAAGATTTACCGCAGTTTCTATAGCTTGAAGTAACGATTTAGTATCAATGCCGGCTAAAAGGAAACAACCGGAATCGAGAGCCTCAGGTCGCTCGGTTGATGTGCGAATACTCACAGCGGGGAAGGGATGGCCTTTCGAGAGAAAGAAAGAGGATTCTTCGGGGAGAGTTCCACTGTCGCTTACCACGGCAAAAGCATTTATTTGCAGGGCATTGTAGTCGTGAAATCCCATTGGCTCCATGCATCGGACTCTTGCATCGAGTTGGAATCCGGAGGATTCGAGCCTTTTTCTCGAACGCGGATGACAACTGTAGATTACCGGCATGTCATATCTGCGAGCCATTTCGTTGATAGCTTCGAAAAGAGAGCGGAAATTGCTGTCGGTGTCTATATTTTCCTCTCTGTGGGCTGAGAGGAGAATATATTTCTTTGGTTCAAGCTCCAAGCGGGTGAGAACGTCGCTGTGTAGGATTTGGGGTAGATTGTCTGCAAGCACTTCCGCCATTGGAGAGCCGCAGACATAAGTGCGTTGAGGAGCTACTCCTGAAGCGTTCAAATAGCGTCGGGCGTTTTCGGAGTAGCAGATATTGACATCGGAGATTATATCTACAATTCGGCGGTTGGTTTCCTCCGGCAGACATTCATCGAAGCAGCGGTTGCCAGCCTCAAGGTGGAAGATGGGAATATGCAGTCGCTTTGCTCCAATCACACTCAGACAGGAATTCGTGTCGCCCAACACCATCACTGCGTCCGGACGGATTGCAGCCATCAGAGAATAAGTGGATGCGATAATATTACCCATGGTTTCTCCGAGATTATCTCCGACGGCATCGAGATATACTTCCGGAGGAGCAAGTTGCAAATCGCGGAAGAAAATGCCGTTAAGATTGTAATCGTAGTTTTGACCGGTGTGTGCGAGAATTACATTGAAGTTTTCTCGACATCGCTTTATGATGGCCGATAATCGAATGATTTCGGGTCGGGTGCCGGCTATGATTAGCAGATTTAGGCGTCCGTTGTCCGGGTATCGTATTTCTGCAAATTCGGTATTATTCATTTTATACTTTTTCGGGGAATGTGTCGGGATGGGAGGAATCATAGCATTCGTTACACCACATCACAGTTACCAATTTTTCGGTTTGCGAGATATTCGTAATTTCATGAGTGTATCCCGGCAAAATATGAATGGCTTCCATTTTTTGATCCGACACATTAAATTCAAGCGTTTCGTCGGAATCGATCTGACGCATTCTTATTCGTGCTTTGCCGTGAACCACTATGAAGAATTCCCATTTTGTATCGTGCCAGTGTCCTCCTTTCGTTATTCCCGGTTCAGAAATATTTACGCTGAACTGACCGCAGCTTTCGGTGCGCAATAGTTCGGTAAAGCTTCCCCGGTGATCTGCGTGGGATGTTAGTGACACTGCAACTTTTTCTTTTGGCAGATAGGTCAAATATGTAGAATAAAGCTTTTTTGCAAATGAATTATTGGGAATATCGGGCATCAGGAGCGACGATGGCTGCTGATTGAAGCGGCGCAAAAGTTTTTCAATTTCCCCCAACGTAGCGATGTGAGTGTGTCGAGGGGACATAATACCATCGGCCGGGATAGCTGGGCGTGTTTTTGCACATAGGAGTTCAAGCATTTCATCCACCAGGTCGTCAATGTATAGGAGTTCAAGCTTCGTCGAAGCGTCATCAACTCGAATCGGAAGTTCGTGAGCAATATTGTGGCAGAAAGTCGCAACCACGGAATTATAATTGGGTCGGCACCACTTTCCAAAAAGATTGGGAGAGCGATAAATGAAAACTTCTACTCCGGTTGAGCGAGCATACTCTTGCAAGATTCGTTCTCCGGCTAATTTACTCTCCCCGTAGGGAGAACCGGCATATCTTCCTTCCAAAGACGCTTGGATAGAACTGGAAGTCATCACCGGAACTTGATTACCGTGTTTTTTCAATAAATCGGTCAGAAGGGAGATGAAATCGCAATTAGACCGAGTGAAGTCGTCTGGATTTGTCGGCCGATTTGCACCGGCAAAATTGAAAATGAAGTCAGCAGTGCGACAGAAATCTTCAAGATCGGTTTGTGGAGAATCAATGTCGAAACGCATCACTTCCTCCACATACTCACCTCCGGGCAAAGGAATGTGATTTTTGCGCATTGTGTCTAATCTTGCGCATAGATTGCGTCCTACAAATCCCTTAGCTCCCGTCACTAAAATTTTCATTTCTAAAATGATTGAATGATTAGACGAGATGGATTATTCCGAACGGATCGGTCCCAGATCAGTTCCTCCCACTTCTATTCCGAGGTCTTCTCTGACAAAGCGAAGTCGAAGGAGTTCATCTTTCATTTCTTCCACATTGAGACGCCGGGTGTTGTGAGAATGATAGTCTTCGATTTGAGAAAGCTCGCAGTTGCCTTCCGAGAAATACCGGTCATAGTTCAAATCCCGATTATCGCAAGGGATTCGGAAATAATTGCCCAAATCGATAGCCTTTGCCATCTCTTCGCGAGTGACTAAAGTCTCGAACAGCTTTTCTCCATGTCGCGTACCGATGGTTCGGATTTCAGTCCCGGCATATTCCGGTTTGATCTTCCCATAAAGCTGACGCATAGCTTCCGCAAGGGTGCGGAGAGTTGCAGCGGGAGCTTTTTGGACAAACAAATCACCATTTTGGCCGTGGGTAAAAGCATAGACAACGAGGTCGACGGCATCGTCGAGTGTCATCATAAATCGGGTCATTTCCGGATCAGTGATTGTAATCGGTTTACCTTCGATAATTTGACCTGCCCATAAGGGAATTACAGACCCGCGCGAACCCATCACGTTGCCGTATCGAGTGCAGCAAATTGTAGTCGGAGCGTCTTTGCCGAGACTGCGACCTTTTGCAATAGCCACTTTTTCCATCAATGCTTTTGAGATTCCCATTGCATTAATGGGATAAGCAGCCTTGTCGGTTGAAAGAACTACTACTTTCTCCACTCCGTTTTCAATTGCCGAACAGAGCACGTTTTCTGTCCCGAAGACATTTGTGCGTGTGGCTTCAAGAGGAAAAAATTCACAAGAAGGCACCTGTTTGAGTGCAGCGGCCGAAAAGACCAAATCCACACCGCGCATGGCGTTATCGACCGAGCTTTTATCCCGAACATCGCCTATATAGAACTTCACCTTCGGGTTGTTGAGTCGATGACGCATATCATCTTGCTTCTTTTCGTCGCGAGAAAAAATGCGAATTTCTTTTATATCTGAATCGAGAAAACGCCGAAGCACGGCATTCCCGAATGAGCCGGTGCCTCCCGTGATTAATAATGTTTTATCTTTGAAAACAGACATTTAGTATAAGGAAATTTTGGAGTTGAGTATTTATGACGGAAAATTAATTAAGAAAAAATCATCTTATTCGGGTGGGGCTTTTGCTGAGTTTGCGTTGGCAACACTTATAAGCTATCCAATAAGAGAAAAGAGTTCCAAGAGTATAGGAGAACGAGCTCATCAGGTCACCGCGCATGATGAAGATTACTGCTCCTAAAAGAATAAGATAATATCCCAGTTTATAAGACCGGCTTCCTTTTGCTTTTGCATTCCAGAATGCGATGTCGATTTTGGCAGTGAACCATGCCAGTACCACAGTGAAGAGCAAAACTCCAAACCATCCGAAGTTGATGAATCCTTCGCTGAAATATGGCATCGAGACATTGTTGAACGAAGCACCATTCTGTTCAGTTAGAAAATATCCGCTTCCAATTGGTTTGTTGGGCCATAAACTTCGGGGTACAAAGAAAAGAAGCACACCCAGGAGCTGTCGGCCATAAGTGATAGTTTGAGTCTTAATGGTTGCCATATAAATCTGGCTGGCATCGTAATTCATCGTGTTGAGATACTCCATGCTGATTTCCACCTGCCGTGTTTGGTATCGGTCCCGAAAATTATCCAGATAAGGGAAAATAATCAGCATACCGATAATCATGACCCAAACCATTCGGTTTTTTCGTAGATATCTGTCGAAAAGAGCAATGAAGATAGGCAACCAATAAATCGCAACTGCGTTTCGGGACAAACCCATGGGAAAGTCTGCCACGATGGCAAACACAAAGAGAATGATTCGAAGGCGTGGAGCTGTGTTTGTAAGCAGGGAGATAAGCAGACACGCAACCGGGATAGGCCGTATGATTTTTTCAAACAGTAGATTGTCGGTCTGAGAGATTGCATCCGAGTTCCTCACGATAAATTCTTCCAAATAGCCCCGCATGAAAATTGCGTTGAAGTTGAATTGGAAGTAGATGAACACAAGCATGGTGGCAATAGCCGATGCTGAGATGAGATTGACATCGGAGATCTTCAGTTTCTCACTTCCTTCGAAAAACTTTCCCGGTATTTTGTTATTACTCCAATTGAAATATAATGTGTTGTAAACAATAAGGTTGAGAAATACTAAAAATTGGAAATTCTGAAAATCTTCGGCCGAAAGATGAAGCGAGAATGTCAACACTACATTTGAATCGCCATATTGAATTGCATTGGCTAATATAAAAAAGATGAGAATAAACAGGTTCACCATCTTATTGAGGGTGTAGCGGCCTACCCGGGTTGAAAATAGATACCAGCCACACACCAGTGAGTTGAGTGCTGCCATCAGAGTATAGGTGTTGTCTGTGATTTTGCATTCGTGACAAAACCACACCACATATCCCGTCAGTGCAGCGATTATCAGGTACTTAAATGTCTGACTCTCAAAAGATTTATTTTCGGGTTGGAGACTGGTCATGCGAATCCGTCTTAGATTTTGTTATTACATCCGCCATAAGCTTTTCCCACATATCAGTCACTTTCGATACATCGAAATCTTGTACTTTGGCAAATGCATTTTGACTCATTTGTTCAAAATTTTCTGATTTTGAGCAAACTGACATAATGGCTTCTCTCCATAGTGGCAGAGAATGAGAGGAAACTATTCTTCCCTCCTTTCCGTCGGTGACTATATCTTGTAGGGATGAGAACGAATTGAGTACAATTGGCACACATCCGTTTGCCATTCCTTCTGTCAGGACCATACCCCAGCCTTCCATTTGGGAGGCTAACAATACGATAGAAGCGCGACGATAGTACTCATCCGGTTTGCGAGTCGATAGAAATTCAATATTTTTTGCCCCAATGTTTTCTCGTAATTTCTCGAGTTTCCTCTTTTCCGGACCGTCTCCGATTATTAAGAATTTCCATCCCGGTAAATCTTTTTCAACCTCTTTCCATATATTGATAAGGCGGTCAACTCTTTTTTCCGGAACCAATCGGCCTACAAATAATGCTAACTTCTCTTTCTTACCAGGTGTTTCTTCAGGAATGAAGCAGGGATTTGGAATTGCCGCCAGTTTGGGATGATGTGGATTCACTCCGGTGACGAGATTAAATTCCGTTCTAAAATTTTCCGACAGAAGTATGTAGCGGTCAGAATGCTCAAAAAGATATTTTTTACGACGACGGTCGCGGTATAATAAATAGGGATGGAGAAGCCGTCGCAAGAATCCCAATTTGGTAAATATGGGCTTGATGCTGCGTTTCTTCAAAACGAAATCGGGAGTATTATGCTCGCAGACCACCAGAGGCACATCGGCGTCTTTTATGCATTCTACCACCATCTGATGGTTGGAAGCGTAGCTGTCTTGAAAAATAGCGATGTCGTAATTTTCATTGGTGAGGATTTCTTGAAATCGCTCACGTTTCTCTTTTGAATCGAATTTCTCAGGTTCGGGGAGAATAAAATTCCGAAAATGTTTATGATGGATCGTAGTCCCTTCCAAAGAAGAGGTTCCGGCAACTATATCTACCTTGTGACCTCGCTTTAGCAATTCATCGGCTATGAGCTCAGTGACTGTCGGTATACCGGCAATCGAAGGATAGCTGCTGAGATAATACAAAATTTTCATCCCTTTGAATTCCTATTTGCGGAAGTTTTAATTTTTCCCCTCACTCCGGTTTTAGCGTTGGCAAGTGTAAAACCAAAAAGCATCCAGAGCATGAAGCATTTAATTCCCGTGCCAAAAGGTGGATGGGCCTCCAGAAGTGAATTTATGATGATGATCCAAAAGACAAGCATTGTGGCCATGGATAACCCACGATGTGGCCGGTAAGCCCGCGTGATTTCACTTCCGACCCAAAGAATAAAACTAAAAATGAGGATAGCCCCGATGACACCATATTGAATGATACTTGCTATCGGGAAGCTGTCGAGATATACACATCCTCTGCCAAGAAGCCATTCGAGACTTGATGTCGGCATCTCTTTGGCAATCAGACTTGGTCGGTGAGAGAAAAAAAGTTCAGGATTGTCAAGAGGACGAGAAGCGAGAATTAATTGATTCACAATGTTTTCGTAGAAATACGGCACTGCCATGATGATTATGCCTAAAGCTGCCGTAATTCCTAAAACGATGTATCTTGTTCGCGTATTTTTAATTCGAAAGAACCCGAATATGGCAAGGAACATCACTCCAAGATAGACTGCCCGGCTTCGGAGTAACAATATGGCTAAAAAGATGACTATCTCAGAAAATCTTTGCCAGTACACTCCTTTTCGGGATTGACTTGGAGGAATGGCAATAGAGAATGTTACTACAGTCAAGAAGACTAACGAAAGAGCATTTTTATCACCGTAGCCGCTCCTATATAGAGAATAATCAAGAGTAGGGAGCTCGAATATGAAAAAATAAACCGCATAGATTAGAGCGGGAGCCAACATAACATTCGCCATTATTCGTAAGTCCGATTCCTTACCATAATTTTCCCAATAGACGAAGGAGATCGCAGCAATTGTCATACTGCAACAAATGTTGTATAAGTCGCGTCCAAAATAATCGTAACCGGTGGCAAAAGAGGCTATTATGCAAAAGAGAGTAAATAGTCCGATGAATGCGTAGAGAGGGAAAAGCTTCTTTCTCAGAAAATCGCGGGGTGTCAGACAAAGTAGCATCAACAAGGGTAATATCCACACGAATTTCAACCAGTACAACACGTTGTACGGAATCCAAACCATCGGGGCTTGGCGCATGATGGATGCGCATCCGGCAATGCAGATTAATCCCAATATGATTTTTTTTAAGTTGGCTGACATTGTCGGTGTGTTCGATTAGTGATCAAAGTTGATGTGAAAGGCAGTAAGAAAGAGACGACTGCTGAGCAGAGGTAGGCAATCCCCATTGACATGGCTCCGTTTCGGCCTGCCGGATAAATGAGTAATAACCACCCCGCAACCAATAATGTGATTTCCTGGCCAAGACGGCATACAAGTGTAAGCCAATTGTGGCCTTGGGATAGGAGCTCGGAGTAGAATACATTCGAGCAGGCTGAGAAAATGGTTGAAAATGTCATCACTCGCATCACGGAGGCCATCTCGGAGAAAGTATTCCCATAGAATGTTGAAATCCATCCGGCTAAAAAGAAAATTACGACAAACGGAATAGCAGTGGAGATGAAATTGGCTGCCAGCATGGTTCGAAGCGTATGAGAATGTCGCTCTGCGTTATTGATTGAGCCGGACAGATGAGAAAGAATAACGTTTTGCAGTAGCCCGGGGATAAAAGTTATAATGCTGACCCATTGGGCGGTTGCGGTATAAATACCTACTTGACCAACATTTGACAGTTTTGTGAGAATTGCCATCGCTCCCCATGCGCAAATTGTATAGTTGAGTTCCTGCAACGCAATCGGACAAGAGAAAAGCACCAGCTCTTTCTTTTGGGAGATTTTAACTTGGTCTCGCAATTGTCTCAGACATCTGGAAAGATAAATCTGATTTAGAATTGCATTGAGAAGTTGGGATGCAGTCAACGCTCCAAATGCGCCATTTAAGCCCCATTTAATGGTCAGTGGTACGCACAGAGCTAACATTAACGCTCCTGAAAGAATGGAGTTACGGGCGATGATGCGGAAGAGTCCAAATCCGGCGAGAATTCCGTTTTGAGTTGTATTCATCGCCTTGCAGATTATGATTATGGCTAAAACGCGGAAAGCTCCTGTCAGGGAAGGGGTGTCAAGAAATTGAGCCAAGGGAGCGGCGAAGATAGCCAATAAAACTGCCAGGGTAAAACTAAAGGCGAAGGTAATGACCATGGCATCTTTAGCAAGACTTCTCACCTTGGTCGGATCGTCGGCTAAAGCTGCTGAAATATATTTTGTAGAGGTCAATCCGAGTCCCAAAGTAGCAAATCCGGCAATGTAAATCATAGTCGTTTTCACAAGTCCGTATTCGCCATAGATGTCACTTCCGAGTCTCCGGGCAATAAGTATGCCTGCAATGAGCAGGAGCCCATAGCCCATGCCGTTACCAAAAACCGACCAAAGGGAATCGAGCGAGAGTCGACTTCCTAAAAGACGTTTTATTTTGGCAGCCATCGGGTTTTGAGGTGACATGAATGTGGTTCTAATTAACCGATTTTATCATAGGTGAATCCCGATTCACGCAAATATTCAGAATCGTAGATGTTGCGCCCGTCGATAATCAGTGGGCGGCGCATGGTGCGTCTCAGGACTGGCAGCGAGGGCATCCTGAATTGTTTCCATTCGGTAACCAAAAGAAGAGCGTCGGCATCGACAGCAGCGTCATACATATCGCTGGCGTATTCCACTTTATCTCCCATCCGTCGCCTACACTCATCCATTGCCACCGGATCGAATACTCTCACTTCTGCGCCGGCTTCCCGCAAGAGATTGATGAGCACCAGCGACGGAGCTTCCCGCATATCGTCGGTTTCAGGTTTAAAGGCTAAGCCCCAAAGAGCTATTCTTTTACCGCGAATGTCTCCATTGAAATGCCTTAAGAGTTTGCGAAAAAGAATTTCTTTCTGAATGGCGTTTACTTCTTCGACGGCTTGCAACACTCGCATCGAATAGCCAACTTGCTCGGCCGAGCGGATAAGTGCCTTTACATCTTTAGGAAAGCAAGAACCGCCGTAGCCGCACCCGGGATAAAGGAATTTTTTGCCAATTCGTGTGTCAGCGCCGATACCCTTGCGAACCATGTTGACATCCGCTCCTACAAGTTCACAAAGGTTGGCAATGTCATTCATGAAGGAAATGCGCGTGGCCAGCATGGAGTTGGCAGCATATTTTATCATTTCAGCCGAGGGAATGTCGGTGAAAATCATTCGGTCGCTAACCAACATGAAGGGACGATAAAGCCGCTCCATTACTTTTCGGGCTTTCTCGCCTGAAGTGCCAACTACTACTCGGTCCGGACTCATGAAGTCTTTTATGGCTGCTCCTTCTTTGAGAAACTCGGGGTTAGAAGCCACATCGAAAGGAATGTCTACGCCACGTTTTTTCAATTCCTGGCTTATTGCTTCGCGTACCTTTGCGGCCGTTCCTACCGGTACGGTAGATTTGGTGACCAAAAGTGTATAGTGGTCAATGTTTTGTCCGAATTCCCGAGCTACCTCCAAGACATATTTTAAATCGGCAGAACCGTCCTCGTCTGGAGGAGTACCAACGGCAGAGAACACGACTTCCACATGCGGAAGCACCGAAGCCAGTGAAGTGGTGAAATGAAGGCGCCCGGCTTCGTGATTTCTACGTACCATCTCTTCAAGCCCGGGCTCATAAATTGGTATGTCGCCCGCAAGCAATCGCTCAATCTTTTGTTTATCAATGTCAACACAAGTGACATCGATGCCCATTTCGGCAAAACAAGCTCCGGAAACAAGTCCGACATATCCGGTGCCAACTATTGCTATTTTCATTTTAGTCTGTTTTTAGAGATGGTGGATAGAGCTTCTACTGCTTTCCCGGCGTTAAATTTTTCTGAGAAAAATCTTAGCATCGATGGCCGATGAATGTCGCTCCCGGCAACATCGATTAATCCATTGGATAGAAGCCATTGGCTTTTCTTACGCGCTTCCGGTCCGTAGATGCCAATTAAGGAAAAAATATTAGTTTGGAATTTTACACCTTCTTCATGTAAATTCCGATAATCTTCGACCGTCATGTATCGGTATCGTTCAGGGTGAGCTAAAAGTGGAAAATAGCCTTTCTTCATCACCTTTTTCAATAGGTGATGAAAGTGAATGGGCGAGTGCAGGTAAGAAGTTTCCACTAAAAGATGATCGCCTCTTTCTCCAATTGGTAGCACCTCTTCAGATTCAAGACGTTGCTCAAACAGGGGGTCAAGCATATTTTCGGCGGCCAAATGAAGTTTGATAGGCCCATTATATGCTTCTTGAAGTTCTGAAAATCTTTTTTTCAACTTTTCCGGAGTGTTGGGAACATCCTCCATAATGTGTGGAGTCAGCCATACCTCCTCAAACCCCAGCTGACGGTACGCTTCCAGTATCTCAAGCGAATCCTCCATTGTCTCCACTCCATCGTCCACTCCCGGTAGGATATGGGAATGCCAATCGGTCATTCCTAAAGGAATGCCGGCATCAGAAAGAGTAGTTTTATGAGAAAATGGCCACATAATTGCAAACAGCTCCGAATGGACGAATTATTTGGAATAGTAGTAATACGAAGAACCGTAATAGTAACTATATGGCGAACTTGCAGTCTGTCGGACGTCGTTGAGAATGACGGCCATACCATTGTATTTCTTGGAATTGTATAGTCGTAGCACCTCGGGAAGAAGTGCCTTGTCAAATCTGCCGGCTCGCATAACGAAGATGGTGCGATCTGCAACTTCCGCAATTAATTGCGGGTCGGCCACGATTGTATCCGGTGGACAGTCGATAATGATTATGTCATAAATCTCGCGTGCTTCTTTGACGAGTTCCTTTAATCGACCGTTTTCCAGCAGCTCTGCCGGGTTGGGGGCCTTGTGGCCGATAGGGAGTATCTTAAGCTTTTCTTCAAATGGGGTGTCGATCACCAAAGATTTCCAATTGTCAATCCGTTCTGCCAGATAATTGGTGATGCCTTCTTCAGGATTGCCTACCACTGCCGATGAAGATCCGTGACGAAGGTCGCCGTCGATCAGCAATACTTTCTTACCTTTGATGGCATACGTCATGGCTAAATTAAGAGAGATGAAAGATTTTCCCGAGCCTGGGAAATAGGAGGTGAGCATCAGCACTTGCCCTCGATTCGATTTATCACCCATGAAGTCGAGGTTGCTGCGCACCACTCGGAAAGCTTCATTGATGGCATTGCGATTTCCGTGTTCAACCAATGGCTTCGTTTTCCCTTCTTCTCGTTTTTTCTTTCTGGAGAACAATCGTTTGCGCAAAGTCAGTTCTCCTGGGATTTCGCCCGCAAAGGGTATTGGAAGGGCTTCCAAATCGCGTGCCCGGCGAATCTTGGTGTCGAGTGTGACAGCCATGTAGAGGGCTACAGCTGGAATAAGCAGACCGATTACGAATGACACAAGCATAATCATCGACTTTTTGGGAGCGATGGGATAAAGTGGTGTCGTAGGAGGAGTGATGATGCGGGTGTTGTAAGAGGTAAATGTTTGAGTTAGTTCGTTTTCCTCGCGTTTTTCCAGCAAGAATAGGTAGAGCTCTTCTTTGACTTTTTGCTGACGTTCCACCGAAAGAAGGTATTTAGCCTGAGCGGGATTTGATGCTATTTGACTTTGAGCCTCTCCGCGTGCTCCCTGTGTGTTGGCGAGAGTGGTTTGGAGAGAGACAATGGCTTGATTTACCGTTCCGACTATGGCCTGTCTCATCCCGCGCAGTGTGGCATCGTAGTCCATCACGATTGGATTGGTGGCCGAAGAGTTGGCGGCGATGTTATTGCGGGCCAACAGAAGTTGGTTGTATTCGCTGATTTGACTTTCAATGTTCATGTCGCCTATGCCGGTGTTGACGGGAAGCACCGCAGATGCATTGGCTGGATTATTTAGGAAATCGCGCATGTAGCGAGCCACCATCAACTGATTATTGATTTCATAAAGTTCCTGCTCGTTGCGAACTGATTTCTCCAAATACAATTTAGACGCCTCTTTCACATCCGGAATGAGATGCTCACTTTTATAATTTGATATGTCGGCATCGACGATTCCCAGGTCTTTTTCGATGAGCGCGAGACGGTCGTTGATGAAGTCTGATGTGGCGTGTGCTATAATGTTTTTGTCTTCCACCCATTTTTCATTATAGACCTCAATCATGGTTCGCAGAATATCAATAGCCATTTCTGGCGAAACCGAGTTGGCACGCAAGTCAATGACATCGGCCATTTTATCGTGAAGCGCTCCTTTGACAGAATTGCAGAATCTGACCACAGTCGATTCCAAACCGTTTTTTACGATGTCAATTTCCAAAGGTTCTTTCAGATTGCCGGTATATGCAGGGTTACGGCGCACAGTTATCGGACCCAGGGGAGTGTTGACAGTTTTCAGATTCCAGTCTGTGACGATTTTCTTATTGGACTCTTTTACTCCTTCAGGGCGATTTTCTACGAAATCATACATAGTGACCACCCCCGAAGGCTCTATTCGCAATTTGAAAGCTCCCGATGCATTTTCCGTGATGCCACCAAATCCTATAACTGCCGGTAGCGTCTTGCCATAGAGGGGAATTTCGTGGAAGGTTCCCTTGAGTGAATAATTCACATCCAGCCCTAACCGTTTTACCACCTCATACATAATCGAGGGGGAGGTGATGGCAATCAGTTCGTTATTAACCGATACGTTGGAGTTGACCAATCCCATCGAGGAGAAAGCCTGGCTGACATCGCTCATCGACGACCGTCCGCCATATTGCTCTTTAATAAGAACAGAAGCTGTCGATTGGTAAATGGGCACTTGGCTCTTGGCATAAAAGTATCCGATTATCAACAAGGCAATCGCGGATAAAAGAAACCATTTCCAGTTTGCCAGACATAGGCGTATAAAATCAGTGGGAGAAAAGGGCTTTTCGGTCTGTGTCGTAACCTCTTGTGAGAGATTTTCCATGATAGCTGAGTTCGAAAAATTGAGATGTTGGAGTCGGTTTGAATGAAGGTTGTAGAGAGAGGTTATTTAAAGATGAGTACGGAGATGGTAGTCAGCAGAGAAGCGACTGAAATCCAAAACGCAGTCGAAAGAAAGTTGTTGCCGTTAGTGGTGGTTTGACGTTTTTGCTGGCCGTTTGGTTCAACGTATACTACATCGTTTTGTTGCAAATAATATGCCGGTGATGTCATCGTCTGTTTTGCGTCCGTCAAATCAATTCTATAAGCTTTGCGCCCGTCGGGTTCTTCTCGAATTACCAAAACATTCTCGCGCTGACCATTAATGGTGAGATCTCCTGCCATTGCCAGTGCATCCAATACGGTCAGATGGTCGCGATTCACTTCCATTCGTCCCGGTGAATTGACTTCGCCGAGTACACTGATACCTGTGTTGACAAATTCTACCGTCACAGTCGGATCTTTGACCAGATTGCGACCCATAAGTTCCCCTTTTATGAATCCGGATAGCTCACTGCGGGTCATTCCCTCTATTTTTAGTTGTCCAAGCACCGGAAAATCAATTGTGCCTTCCGGGGAGACAGTGTAGACAGATACACCCGATTTCACTCCACCGTCGTTTTTCAATGTGCCCGCGTCGGAAGTGAGCATAGCGTGAGTAATATTGGTCGAAACAACAGGTAGGTTAAACAGTTTCGACAGTTGGTCGTCTTTAGAATGGACGATGATGGAAATCTTGTCTTCGGGTCTAACCTTGATGAAGGATTCTTTAACGTTAACCGAAGCGATGGTGTCGTCTATGTTTTGAAAATAAGTTACGTTTTTCGGGGTGCATGAGACAAGGGCCAAAAGCAGAACTACGGTTATGGCTTGGGTTGCACTACGCATCGAAAAGTGTTTCATGTCTTGTGTAAGGAAATGTCGAGGGTGAAAATTGTATGTTAACGGTCTGTTGATATATCGGTCACTGGAATACTCACCGAAGCGCAACAGAGATTGTCGAGTCGGATAGTGATTCGACTCATCCCGTCTGAGTCTTCGGTTGCCAGTCCTTCCATTCCCTTCAGCGAGCCACGAGTGACGGTGACTTTTTCACCTTTGATTATTTTCAATGGTGATATTTGGACGTCTTCATCGGTATGTTCCATCAAAAATCGAAAGCGTTCGAGTTCTTCGGTAGGAACTATCGCCGGCGTTGACTTTCCGGGGGCTTTCAGCAGAGAACTGACTCCTGGAATTTGCAAGGTTTCCCGCAGGCGTGATGCTGGTCCAAAAAGAAACACCACACGCGGTATCACCGGTGTTTCAATTCGTTTTTTGCGGTCGCTCCACTGCCGGATTTCAGATTTCATGGGAAGATACGTAGGGAACCCGAGGACCTGAAGGGATGCCGACACGGTGCGTTCGGCATTCGTCCGAGTGAATGCCACATACCAGTGTTCGGAATACGCTTCGCGGTCGTCAGTCACACTAACCGACGCTGCATCCCTCATCGGAAAATCCTTTTTCGTGTGCATGAGGAAGGGTTAAGTAGTTGATTTGCACTACATCCCAATTTTAAAATTTATTTCCGGACAAATGCGTCGGATTGATGTTGGCGTAATAGTGCAAATTCCTTTGCAAAGATATAAAAAATACTCCGCTCTGTCAAGTTTATTCGGCAGAGCGGGGTGTTTTTAGATTTTTTATCCGCAAAATGCTTAATTTTTTACAAAATATTGCAAAAAATAGGCGAGTTTTATCCAACCGTAGAGCCGGGAGCGACTTCGCCATTTGGTCCGATCACCACGAGTCTCCCATCGGAATTCTGAGCGGAAAGTATCATTCCTTCCGATACTATTCCTCTGAGTTTCCGAGGCTCAAAATTGGCAATGAAACAAACTTCTTTACCGATTAAGTCATCCGGGGTATAGTGTTTGGCAATCCCGCTGACAATAGTGCGTTGATTCATCCCGTCGTCGATAAGAAAGCGGAGAAGTTTGTCTGCTTTAGGCACTTTTTCACATTCAATCACCTTGCCCACTCGAATATCAAGCTTTTCAAAAGTCGGGAAATCAACATTTGGTTTGACCGGGGCCGGTTTCCATGCTTCCAGTTCATTTTTCTTTTTGGCTTCCAATAACTTGTTGATTTGGAAATCAATGGTGTCGTCGTCAATTTTTTCAAAAAGCAACACCGGTTCTCCCAGTTTCCGACCGGCCGGAACGATGTCGGAATTGAAAGCCATATCCCAGGTCAACTTGGAGAGCCCGAGAATGCCACAAAGTTTGGCCGACATGAAAGGTAAAAATGGCTCGAAGACAACAGCAATTGTACCGCAAATTCGCATCGAAACGTTAAGGATGGTCTTGACGCGTTCCGGATCGGTTTTGATTACTTTCCATGGCTCGGAATCAGCTAAATATTTATTGCCGGCACGAGCAATGTTCATTGCTTCGCGAAGAGCTTCACGAAACTTGAAATGTTCAATATTTTCTCCTACGGCTTTTACGGCTCGTTCTACTTCTGCCAAGGTCTCTCGATCGAAGTCTGTCAATTCACCGGCTGTCGGTACAACCCCCTCGAAATATTTTCCGATGAGCACCACAGCTCGGTTGATGAAATTACCCAATATGGCTACCAATTCAGAATTATTACGGGTCTGAAAATCTTTCCAGGTGAAATTATTATCCTTGGTCTCCGGTGCGTTGGCAGTCAGTACATAGCGAAGAGTATCTTGCTTGTCCGGTAGTTCCCGAAGATATTCGTGTAGCCATACAGCCCAGTTTTTCGATGTTGAAATCTTATTATCTTCAAGATTTAGAAATTCATTGGCCGGCACATTGTCCGGGAGATTATATGAACCGTCCGCCATAAGCATTGCCGGGAAGACGATGCAATGGAACACGATATTGTCTTTTCCGATGAAATGGAGCATCCGGGTTTCAGAATCCTTCCACCATTGCGTCCATTCATCTCCTACGCAATCGATGGTATTGGAAATATATCCGATGGGGGCGTCAAACCAAACGTAAAGCACTTTTCCTTCTGCACCTTCCACCGGAACCGGAATTCCCCAGTCCAGATTGCGAGTGACAGCGCGAGGTTGCAAGCCAAGGTCCAACCACGATTTGCACTGTCCATAGACATTTGGTTTCCATTCAGGATGGTCTTCCAGAATCCATTGACGCAATCGTGATTCCCACTTGTCAAGGGGTAGATACCAATGGGATGTTTCGCGCATGACAGGCGTATCTCCGGATAGTGACGACCGAGGATTGATTAAATCTGTGGCGTTAAGGCTTATACCACAGGCTTCGCATTGATCGCCATAGGCATTTTCGTTGCCACAGTGAGGACACGTCCCGGTTACATAGCGGTCGGCCAAAAACATCCCTGCTTTTTCGTCATAGAGCTGTTCGGAGGTCTTTTCAACAAATTCTCCTTTTTCATACAGACGACGAAAGAAATCTGACGCCATTTTTCGATGGGTTTCAGACGTCGTGCGCCCATAGACATCGAAGGAAATGCCAAGTTCCTTAAAGCTGTCCTTGATTATATTGTGATAGCGATCCACTATATCTTGCGGAGTGACACCTTCCTTTTTTGCCTTAATTGTAATTGGCACCCCATGTTCATCGCTTCCTCCGACCAAAAGGACTTTCTCTCCTTTCAGACGGAGATAGCGGACGTAGATATCGGCGGGGACATACACTCCGGCCAAATGTCCGATATGAACCGGTCCGTTGGCGTAAGGGAGGGCTGTAGTGATGAGGGTTCGTTTAAATTTCTTTTCCATAATTATGGTAATATGTAAGAAAATGCAAATTTACAAAAAAATAGCCATTTGACGTTATTTCGGGCCCAATCCTGTCAATGTAAACTAAATTTAGATTAGAATGTCGTACGATTGATGCGTCTTAGCGAATGGCTGTCACATGAAAGCAGCTGGTTTTCTTTTCAAATTTTACCAGGCAGCGTCCCTGATTGCGAAGATCAAATAATACCTCAGCCAATAGATTTTTTAAATCGCCATCGTGGATTGGGCGGGTCGAATCCAAACAATCAAAACGTGAGTAGGTTAGATCGAATGTTGTGCCGAATTTATGTGTGGAGGAGTCGGTAGCATTGACATTTACTCGCCGGAGATTGCGGACACTTGAGCCGGTCCGGAGTAGTGATGTCACAATGATACGATATTTGCCCGCTCCTCGCGATGAGAGCGAATCAATAAAGTTTTCTCCAATTTTCTTAAGAAGATCTGAAGCCTGCGGAATGAGAAACGGCAATGAATGGGTTAGCTTGTCAACTCGATAGTAATCACAAGTTTTAATATGGCGAAGAGGCTGCTTGGTATGATAGCTCTCGTAAAGCGAGTTAATAGGGTCTATGCCGAGTTTTTCAGCATATTCGTATTGATATTTGTTACTGTCGTTGAAAACTTCGTATAAGTGGCCTATGTTTCTGACTGGAATTCGAAAGCTGTAATTGGGATTCTTTGTTATTTGCTTGGGTGTGTCTATTTCACTTTGCTCATCCAAAGATACTTCTGGTTGATCAGAGATGGAATTTGAATTGCCTCTACCGCAGGCGTTTAGGCTTAACAGAAAGACCAGTAGCAGTGGAAAAATTATCTGACGAGACATGAAGTAGGGAAGTAGAGGTTAAAAAATCAAATCCACGGCCGATAGCGGTTGTAAGGCAGGATTATCACACAAAGGTAGGAAAAATTAATCAGATGGCCAACTTTCTTTGCTCTCGCTGTGAGAGATTATCCAATGCTTTTTCGACGGCATCCAGATTCAGGCGGCTGTCTTTATATTAGCAAAGTGTGAGGCAATCCATCCGGTTATGAGACCGATAAATAGAATAGGAAGGAAGACTATCAGCAGATCGACGGCTTCGATTTTTACTGGATAAACGGTGACAATGAGCGATTGGGGGTCGCCATTAAGTCGGATTAGTCCCCATGATTTTTGCGCGACACATAGAAGTGTCCCCAATATTATCCCCGAAACTCCACCAAGTAGCGTTACGAGAAGACTCTCCCACCGAAAAATACTTCCGATTTTATTTAAAGGCGCTCCCAGCGAGCGGAGGGTGCGAAGTGATTGCTGTTTCTCAAGAACAAGCATTGACAAAGTGCTGATCAGATTGAAAGAAGCAATAATCAGAATGAAGAAAAGTAAAAGGAAAGTGACCCATTTTTCTACCTTTATCATCTTAAAATTAATTTCCTGTTGCTCAAGCCGATTTTGCACCTTCACGTGATTCCCTAATTTTGCTTTCAACTCGGTAGCCACCGATTCAGGGTTGGTTCCATTAGTAAGTAAAACTTCCACACCCGATGCCTCATTCTCATATTGAAAAAGGTTTCTTGCCACTTCAATAGGGACAATTACTAAATTTTGATCATATTGGGAATGTTGGGCCTGGAAGTACCCCGTAAACACAACAGAATCTTGTAGAAAGGAATTGATGGGATTGGCCGGATTGATTCTTCCCTCTCGGCGGGGAGCAAACAGGAGAATTTTTTCTCCTAAGTAGGTAGCCCCTAATTGCGATGCACTGCCTATGGACAGTAAGGCTTCGGGAAACTCTGTTTCTTCAGTATGCGCACCGAAGTATTCCGATTCTCCTTTAAGAATTTTGCGGATCGATGTGATCCGAGCATAATCTACCGGATTGACCCCTTTGACTAAAACAGGCATCTCATGGGTATTGCAAATTGCCAAAGCGTTGTCAGTCAACGTGGGGGTGGCAACGGCTACGCCCGGAGTTAATCGGACTATTGCTGCAATGGAATCCGCATCAGAGAAGACCTTGCCTTTCTTAGGGCTGACAAGCAGCTCGGGAGAAAGGGTATCAAGTTTTTCCGTCAAAACTTCCTGAAACCCATTGAAAACAGACAAAACGCATACAATAGCCGCAGTCGCCACCGCAACGCCGATTATCGAAACGGCGGTGATGGCGCTCACGGCACTATGCGATTTTTTTGCAAAAAGATAGCGCCAAGCTATCCGTAGTGGCCAAACTGTCACTCTTCTGTTTTTCGATCTGAAGCCAAAAGGCGGTCGATGTTCTCTATGTAGTCCAGCGAATCATCGAGATAAAACTGCAAGTCCGGGCATTTACGTAATATTTGTTTCACGGCCTGAGCCAACTCATAGCGCACAGTTTTCGATTGCTTGCGGATGTTCTCAAGAATCTCCTCCGAACGCTCTGATGGAAAGATGCTCAGATAAGCCTTCGCTATGCTTAAGTCGGGGCTTACGCGAACTGCACTTACGCTAACTAATGTGCCGGCAGTTTTAGCTGTCTGCCGACGAAATATTTCACTCAATTCTCGTTGAATCAGTCGGGATATTTTTGCTTGTCTTTTTCCTTCCATATTGAAAATAATTTAGGTGTGTTTTATCTATATAACACCTCTTAGCCGGGAAGGTTTCAGATTTCTTCCTTTCGGCGTTTCCGGATTATAGTTAGTCCGTCGCGGATAGGTATTATAACTTTTTCCACACTCGTGTCAGCGGCCACCATTCGATTAAATTCGATGACACCGGATGTTTGAGGAGCATGGCGACCTTCTTCAATGACGTGGCCGTCCCAAAGTGTATTGTCGGCTATCAAGTAGCCTCCCTCTCTGACAAGAGGTAAAAGCAGCTTGTAATAAGCCGGATATTCTCGTTTGTCGGCATCAATGAAGACCAAATCGAAATTATCCCCCAATTCGGGAATCACTTTCAGAGCGTCTCCGAAATGACATCGAATCTTTTTGCGCACAGTAGTCGGAGACATAGAGAGGTGAGAAAAGATAAAATCGGAAAGCTCATCGTTGGCTTCAATCGTGTGGAGTACTCCTCCCTCCGGCATCCCTTCTGCTATACAAAGAGCCGAATATCCCGAGAAAGTACCCAACTCAAGGGCTTTTTTTGGCGAAATCATTCGGCTTAACATCTTCAGCAGGCGCCCTTGTTGATGTCCTGAACACATACGGCCGTTCACCAAAGCCACATGTGTGTCGCGGTCAAGTCTCTCCAGGTAAGAAGGCTCTTTGTCAATGTGAGCGTCAATATAATCTTCCAAATTCATCGCGCACCTTTTTATTGCATTTCTAAAAGTGCTCGCGCAGCCGCCACATATCCATTCAACCCTAACCCACAAACCATTGCATTTGAAGCAGCTGCTGTTACGCAAATCCGGCGACTGCTCTCCCGAGCCATGATGTTGGAAATGTGGACCTCCACTATAGGGATTTTGATGGTCGTCAACGCATCAGCAATTGCCAGCGAATAATGAGAATAGGCTCCAGGATTTATAATGAGTCCTATTAGGTCCTTTTCCTCCAGAATTTTTTGAATGCGATCAATAATTTCACCTTCTCCGTTGGATTGGAAATGATCAAAGGTGACTTGAGAAGAGAAAGTCTTACAGAGGAAAGCAAAAAAATCATCCCACGTGCGAGAACCATACACATTCGTTTCTCGTGTCCCCAACAAATTGAGATTAGGACCGTTGATAATAAGTATTCGTTTATTCATGACTGGTAATAGATAGGGAATACCCAAGGGTTTCTGCAATCAGTCGTCGCTATCCAATTAGTGGTTAGTCGCATAGGTGTTGGGATTGTCGAGGGGTAACGACAATCCTTAGATTCATGGATCGAATCCAAGATGGATATTGGAAAAAGAGCAGCAGGAAACCGAAGTTTACTCTGCTGCTCTTCCTCTCTCCTCGGCGGTGCGGACGGGACTCGAACCCGCGACCCCA
>CAZNMC010000008.1:0-49850 GCA_964574285.1 uncultured Sangeribacter sp. | reverse complement strand
TTGGCAGACAGACTTTTCTATAGTTCCAGCTCTTTTTCTTATAATCAAATAACAAAAATCGAAATTCCCGGTTCGGTGAAAAAAATCGGTGGCCAATGCTTTTACAATTGTAAGAAACTGGAAACCGTAATTCTCAATGAGGGCCTGGAGGATATTCAGGCACAGGTGTTCTATAATTGTGCCGCGTTGAAAACAATCACTCTTCCTTCTACCCTTACTAAGTTGGGCAGCACCTATGCCGGTAGATTAGGCGATGTAGAGGGTGGTGTATTTTATGGTGCTAATACGCTTGAAACCGTTAACATCCCGGCTTCCGTAACTGAGCTCTACGGTCAGACATTTTATCAATGCTATGGTCTTGAAAACGTGACTGGAGGAGAAAACCTGACAGCTCTCGGCAAAAACGACTTCTATCATTGCGACAAGCTTGCGGCAATTGATTTTCCGAAAGTGGAGACTCTCGGTGACGCTACAAGCAATGGATGCTTCTCTTACTGTAACGCTCTTAAGAGTGTAAAACTTCCTTCTCTTAAAGTGGTTTACACACGCGCATTTGACAGCGATGCAGCTTTGGAAACAGTTGAGCTTCAAGGTGTGGAAACCATCAACGCTTCCGCATTCGATGGCTGCTCCGGCCTGAAGACTGTGGTTTTGGGTTCTACTTTGACTTCAATTGATTCTCAAGCTTTCAGCTCATGTGGCAGCCTCGAGAAGATTAGCTGCATGGCAGTAACTCCTCCGACTGTTGCTTCCGATGCCTTTAACAGCGCAGTCTATACAAAAGCTACTCTTGAAGTGCCGACTTCGTCAAAGAGCGCTTATGCAGAAGCTGATGTTTGGAAAGAATTTGAAAATGTCGATGAAGTTACCATGACCGGTGTTCAGACAATTGAAAACGTTGAAAACGCTCCTGCCGTTTATTATAACCTCCAAGGCGTTCGCGTTGAAAATCCTGCTAACGGTCTGTTCGTAAAAGTTCAGGGTTCAAAAGTATCTAAAGTCGTTATCAAGTAAGTACACAATACTGGGTTGCCCGGAGAAAAAACTGTCTTGGGGCAACCCATCAATTTATTTATGCGCATCTTAATGCGCCATCATCCGCAAAAGCGGACTTTTACCATAAACCAAACAAATAATCATCAATAATTTCCAAAACTCAAATCTTTATTCATTAAAATCATGAACTTTATTACACGTTTTTGCCTTCCGGTGGCTGTGCTCGCCCTTGGTGTTCAAGGCGTTGCAGCAGAAACTTTTACAGTTGGGGGGTTGGAATATCAAACCCTGACTGAATCGACAGTTAAGGTCAACAAATATTTAGAAGGGACCGACGTTGTGATACCCTCAACCGTGAAGGATTCCAATAATAAGGAATACACAGTTGTAGAACTTGGTAACACTTCATTTTGGCAAACTCCGAATCTAAACTCAGTGAAAGTTCCTTCGACTGTGAAGAGAATTGGACGCAACTGTTTCTACAAATCGGGTATCACCTCCATCGAGCTTGCTGAAGGTCTCGAAATACTCGGCTATTCTGCGTTCAGCACTTGTGCCAATCTTCAATCTATCAAATTGCCCTCCACACTGACTAATATTGGTGAATTTTGGGATGTGGGTGGAGTAACCGGCCATACGTTCGTTTATTGCACATCCTTGAAAGAATTCGAGGTTCCTGAAAAAATCACTGTTATTCCCGAGCAGCTTCTCAGAGGTTGTACGGCACTTGAGAAAGTAACCTTCAAAGGCAATGTAACCGAATTCGAGGATCGTGTCTTTGAAGAATGTTCAGGACTTAAGTCTTTCACTTTCCCCGAAGGAACTACAAAAATTGGTGAATCACTGTTCTCTATGTCCGGCTTGGAATCGATTGTTGTTCCCGGAACCATTAAAATTATCCCTTTCAGTGCGTTTCTCCGCAATCACAAAATGACATCTTTTGAGATAGAAGAAGGTGTTGTAGAATTGGGCAAACAAGGTTTTGCAGATTGTGGACCCTTAAAGGAAATAAGAGTTCCGAATTCTGTAGAGTGGATTCGTTCAGATTGTTTCCAAGGAAACGAGCTGGTTGAGAAAATCTATCTCGGCAGCGGTGTGCGTCGTTTGGGTCACTGCTCATTGGCAGTGTGGGGTCCGGACGAGGAAACAAACACTCCGCAGTGGACTTTGACAGATGTATATATTGACTCTCCGGTTCCTCCTGTTCATGAGCAAAATGACGATCACATTCACGTGCTTGACGATGACTTCTTCTTCGGAGCCGAGAACTTTACCCCGGAATTGAGAGATTATTTCTACTCGACAGTGAAGCTCCACGTTCCGGAAGATGCAGTGGAAGCATATCGTGCTGCAACCGTTTGGTGCAATTTCAAAAACATTAACGACCATCAATATGGTGGAGTATCGGATATAACCGGTGAAAATGCTTTCTCCATTGCGAATGGCATTGTCAGCTCTTCTGCTCCTATAGAAATCTTTAATCTTGGTGGCATGAAAGTTGGTGCAACAGAGGCCGGTGAATACGACCTTAACCAACTGGGCGCCGGAGTATATGTTGTCCGTTCCGCCGGCAAGGTGATTAAGACAGTTGTTAAATAAAAGAAACACTTGACAATATTATGGCCGCGTTCCCTGACTTGGGAGCGCGGTTTTACATTTTAGGTACAGGCAGTAGAATCTCGTCAAAAAGAAAATCGAAAAAAATTGATGTAATGTTGAACTTTTTTTGGTCGAGGTGGGTTAATAAAATACAACGAGTTTTTCATGGTATTAGATTTTAAGGTTAAGATGATTGGTTGTCGGGATGACAATCAATTTTTTTATATTATGGCTCCTATGAAAATGAGAGCGTAGAGTTATAGGCTTTCTTTGATTATCTACAGATAAGTATCTTTACTCTCCTTTCCGAGAATCTGAGTCGCTGTATAAAAAGAATTTAATGATGGCATAATTGGGGATTAAATGCGAACTGAATAAACAGAGTTGACGTTTTCTTAATAAGAAACTATTCCACTATGATTAAAAATGCTAAAACCGCGGGGAGGGGGGCATCTTCTTCTCGAATGAAAAACATTGTTGCAGGCAATCTGCTTGCTTTGTCGACAGCAATTTGTTGGGGGCTGAACGAACCGGCCAACAAATACCTCATACCCGATTGGATTCCGGCATCGGGAGTTGCCTTATCCCGAATTTTTGGAGCGACAATTCTCGTATGGCTTATTTCTTTCTTCTTGCCGAAGGAAAAGATAGCCAAAGGGGATTGGAAACTTCTTGTCGCTTCTGCTTTTACTATGCTTGGATTTGTCTATGTTTTCTCTTTGGCGTTTGTCACCGCTTCCCCGATTGACATTGCAATCATTCTTACTTTTCAGCCTATGTTAGTAGTAGCTATCAATGCTATCTTCAAACACTCTAAGGTCTCCAAAATGGAGATCTTGGGGATGGTGATAGCATTTGGAGGAGCATTGATGGTGATATTGGCAGGGGGTAATCTACACGATGGACGCTTTATAGGCGATATTTTTGCTGTGATTTGTGCCGTCAGTTATGCCGCTTATTTAGTTATTATTGAAGGGCCTTCCAAACGCTATGGAACTGTGAGCCTGATGAAATGGGTATTCCTGTTTACGGCTATTTTGGCTTTGCCATTGATTTTTACGGTAAAACATCCGGTTGAGATGGTGTCTCATCCGACGTTTTTCCCGATAATCGTGCTTCTTTTCATTATCTTGTTTCCCACAGTGTATTGTTACATTGCCACTCCACCGGCTATTAGAATGGTAGGAAGTGAGATTCTTTCATTTTATCAGTATTTGGTGCCGGTAATTGCTACGGTTGTTGCCTTGCTGATGAAGATGGATAGTTTTCATTGGTATCAGCCGGTCTCTTTCTTGATTATAGTTGGAGGAGTGTTGCTTGCTAACTATGGAAAAGTCAAATCAAATAAGATTTCCATTGAGCGCAAGGAGTGAGTTTCGGAGGTGAATAAGGGGAAATAGAGGGGAAATTTGGAGAATAATTAAGAAAAAATCTTTAAATTTGCAAAATGAACGGCAAGCGACGTTTTTGGGTGCTGACTGCATTTGTGGTTCTCGCCATTGCGTGGCTTACGCTGTCTCCAAAACCGTTTGGGACCCGGGAAGTGAAGCTCTTCCCAAATGCGGATAAAATTGCTCATGCCATAATGTTCGGTGTGTTAACGATTTGCCTACTGTTCTCGATGAATATGCGTTGGGTGTCGTTGAGGAAAGGAAGACTCGTGAGGGCTGCAATTGCTGGTGCCCTTTCGTTGGCCTATGGAGTAGGGATCGAAGTTATGCAAGAAATCATGCATCGGGGCCGGACATTTGATTTGGCCGATATTTGGGCTGATGCTGTGGGATGCGTTTTGGCTGCCGTCATTTGGATTCGGCTTTGTCGATGTGGATAGATCCATATTGAAGACCTATCCTCTCGGCATAGAAAAGTAAAAATTAGAACTGAGACTAACCATTGAAACCTGACACCTCAAAAATCATCGAGCAGTCGTCTGTGTCAAACGAAGGCGACCAAGAGCCGGCGAAAGCACCAAAGCGACGCAACCGACATAGTCTGTGGTGGCGTGTTCCGTTGTGGATGCTGGTAGGATTGTTAGTCTTTATTTTGCTGATTCCGGTGCTTATCTATCTTCCTCCTGTGCAGACGGTGTTGAAAGATGTGGCTTGCGCGGTTGTGAAAGAATCGACCGGAATGGATGTTAGCATCGGGAGATTTAGACTTAAGTTTCCGTTAGATGTGTCGCTCACAGACGTGCTGGTGCTCGAGGCTACCGGCGACACTATGGTAAAGGCAAGAGAGGCAATTGCCGACGTGAAACTTCGTCCGCTGCTTTCTCTTGATGTCCAGCTCAATCGTTTGCGTCTTCTCGACGGCTATTATCGGATGCTTAGTTCCGACAGTTCCATGCTCATGAAAATTAGGGCAGGTGAGTTGGATGTCGATGGAAAAAGTTCTGCTCAGATTCGCAGTGGGTTTATTAATCTGAATGAAGTTCAACTCAAAGATGGCGATGTGAGTCTGTTTATGGATGTGTGGAAAAAACAACCCACGCCAACCGATACGTCTGCCACACCTTTTATTATCAAAGCTAACCACCTCCGATTAGAGAGATTTCGGTTTGCAATGTCAATGTTGCCTACCATTGACACTCTTGATTTCAGTACCGGCACATTGGAACTCCGGCAGGGGGAAGTCAATCTGGCTGATAACTTTGTGTCAATTGGCAGTGTGACGGCTGCGGATGGTGATGTCACTTTTTTGACTCCAACTGCGGAATATGTGCGGACGCATCCCGCTCCTGTCGATACGATTAGTTCTCCTTCGCCCCCCATGGTTATTTCCGGTGACAGCATCTCTCTTGACCGCTTTAAAGCCTTATATGGGATTGCCGGGGCAAAGCCGACTGCCGGATTTGATGCAAATTATATCAGTCTCAACGAGATAGCTATTGGGCTGAGAGGTTTTTACAATAAGGCATCGGAAATCCGACTTCCCATCACCCGGCTGATGGCGCGCGAACGCTGCGGATTAGCAATAACGTCAGGTCGGGGTACCGTCTCAGTCGACAGTGTCGGCCTTGGAATTCGGGATTTTAATTTGACTACATTGCGCTCCAAACTGTTTGCAAATGCTGAGGTTCCCTTTGCTTTGATGGAGTTACAACCTGACGCCGTTATGTCCGTCCTTGCTGATGCATCTGTTTCTCCGGCTGACATAGTGGATTTTATGCCTTCTTTGCGCTCTTATACCAAACTGCTCCCTTCCGCCGCTCCCGTAAATTTACAGTTGAAGGCGGACGGCTCAATCTCGGATCTGACTGTCGGGTCGCTGAAGTTGGCGATACCAAGGGTGTTGGATTTAGCTGCGCGTGGACACGTCCGTAATCCTATGGATATAAAAAAGTTGGTTGGGAAACTTGATTTCGACGCCAATCTTTCAGGTCCGGCAGTCGTTGATCGGCTTATTGGAGGAACGGGTATCAATATTCCGCGACTGTCGCTTAAGGGGAGTGCCACTGCGGATCGACAGACTTATGCCGCTCGCTTCAATCTTCAGTCAGAAGCGGGGGATGCAGTTGGCGATGGAAAGGTTTCCTTGACAGCCGAAAGTTATAATGTCGATGTCGATATTCATGGTCTTCAGGTCGACCGTTTTCTACCTGACCTCGGTGTTGGACGTGTGAGTGCTCATATCGATGCGGTCGGAGCCGGCTTTAATCCGGTAAAATCAGGAGCTCACACTTTGGCTAATGTCCGGGTTGGAGAAGCGGTCTATCGGGGACACGATCTTCATGGGGTGGAGCTTCACGCTGATCTTTCGGGAGGGACATTCGATGTTTCGCTCTTCAGCCCCAATCCGAAGCTCGACCTTTCGGTAGATGCTACCGGCACGGTTGCTCCGGATGAGTACACTTTCGATGTGCGTGCGCGTATTAATCATGCAGATCTACAGGCGCTCGGACTTGTGGAAACAATTTGCTCCGGCAATGGAAATATCTATCTGAAAGGAACTGCCTCGCCCGATCGATGGCTTTATGATGTCGATCTGCGGGTAGACAATTTTGACTGGAATCTCCCCGATGGCTATATTCATCTTCCTCAGGGACTGACGGCAAATATTTTATCAACTCCTTCTTCGGTAAATGTAGGATTGGAGTGTGAAAGTACTTCGCTTGAGTTCTCAAGCGCGTCTGATCTGAAGAAAGTAGTTGATTCTTTTACGGCGATTGCTCCGGTAATCAGTAAGCAGATAGAAGATCGACATCTTGACGTAGAGATGCTTCAGGCTTCCCTTCCGGATTTCCGTCTGGATGCTTCGGCTTCCGGACGCGGATTAATTCGTCAGTTACTTACGGCTTCCGGAATGTCGGTCGACACTGTATATGCCACCGTAACCAATGACTCTCTTATTCATGCTAATTTCGGAGTTCTTAAGCTCAACACTGGCTCGCTGAAAATCGACACGGTTACTCTTTCGCTTTCTCAGCGCGGAAGTCTCCTTGATTATCGGGCACACCTGGGAAATGCTCCGGGCACACTCGATGAATTTGCCAAAGTCAACATTAATGGTTACGTCGGAGGCAATCGAGCATCTGTTTCGCTTACTCAGCAAAATTTGCAAGGTCAAACCGGTTACCGACTTGGTTTTACGGCTGCTGTGCTTGATTCCATGGTCAGTGTCCACTTCTCTCCCCTAAAAGCTACTATTGCCTACCTCCCTTGGACTTTCAATGCCGACAATCATGTCGACTATACCTTTGCCAACTCTCATATTGATGCCAATCTGTTGGCCCAAAGTGCAGAAAGTAGTATCTTGTTGCTGACCGAAACTAATGCTGAGGGAGAGGATGACCTGATTGTGCGGCTGCAAAATATTCATATTCAAGATTTTCTCCAGCTCTCGGTGTTCGCTCCTCCGATCAAAGCTTCTGTCAGCACCGACTTGAAAATCGGACTTCGTAAGAAGGCAATTTTAGCAAACGGCTCTGTGAATGTGGATGATTTCTTCTATAATCGTACACGTGTGGGGAATTTTGAACTTGATTTGAAAGCTGGAATGGGACAGACCGGAAGTGCCGGAGGTGTCGCTTCATTAAAAGTAAATGGGCGACCGGCACTCTCTTTCCAGGGTGCCCTCATGAAGGATTCGGCCGGCGGTATTACTCCGAAAGGCATTAAACTTAAACTTACTCAGTTCCCTCTCAGTGTAGCCAATCCTTTCCTTGGGGCAGACGTGGCGAGTTTGAGTGGTGTGCTCAACGGGCAGATGGCTCTCACCGGGTCTTTGTCAAAACCAATTTTGACCGGAAGCATAGGATGCGATTCCGTGGCAGTCTATGTGCCGATGATAGGTTCTTCCCTCCGCTTTCCCAACGATTCAATTGTGGTGACGGATAATGTACTCTCTTTCCGCCAGTTTAAAATTTTAGCTGCCAACGACAATCCGATCATGATTGATGGTAGTGTTGATGCAAGCGATTTTTCTAATATCAATTTAAATATTGGCCTTAGTGGAAGAAATGTGCAGCTGATCGGAAACGACCGAAAAGCTAAAAGTCCCGTTTTTGGCAAATTATTTGTCGACCTTGATGCATCTGCCCGCGGACCGATGAAGCATTTTGATATTAATGCCAATCTTTCAATTCTCAGTGCTACAGACATCAATTATCAACTCCAGACCGATGCGCAGACCATTGTCGAGCAGAAGCAAAATGGAGAAGTTGTCACTTTCGTGCAGTTTGCCGATACGACTCAAGTAAATAAAGCCGATAGTGTTGCCTCCATGATGAGTATGCGCATTTTGGCCTCGCTCTCTATCTCTCCCGGAGCGCATGCAGTTGTTTTCCTTTCTCCCAACAACTCTACAAATAGAGTAGAACTTAATCCTTCCGGGACATTGCGTTATTTCCAAAATTATATGGGCGATATGCGCCTGAATGGACAACTTAATCTTGGCGAAGGGTTTGCCCGATATTCATTGCCGGGAGTAGGAGAGAAGAAATTTGCCTTCGATCCCAATAGCTATGTACTTTGGAACGGAGACATCATGAATCCTCTTCTTCATATCTCAGCCTTCGACGATATGAAAGTGAATGTTGTCCAAAGTGGAGGTAATTCCCGATTGGTTGATTTCAAGGTTAGCCTGGCTGTCAGCAACACTCTTTCATCTCCGGGCGTTACTTTCGATTTATCTGCTGATGACGATGTGACCATTCAGAACGAATTGCAGTCAATGAGTGCCGACCAGCGTGCCACCCAGGCTATGAATCTTCTTTTGACCGGACAATATTCCGGACAAGGAGTCAAGACAGCCTCCAACAGTAACTTTGCCACTTCACTTCTCTATAACTTCCTGACTTCTCAGGTTAATACTTGGGCTGCCAATCATATCCGGGGTGTCGATTTGTCGTTTGGTGTTGATCAGTACGACAAAACCGTCGATGGACAGAGTTCCACCACGACAAGCTATAGCTATCAGGTCTCCAAATCGTTGTTCAACAATAAGTTTAAAATTGTCGTGGGCGGTAACTATTCTACCGATGCCTCTGCCGACGAAAACTTTGCCCAAAATTTGCTCAGCGACATTTCTTTTGAATACATGATTAAACAGACCAACACTCTCAGTATGTATTTGAAGCTTTTCCGACACAACGGTTTCGAAAGCATTGTTGAGGGTGAAGTGACCGAGACCGGTGTCGGCTTTGTGATGAGACGCCGATTGAGCAATCTCCGTCAGCTTTTCCGATTCCATCGTAAAAAGAAAGCTAACGTCGCCGACTCGGTGCCAACCGTTCTGTCTGATTCTATAACTAATTCTCCCGACACTTCTGCCCAATGAACCGTCGTTTGCATAGCTCTTCCACTCTGCGTCTCATGCGCGTGCCGCTCCTTTTCCTTGTGGTCGCCATATTGGCTGCTTGCTCCACAACCAAACGTCTTGGTGCGGACGAAACACTTTACACCGGGGTGAAAAAGGTTGAGATCAAACCAGCAGATAAGGAAAAGTTGCCCGATGAAATGGTGTCCGATCTTAAAAAAGCGGTCAATGTAACGCCTAATAATCCTCTTCCTTTTAAAATCATGTCGCCCTATTGGCGCTCCCCTTTCCCCATTGGTCTTTGGGTATATAATAATTGGAACGACTCTGCCAAAGGTCTTAAAAAATGGCTTTACAACAAACTTGTCGAGCAACCCGTCTTAATTTCCGATGTCCGCCCCGAGGTCAGGGTGAAAATGATGGAAGAAATTCTTGACAATAATGGCTATTTTGGTTCGGCCGCTTCATATAATCTGGATTATGCCAAAAAAAATCCGAAGAAGGCCAAGATTTCTTATATTGTCGATGTCAGTCAGCCTTATCCAATCGACTCAATTATTTATCTTTCCAACGATTCCCTTCCGATTTGCAATTTCATAGACTCACTTGCCCGCAAAAGTGAGTATTTGGTAAAAGGTGTCAGATTTTGTGTTGATTCGTTGACAGCCGAAAGGGTGAGGATTACCAACAAGCTTCGCAACCGGGGTTATTACTACTTTAAACCCGAATACATACAGTTTCTGGCAGACAGTACCATCAATCCCAAAAAGATTGCTCTCAAGCTCACTTTGGCTGAGAATATGCCTCGTGAGGCTTCATTGAGATATCGCGTAGGAAATGTGATTACGACTGTGCTTCGGCAGAGCAAACGTAATCCCGGTGTACCCGACACCATCCAGACATCGCGTGGAGAACTCATTATAATGCAACCGGCGCGCCTGAAAAAAGATCTTGTCCCTTCGTGTATCACTTTCCGCAAAGGTCGATATTTCTCTGTGCGGGATATGGACCGGACACAGACTCGTCTGTCACGTCTTGGAATATTCGGTTCCATTCAGGTGCAGCCTGTCCCTGCAGATTCTTCTTCCATGGACAATCCCGTGCTTGATGTGTATATCACCACTCAGTTCGACCGTCCTCTCGAGGCATCCATAGAGGTCAATGCCTCCTCCAAATCCAATTCTTATCTTGGTCCTGGTATCATCCTCGGACTTACCAACTACAATATCTTCGGTGGAGCGGAAAAATTTTCTCTTCAGCTTAATGCCGACTATGAATGGCAGACCGGTCGCGAGCGTTCTTCCGTCTTCAACAGCTACGAGTTCGGATTGACAGCTTCTTTGGCTTTCCCACGACTTCTTGCCCCTCGTTTCATCCCTCGTTCCCACAGAGAATTGAACTGGACAAATGTCTCTCTCAACGCCAGTCTGTTGAACCGACCTCACTACTTTAAAATCGCACAGTTCAATGCCGGATTCTCGTATGAATGGCGTTCTTTCCGCAATGTCTTAAATCAGCTGACCCTTTTTAAGCTTACTTACACCAAGCTCATGAAAACAACACCGGAATTCGATGAGCTCATGAGCCAGAATCCGGCGATAGCATTGAGTTTCCAGAGCCAGTTCATCCCACAGTTGAGTTATACTTATACCCTCGATAAGTTTTTGGAGCGAGCGAAAATCAATGGGATTAATCTGACAGCTTCCATTACCGAGGCCGGCAATATTTTCAGCGGGATCTGGCGGGCTTGTGGTGTGAAAGGCGAAAAGCGGTTGTTTGGGACTCCGTTCTCGCAATTTATTAAGGGACAAGTACAACTTGTCTATTCTCGCCGGCTTTTCCAGGGGAGCGACCAATGGCTTGTCAGCCGTGTGCTTTTGGGTGCGGAACATGCGTATGGCAACTCTTCCCAAGTGCCCTATACGGAACAATTTTATATCGGCGGAG
This sequence comes from uncultured Sangeribacter sp., assembly GCA_964574285.1. GTDB lineage: Bacteria > Bacteroidota > Bacteroidia > Bacteroidales > Muribaculaceae > Lepagella. The sequence continues at coordinate 38,552 of CAZNMC010000008.1, read as the reverse complement.
CAAACTCAATTCGTGCTTTTACAGTCCGCTCTTTGGGGCCTGGTAGCTATCGCGCACCTCGCGATCAGGTGAATGGATATTTCGATCAAACCGGTACATTCAAATTTGAAATCAATTCGGAATATCGTTTCCCTATTGTCAGTGTTCTACATGGGGCTGCTTTTGTTGATGCCGGAAATGTATGGTTGCTCAAGCATGATGCTTTCAGACCCGGAGGACAACTTAAAGCCTCTTCTTTCTTACGCGACATTGCACTTGGAACAGGTGTAGGGCTGCGTGTCGACCTAGGGATGATTGTGATTCGCGGTGATTTGGGCTATGGACTCCATGCGCCGTATTGGACTGGCACTCCTCATTATTTCAATATCCGTTTTAAAGATGCCTTTGCCTTCCATTTGGCAATCGGTTATCCTTTCTGACCTCAATCCATGCGTTATCCTCTTTCTCCCCGAGAACGTATCGGCATTTTAGTTATTTGTGCCTGTATACTTTTTATACTTGGATGGATAATAGCCGCAAAATCTTGCTCTTCATCCATGTCGTCGGGAGTGTCTTATGAACGGGTTTTTCGACCCGATTCGGTCGAGACAGGTCTTTCTTCACCGAGCGATAAAAAACATCATCGGAGAAAATCAGGAAGAAAAAAGTCCTCAACGCCACACCGCAAACCATCCTCAAAAAGTCACGCTTCTGATCCCAATTCTAAATCACCAGAAGCCGCTTCGCGAGATTTCCTGAACGATTCCATCCCCTCCATCCACTAATTCTAATGAGGGAAAATAGGGTAGTAGATACCAACTATTAACAATTATTAACTAAAATCGGGGGGTAGCGCGAATTTTTATTATTATCTTTGTCACCTAAATCCAGCATTCCGATATGCCGGCAATGCGTCACGTCTTTGGTTTGACTATTTACTCAGCTGATTGTTGGCGTATTGAGAATCTTACAGAGTATAATATTTAATCAAAAGTTACTTTAAATTAACACTTAATCCAAAACGCAATGAAGAAGTTTCTTTATTCATTTTTGGCGGTCGGAGCTCTTGCAGGTCTCGCATCTTGTGCATCCGACGAACCGATGGTTCGCGACAACGACGGTCGTGTCTCGTTTGCCATCAATCTGCCTACTATGGGCACCCGTGCTTTCGGTGACACCCCCGAATGTGACCAGCTGACCTATACGGTCTATGACGAAGATGGCAATGTGGTGATTGAAGACACCACCGTGCCGGCTTTCGGTCCCGGTGTGACTCAGGATAACGTGACACTGCAACTGGTGAAGAATCAATCGTACCGCATTGTTTTCTACGCCAACAACAGCAAATCCACATTTGCAGAGTATAAAGCCGGTTCCATAACGGTTAACTACGAAAATCTGCAGGTCAACAACGAGCAGGACGATGCCTTCTTCCGCAGCTATCCTTTCACAGTCGACGGCACAGAGCAGGTTGTTAAGCTCTATCGTCCGTTTGCTCAGGTTAACATCGGTACTGACGACCTGGATGCGCCTGCAGTGAAGCACATCATTTCCAACCTCAAGACCACTTTGACAGTGACTCAGGGACTCTACGGAGAGATGAATCTGAAGGACAGCACTTTGGTTGAGACATCGGCAGTGACTGACCCGACCGTTTTCTCAGTGACCGGTGCCGCAGAGAACACGGACTTCCCCGTGAGCGGATATTCCAACCTTCTGTCGGTTTATATGTTGGTACCCACAGGTCAGAACATGATCGACGCCACTTGCGTGATGGACAACAACGGCAAGGAGATCAACACCCTTAACCTGGCTTCCACTCCGGTTCAGCTCAACTATCGCACGAATATCTATGGCACCCTGCTGACGACTCAGCAGCCGTTTAACGTGATCATCGAGCCTGCTTTCAATCAGCCTGATTATGTTGTTGAATTCAGACCCAAAAGCCCTTCGGAACTGAACAATGCACTTCAATCCCCTGTTGAATCTAAAATCTATATTGACGAAGATTTGGATGCCTCCAATTTGCCTCAGGACGCTTTCAATTTGTCTGCTCCCAAAACTATTGAGATTGCAGATGATGCTAAATTGGTGATGCCGGCAAATGTGTCCTTTAACACATCGAATGACCTCACTATCGAAGGTGGCACTATTACCAATATGACAACTCCTGATGAAAACGCTTCCACTCGTGCCGATGTTGGAAATACTGTGGAAATCGGTGGCACTATTTACTCTCCTTCAACTCCCTCCGAGGATGGTAGCATCCTTTTAATTAAGGTAACAGGCGGAACACTTACCATTAAGAACGCAACTATCATTAGTGGTCTTGACTACCACTATCATGGTCAGAAATATAATTCAAGTGCAATAGCTTACCAGAATGATGCAGTTGTCAACATTATTGACTCTAAAATTTATTCAGGTGAATTTGCTATTTATAACATACGCGTCAATGCTGCCGGTCAAAGAATCAATGAAGGAGTTGTAAATCTCGAAAACAGTTACTTCGAGTCTTATTCTTCAGTTGCCAATAATGGTAAAAACTGGGCGTATTGCGTGCGTCTTGGCGGTAAGTCGGGTGTTGTGGACAATTGTACTATTGTTGGTATTCAAGGTGCGCTTTCAGTTGAACAAGGTATGCCTGTAACTATCAACGGCGGTCTGTATTACACCCACAATTCTACCGGAAAAACCGATGCGTTCTATGCAGTGTATGTAACTGATTTGGCTACTGTGACCATTAATAGCGGTTACTTCTACGGGGCTAACAATCGTGATAATCTGTGCAAAGGAACAAGTTGTGTGGTTTCAGGCGACAACGATGTTGACATGCCTTCAGGAAGCATCATTATTAATGGTGGCTACTTCAGTGGTATAGCTTACAATCATGTCACTCGTGGAATTTATGGTGACGTGGATGATTACCAGGTTGTAAACAAGGAATATGAAGGAATGACCTTTAAATATGAGTATGTGAAATAATTTTTGCTTCCGCAAAAAGTTCTTGAAATAATTAAGAAGAGACCGTGTTAACAGCACGGTCTTTTTTTTGCGTTCGCATATAATAACTGTTTATAAAGAAGATTTAATAAAATTTAACTAAAATCGGGGGGGTAGCGCCAAGATTCTTATTTATCTTTGTGCCGAAATTAGGAATTTGATAGTATTATCTCCACGATGGATGGATACTCCTAAAATCTATAACTTAACATAACTCTAATCATAAGTAACTTTTAATTAATCAAAAATCCACAAATGAAGAAGCTTCTTTATTCATTCTTAGCAGCCGGAGCAGTGGCCGGACTTGCATCGTGCGCTTCCGATGAGCCAATGATGAGCGGCAGCAACGATGGTCGCGTTTCCATCTCTGTGGAGATCCCCCGGTTCTCCACCCGTGCCTATGGCGACACACTCAACTGCAACCAGCTGATCTACACCGTCTACGACGCAACCGGCGAAACGGTTATCTTCCCCGACAGTGCAGTGAACGCTTTCGGCGCAGGTATCAATTCCGCAAACATTACTTTGCAGCTCGTTCCGGGCGAAACCTACACCTTGGTATGCTATGCCCACAACACCGGTTCGCAATTCTCCTCATACAAGGAGGGCAACATCACGGTTGACTACACCAAGCTGACAGCCAACGATGAGAACCACGACGCTTTCTATCGCGCCCTTCCCATCACTGTCGACGGACAGGGTGACAAGAAGATTACGCTGAACCGTGCTTTCGCTCAGATCAACTTCGGCACGAACGACCTGAACAACCCCGCGGTGCAGAAGGTTATCGGAAATTTTGAAGCCAAGCTCAACATCACAAGCGGCCTTTACAACACCCTGAGCTGCAAGGACAGCACGGTCAGCAACAGCGACGATTTGGCTACGACACTTGCCGTGACCAACAACTTCACACAAAACAGCAACTTCCCGGTTCCGGGTTATGGCAACCTGACATCGGTTTATGTATTGGTTGGTGCGGATGCCGGTCAACTGCTCGGTGAAGGTACGTATGTCATCAACAACGGCGCAACAGAAGTGCGCAATGTCAACCTGGCCAGCACCCCGGTTCGCATGAACTATCGCACGAACGTTTACGGCGCCATGCTGACTACCGATCTGCCCGTGACCGTCGAGCTCCGCCCGGCATTTGAAGAACCAGGTTTTGAATTAATTCAAACTCAGCAACAATTGGAAGACGCCTTTGCTAAAGGAGGCAATTTTGTTCTTGCCAGCGACATGACGCTTTCTAAAGATCAGGTTATCAAACCGGAAAATTCACTTAACTTAAATTTGGGTAATCACACCCTTAGCACCGGTAAAACGGTTTGGGTGACCAACGGCGCTTCTCTTACCATTACCGGTGATGAAGGCAGTCAGGTGGTTCTCGATCCTAAGTCAACTTTCATTCGCGTTGAAGGTGGAGGAGAAGCAAATATCGAGGGTGTGAATATGAGCTATCAAGCTTTTAGTGGCGGTGCTTACTCATTTATGCAAGTTGGAGGTAAGGACTTTCAATTGAATGTGAAGAACTGTGTATTCCAACCTCAATGCTATGTGTTGGCCACAAACGCTACTGATCCCGACCAAAACGGGAATGTTTATTTTGAAAATGTTCAGGTGATTGGCAATGACAATGCAAGCACTCCAATGTGTGTAAATATCCCTTTGACATTCACTGGCGTTAATTGTAGTTTTGAAGGTGCTTTTCATGCTTTCTTGATGCGTGGTGGTACCTACGATTTCACCAATTGCTCGTTTAAGCTCAAATTGGATCAGGACGAAGACGGGAATACAACAAGTGATAAAGAGCGTGTAAAAGCCTTGAGAAATATCATCAATCTGCGTGAGAAAGGCTGGGGCTCCGGAAACACTGCAGTGCTTTCTGCTGTCACAATGGGTAACCACAGCACAACTGACCAAACACATTATCTCTATCCTACAAATGTGAAGATGACCGGTTGCACCGTTGCTGTGCCTGATGTAGCTCTTCTCGATGAGATGGGTCTGGAATATAGTATTCCGGCTCTGTATGCTTATGCCAATCAGCAGAGTGGAATAGGGGTGACATTCAACTATGACTCCACAACTAAATTTATCGGTGAGGTTGAATACGCTTCTCCCAATATTTTCGTCAATGGAGTGGAAACTCAAAACTATAAATTTGGCGATGAACAAAAGGGGAGTACAAATAATACGAAAGCTCGTCTGATCAACAGAAGAAAATAATTCGAGAATCTGAAGATTCCGTAAGTTAACTTAAATAGAGAGAGGGAGACGGATTAAAAATCTGTTTCCCTCTTCTGTTGACGTCATTGTAATTAGTTTTCCTACTATTTTTCAATAATTAACTGTCTTTCCCAACCCGCTTAATAAGTCTGGGTGATGAATGCCGTAATAGGGGATTCATCCCCCAATGGTTTAGAATGGTTTCCTATACTTGTCGTCGGACGCATCCCCTTGGGCTTCTTCCAAAATTGAGAGGTAGGAGGCATAGCGGCTTTCGGAAATGATATGTTGCTCCACTGCTTTGGTTACAGCGCAGCCGGGTTCGCCGGTGTGTCGGCAATCACCATATCGGCATTCTCGGCCGGTACGGAATATCTCGGGGAAATAATGGGAAACTTCGGCAGCCTGGAAGTCGATGGTCCCGAATCCTTTTACGCCCGGAATATCGATAAGTTGTCCTCCTTCCGGGAGGGGAATCATTTCCGAGAAAGTGGTGGTGTGAGTGCCGGTTCGATGGATGTCGGAAATCTCACCGGTACGAAGTCTGGCTTCAGGAACAAGAGCGTTGATAAGACTTGATTTGCCGACTCCGCTGTTTCCAGCCAACAATGTGGTCTTTTCAAGAAGAATAGAACGGAGGGTGTCGAGACCCTCTCCGGTGATTGCAGAGGCGTTTAAGACGGTGTAGCCAATCGAGGAGTAAAGTACATGAAGGGCATCCGCAATCATTTGATCGTCTTCATCCCATGTGTCACATTTATTCAAAAGGAGAATCGCCGGAACAGCATAAGCTTCAGCGGTTGCGAGGAATCGGTCAATGAAAGTAGTTGTTGTGATCGGGTCGCGAATGGTGGCAACTAAAAGAGTCTGGTCAATATTTGCCGCGAGAATATGAGATTCTTTGGAGAGGTTGGATGCGCGGCGAATGATATAATTTTTTCGGGGTGCAATTGCAGTAATAAAATCGGCATCGTCAGCGGCTTTGGAGACAGACACAATGTCGCCGACAGCGACAGGATTTGTGGTTCGGATTCCCTTAATTCGGAAATTGCCTTTGATGCGGCAAGCAACGATTCGTCCGTCGGCAAGGCGAACGGAATATGAGCTCCCGGTGTTGCGGACTACAATCCCTTCACCCAGAGAATAGACATCAATCGCTTTTTTAGGGTTCTTCTTTTTAGCCATAATCTATGCAAAGATAGCAAATTATTTGACAGGAGTGTTAACAAAACTGCGGTTAAATATGTTTATAGAGAAAAGCTAGATTAAATTATCGCTTTTAAATGAATTCAAGGTAAAAAAGAAACTATATTTTTAACAATTAAATCTTAAGGTAAAAATGAATATCGAAACAATTGGAACATGGGCCGGCGAAGTATACAAGGCCCTGGAGACTTCTTCCAATAAAATGATGAGTCTCAAAGATTTGAAAAAAGTAACCAAACTTAAGAAAGATTATCTCATGGCAGCTTTCGGCTGGCTTGGTCGTGAAGGAAAAATCGCTATCGAAGAAAACGATCAGGAAATTATGGTTACACTTATTTGAGAAAGAATTTTCAAGATTAAAACAAGACGATGCGCTCATAAAAGGAAGCGCATCGTCTTGTTTTAATAACTATATGTTGAAAATTTATTTCCTGAAAGGAACTGGCCAAACCACTCTTACCGGCACCGGTCGGCCGTCAATTTTGCCTGGAGTCCATTCCGGCATGGACGCAATAATACGGACTGCTTCGCGATTCAGAGAAGGTTCGACCCCTTTTAGTACAGAAATGTCGCTAACGGATCCATCAATATTCACTACGAACGAGCAAATCACCCGGCCTTGAATTCCCCGACGATAAGCCTCTTGGGGATATTGCCGGTTATGATTGATGAAGCATATAAGTTTTTCGTTTCCTCCCGGAAAGGACGGTTTGTCTTTGACAAAATCGTATTCAAAGACTTCTTTGTAAGTTTTCGCACCCGTATCGGAACGACCGCAATTGATGCGACACGTCTGGGCAGAGGTGTCGAAGACTGACAAACCGATTGAAGAGAGGAGGAATAGTGGAAAAAATAGGTAGCGGTGAGAATCCATTTGGTTGGATGTTATCTTATTCATGGGAACTAAGCTTTATCGGCTCAGAATCCGTGTGCAAATTTAAATAGCATATATTAAAAAAGCAAACACCAATCGTCAGAATACAATTTATTTATAACTTATTTACTTTCTTTCACACTGCCCACAGAAAGCCAACGTTTGGAAAGGAATACAATATGACTGAATAATGCACGTTATAAAAGGTGGAATGAATCTATTTCGAAAGAGACTAACCTTGATAATGTTGAGCGCGGTGGGCCTGATGCCAACCGCATTGGCTCAATATGGAAGGTCGGTTTATAATTTTCTTGAGATTCCCACTTCATCCCATGCTTTTGCCCTTGGAGGGACAAACCTTACGGTAATTGATGACGATGTGTCGCTTGTAGATCAAAATCCGGCTCTTTTAGGTCCGGAAGTAGATATGCAATTGGGGTTCTCATATATGTTGCATTTGAATTCTGCTAATTTTGCATCGGTGCGCTATGGGATGGCTGCCGGAGAGCGTGGAGCATGGGCGGCAGGTATCCGATACCTCAATTACGGCAGTATGACTCAAACTGAATCTGACGGTACTGTCGCAGGCACATTTACCCCCCAGGATATAGTTTTTGAGGGCACATATTCCCACGACTTTAACGACAGGCTGCGTGGCGGAATCAATATGAAAATGATTTACAGTAACTATGAGAGTTACAGTGCTTTCGCCATGGCCGCCGATATTGGAGTGAATTACTACAATGAGGAGAAAGATCTGTCGCTCTCGTTGGTGTTTAAAAATATGGGAGGACAGCTCAAGCGATTCAATAAGGCTTACGATCGTCTTCCATTCGATATTCAGGCTGGCTATATGCAGTCACTTGGCACAAGTCCGATAAGTCTGAGCATCACCGCCACCAACCTCGTTCGCTGGAAGCTGCCTTATTATGGGCATAAAAAAGACAGCAATGAACTGGAGCTCAAGGACGGATTCATGTCGAATCTTTTTCGTCATTTGATATTCGGGTTGCAATATAGCAATGAAAAGCTTTATTTGGCTTTGTCTTATGACTATAAGACAGCTACCGATATGGCTACCTATCAACGTAATTTCTTTTCAGGATTTAGAATTGGGGCTGGCTTGAAAGTGAAGTCATTTGCATTTGGGATAGCTTATGCAATGCCACATAAGTCGGCATCGAATCTGATGATCAACCTATCCACGAACCTTTACGAGCTTATCCATTAAGGATGAGAGAGGGAAAAGAGGGAATAAACTGTAAAATTTGGAGAAAAACTGATATTTTTTTGCATCTCCAAGAAAAATGATTAATTTTGCAGCCGGTTTGCAATCTCTGGCCTGAGAGAGACTTCACCCTTAAGCTCAAGCAGCTGGCTATATTGCTCACCTTCACTTAAAAATTACAACACGACAATGGATTTGATTAAAATTGCGGAGGAGGCATTTGCCACTCCCGAAAAGAACTTTCCCGAGTTCGGCCCCGGCGACACCATCACCGTAGCTTACCGTATTAAAGAGGGTAACAAGGAACGTATTCAGCAATATCGTGGCGTAGTGATTCGCATTAGTGGTCACGGCGACAAGAAGCGTTTCACAGTTCGTAAAATCTCTGACGGAGTAGGAGTAGAAAGAATCTTTCCGATCGAATCTCCTTTCATTGAGTCGATTGAGATTAACAAGTACGGTAAAGTTCGTCGTGCAAAATTGTACTATCTGCGTGGCCTTACTGGAAAGAAAGCACGCATCAAAGAGCGTCGCGTGAAGAAAGCTCAGGATTAAAAAGAATCCAACAGTTCTTTTACTTTTTAAAAGACGACGATTTTTTTCGTCGTCTTTTTTATTATTATAAACAATCGAAAAACCACCTTCATTTGTTATCTTTGCAGATAGATTCAACTTGTCAAATATATATCGGCTGATTATAAAATAAATAAACCTTCGACGATATGAAGAAACCCGCTTTTCTGTTTGGAATGTTTATGGCGATTGCCATGACCATGGGCTTTGGCTTGCATGCCGAAAATCTTGTTATTCTCCACACCAATGATACACACTCTTTGATAGAGCCTGGAGAAGACGGACGCGGAGGAGTGCTACAGCGAAAGGCCGTTATAGACAGTGTGCGCAAAGTCGAGAAGAATGTGATATTAGTCGATGCCGGCGATGTGGTTCAGGGCACCCTTTATTTCAAATATTTCAAGGGGGATGTGGAATATCCCCTGATGAATATGCTGGGGTATGACATTAGAATTCTTGGCAATCATGAGTTCGACAATGGACTGGATGAGCTTGCAAAATATTATAAGGACGTGAAAGCCGCTCGTTTGTCGGCGAACTATGATTTTAAGAATACGCCGCTTAAGGGGATGTTTGACCCATATGTTATAAAGAAAGTTGGAGGGAAGAAAATAGGTTTTATTGGGTTGAACGTGGATCCCGAGAGTCTCATATCGAAGGAAAACTATGTCGGAATGGGTTTTCGGGATATTATTGCGACCGCCAATGAAGCAGCGGAGTATTTGAAGAGAGAGAAGAAATGTGATTTAGTGGTGGTAGTCAGCCATATAGGGGCGGTGAAGGAGAATGAAAAGACAACTGATTATGAATTGGCACGTGCCAGTAAAGATATTGACATAATTATAGGAGGGCATAGCCACACGTTGATTAAACCGGGGAGCGAAGGAAATTATCCGTCGGTGGTTGAGAATGCAGATGGGCGACCAGTTCTGATTGCTCAGACCGGCAAATATGGCAAATATTTAGGGTATATAAAAATAGACTTGAGTGCGCTTAAGAAAATAACTCCAGCGGACTATGACTATCAATTAATAGAGGTGACAGATCGTTTCCCGGAGAATGAACTTGATAATAAAGTAAAAGCTTTTATAGCGCCATATAAAGAGAAAGTCGATTCGGTCAATCACCGTGTTATCGGAAGTAGCCTTTATTCGCTCAACAGCGATGATCGCAATGGTGGATTTGCTAATTGGGCAGCCGACTTTGCAAGATGGTATGGACGTCAGAAGATTGATAGCATTAATGGGACCAATGGAGGTTCGTTAAACGTAGATATGGGTGTGATGAATGTGGGTGGTATTCGCCAAAATATGCCGACAGGCGATGTGACGGAAGGTCAGATACTCTCTACTTTTCCTTTTGCCAATCATTTGGTAGTGACTGCGGTAAAGGGCTCCGATATTATTGATGCTCTCAAAGTTGCCGCTCGCAAAGGAGGAGAGGGTATAAGCGAAAATGTTCGGGTTGTAGTCGATGATGAGGGTAATTTGGTGAGAGTGGTGATTGATGGTGATGAAATGAACCCTGATAAGATTTACAATGTAGCCACGATAGACTATGTGGCTGCGGGCAATGATGATTTGGAAGGATTCGGACGCGGGAAAGTGTTATGGCGTGATGATGTGGAGGTGGTTGCTCCCATTCTGCGATATATCAATCACTTGACTTCTCTCGGACTCCCCATAGCCCCCGATCCGACGGGGAGATTCCAACGCCAAGTGAAGCTTTGAAAAAAGATGAAATTCTCGACTCTGTGTTTTTTCTGCTTGCTGACCGTTGTCGGTACATTGGCCATCGGATGTACCGGGAAAGGAAACAGGGTTGCGGAGGTATCGGATTCACTTGCTGTCGAGAGAGAAGACTATACGGCTGAAGCAATAGCCTGGGCCGACTCTTTGATTGAGACGATGACTCAGGAGCAGAGAATTGGTCAGCTTTTCATGCCGGCAATGTATGCCGAGGCGAGTTTATATAATTTAAAGCGACTCACTGAAATTTCACATAAATGGGGTATAGGAGGAATAATATTATTGCAGGGAACCTCGGATGGGGCTTGTAGGCTTGGAGATTCTCTCAGAAATCTTTTGGGAGAGGTGAGACCATGGGTGGCCATAGATGCGGAAACGGGGTTGGGGATGCGACTGACTGATGCCCCCTTGATGCCATCAGCGTCCGAGTTGGGCCAGACATCTACTGAACAGGAAGTTTATGACTTGGGGCGATGTCTTGCCTCGGAATGTCGGAAAATTGGTGTGAATATGGTGCTTGGTCCGGTGTTGGATGTGATAGGGGATTCTCATGATTTTATGGCCCGTCGTTCATTTGGGATTTCCCCCGGGCGAGTGGCAGAATTAGGAGTAGGATTGGCGCGTGGCTTAGAAGATGGGGGAGTGGTGAGCGTAGCCAAACATTTCCCGGGGCATGGAAGTGCAGTCGGTGACAGTCATTCGAGTTTGCCGATTATCAGTATTTCGCTCGACAGTCTGGTTAGAAGAGCTATACCGCCTTTTCGCGAGTATGTAGATGAAGGTCTGTCGGCAGTTATGATAGGACATCTTGCAGTGCCGGCTATTGACCCGGACTTGCGTTCGGCCGCTTTCTCATCGGCTGTCGTAACGGATCTATTGCGTGGAGATTTAGGATTTAGGGGATTGGTAGTTACGGATGCTCTTAATATGCAGGGGGCAACTGGAATAGGAAAAGAATCCACATCGTTGCAGGCCATTAAAGCCGGAGCAGACATGGTACTCGCTCCTAATAATCTTGAAGGAGAGATGACTGAAATACTGACTGCCCTGGCTGATGGGAGATTGTCTGAATCTCGTTTGCGGGAGTCACTCCGGAGAATTCTTCTTTTGAAATATCGATTCTTGAAATTATAGAATATTAGAGTCTACACTCATCGGCGTAAGAATAATAGCCTCTTGAGCTGAGTATAACGTGATCGAGCATTTTTATATCTAATAATTCGCATGCTCGTTTGCAAGTGGTCGTTATCTCATCGTCCGAACGACTTGGACGAAGATTGCCGCTTGGATGATTATGACAAAGGATAATAGCCTGAGCATTTTCCAATACGGCATTTTTGACAATATTCTTAATGTCGAAAATGGATGCGACCGCACTTCCCGAGGTGGATCGCCTGGTTGAAATCACTTGATTTGCCCTATTGAGAAGAATGACCCAAATTTCTTCATGAGGAAGATTTCCAATTCTTTGGCGCATGATTCTGTCAATATCGGTCGAAGACCGGATCGGTGTGCGTGGTGTTAGAAGCTCATTGCTGTAGCGACGCACGATTTCCATCACTGCTTCAATCTGGATAGCTTTGGTTTTTCCTATACCTTTGATTTTTAGTAATTCACGTCGGTCGCGACGTTCAAGCTCGTGAAGACTCCCTCCACAAAAATCCATTATTTCCCGGCATAGTTTTGTGATGGGACTTCCCGGTGTACCCGTACGCAAAATTAGAGCGAGAAGATCCGGAGTAGACAGAACGCTGCAGCCATGTTTTTCTGCTTTTTCCCGAGGTTGATCCTCCGGATTCATATCTTTCACCGTCAATTTCGGTGCTTCTCTATCTTTTTTACAAGCAATCGGGTCGAGATCCATAGTTAATGTTGGGGAAGAAAATTACTTCCCTCTGCGCATTTCTCGTTCTTGATTTTCATCACGCCCGTGGCGAAGTAGAATCTTCCAAGTATAGGCACGGATAAATCCTGTTCCATAGCCACAGAGCTGGATTAGGCTTGTGATTACTCCTAAAGAACCTATGCGGAAACTTCGAGTTGCGATTATGCCACAAATCCATACCGCCAAAAGATAAACGGCAAGAGGAATTAGAAGCAAGGGATTGAAAAATGCCCCGATAATCATTGCCAATGCAAAAATGACGAAAAGAGCCGGTAGCCAGTGCACAAGCTTCATCGAACCGGGATATAGGAGCTGGAGTGTGATTCTCGACATGCCGAACACATGAACTTGTCTCCAAAATTTTCTGAGGTCTACTCTGCGTTTATGAAAAACCTTCACAGAACGGAAAAGAGAGATAGAGAAACCGTTTAAACGGATTCGAGTAGACATGTCAATGTCTTCTGAAAACATTTCTCGGAATCCACCGGTTTTTTTGTAGACTTCCCGAGAGAACCCTGTATTGAAAGTACGAGGAACGAATTTTTCAAGTTGAACTTTTCCTCCACGAATCCCCCCCGTGGTGAGAAAGGAAGTCATGCTATAATTAATAGCTTTCTGAATGTCGGAAAAGGATTCGTGAGCCGCATCTGGACCGCCGAAGCAATCGCTCCATTTTTCGGACAGAGCCTTACGGAGAGATTCAATATAGTCGGGAGGAAGGACACAATCCGAATCCACAAAGACTAAATAATCCCCCTCGGAGTGTTCGATGCCATAGTTTCGGGCCGGACTTCTTCCTTCGTTTTCTTTATAATAGTATTTGATAGGAAATTTTCCCTGTATATCCTTGACCTGACTTTCACATCTCAGAGTCGAACCGTCTTCCACAATGACCAATTCAAATCCCGAATCTGTTTGTTTGGTTAGACTTTGCAATAAATCGGCCACTTCGTCAGGTCGGTTATAGACAGGCACGATAATTGAAAAGAGAATCCGATTTATGAAGGAGGGGGAAGGAGTCATGGGATAAACAAGTAAGTCAAAATTAAGAAGAAAAAGCCGGAACTTACGCGTAGACTCCGAATTTATAGGCAGTCAGCGGCAGCTTCCGGCTTTAGCTTATCTGAAAATTAAATATCAGGATTTTACTCGGCTGACATAACTGCCGTCGCGAGTGTCGATTTCAATTGAATCGCCTTCATTGACAAAGAGAGGAACACGAACTTCAGCTCCGGTTTCAACTGTAGCGGGTTTAAGAGTATTGGTAGCGGTGTCACCTTTTACCCCTGGTTCGGTATAAGTGATTTTGAGAATCGTTTTCATCGGCATTTCTGCGTAGAGCACAGTGTCGGTAGAAGCATCACGCACCACTTCCACGATGTCGCCTTCTTTCATGAAAGCGGAACCGGTCACCAACTCCTTGTTGATGGGAACTTGCTCGAAAGTCTCGTTGTTCATAAAAATGTCATCGTTGCCGTCAGCGTATAAATACTGGTATGGGCGGCGTTCCACACGAACATCTTCAAGCTTTTCACCAATATTGAACCGACGTTCGAGCACACGACCGTCAACTACGTTTTTCAGTTTTGTGCGCATGAATGTGTTCCCTTTGCCGGGTTTAACGTGAAGGAATTCAATCACGAAATAGAGTTGTCCGTCGAGACGGATACAAGTGCCGTTTTTGATGTCTTGGGCGTTCATCATAATCGAAAGAATGTTTATTTCGAGGTAATGAAATTAATAATTCATATAATGTTTTCATATGCCTGTGAGAGAACTTCCTCATGGCACATGGATTTGCAAAGTTATAAAAAATGACTTGAAACTGCAACCTTAACAGAGGTTAAAAGCAATTGAAAATAAAAATTTGAGCTGATAAGATAAAAAAAGTCCTTAAAATTTTGCCAATCGGGAAGGAATTAATAATTTTGCACTCCGAAAAAATAGAAAAATAATAAACAATACATACTCAAACGATGAAAAGAACTTTTCAGCCTTCAAACCGCCGTCGCGTAAACAAGCACGGATTCAGAGAGAGAATGGCCACTAAAGACGGCCGCAAGGTGCTTGGCCGCCGCCGCGCTAAAGGTCGCGCATCACTGACTGTTTCAGACAGCATCGCAGGCAAGTAATAGACGGAGAATTCTCCTCTAAGACTATTGTTAACCATATACACTCTTATCCCGGCTGCTTTGTCAGAAGGGATAAGTTTGTATGTGTTTTTTTTATGGTAAATATACTCACAAAAAAACGGCGTTCAAAGTGGTTTGAAGCGCCGTCTTTTCCCGGTCCATGTTAAAATCTGAATAAAGCCCTTTATAAGAACTATGAATGGCCGGTAAATATTTTTTTATTATAATATTTATTTTAGACCCTCCGGTCTTTCTCTATCGGCTCTCCTGCCGAAATTTTGCTTTCAATTTTTCTAACAATCTTTTTACCTTTTTCTAATAACAGAATCAACTTAACCGTTGAAGAAGCCAGTCATGTCACCGAAGATTCCAATTGAGAACAGCCAATAGAGCAGAATGAAAATCAAGACTAATACACCAAGCCATAGCCAAAGGCGATTAATTTTACCAGTGTTTTCATTGTGACGGCGGCGTCCATTTGCGGGAAGACTCTCTGCCAACTGATTGGGATCTAAATGTTCATGTTCTTTTTTCTGTGCCAGACTTTCATTTTCTCTGACGTGTTTTTCCTTTGTATTCATAACCTTTATGTTTTTTCGTTTCCTTTGTCTTTAAAACATCTCACCCCCGGAAGTGGTTCACCCGAGATTGTATATTTTCCTAAGTAACTTTCGACAATAGCAGGGATTCAGATAGTTACCAAATAGTTAGAAGGGAGATTTTTCTTCAGGAGATGAGGGCATAATATCTGGCAGAGGGTCATCCGGACCTCCAAAGGCATTTGAAGCGAATGGGGGCATATCGTCAAACGAACTGCTGTCAGAATTCATTCGCGATTCCAAACGGATAGGACCGGTAGAGGCCACTACATCGCTGATACTTTCGTAAGAATTATCCCAGTTTTCAAATCGGGCATATTTTGAAGTGAAGCGGAGTTTTACTGTGCCGACGGCTCCGGAACGGTGTTTAGCTATGATGAATTCAGCAAGCCCCCGGATGTCGTTGCCGTTGGCGTCTTCTCCCGATTTATTATAATATTCGGGTCGATGGATAAAGCAGACGATATCGGCATCCTGCTCGATTGCTCCCGATTCGCGGAGATCGGACAAGACAGGTCGTTTGTCTTCGCGTGTTTCTGTTGCTCGATTAAGCTGTGAAAGAGCGATAATTGGAATATTTAACTCTTTTGCGAGTGCTTTGAGGGAGCGTGAGATGGTGCTGACTTCCTGCTCGCGGCTGCCAAGTTTCATCCCTGAGGCATTCATCAGCTGCAGATAGTCGATCATTATCATCTTCACTTGATGCTCTCTGACCAACCGGCGTGCTTTTGTCCTAAGCTCGGTGATGGAAAGACCTGGCGTTTCGTCCAGATATAAGGGGGCAGTGTAGACATTTGCCAGTCGTGCATTTAATCTGTCCCATTCTTCTGTTGTGAGCCGGCCGCTTTTGATTTGTTCTCCGTTAAGTTCTGCAATGTTGGATATCATACGCTTGACCAGTTGCACATTTGCCATTTCCAAAGTAAAAATAGCAATTGGCATGGAATAGTCCACTGCAATATTTTTGGCCATGGACAGAATAAAAGCGGTTTTTCCCATTGCGGGTCGGGCGGCAATAATAATCAAGTCGGAATTTTGCCAGCCGGAAGTGATTTTGTCAAGGTCAGTATAGCCTGTAGGAAGGCCCGAGAGTCCGGAGTCGTTGTTGGCTGCTGTTTGAATTTGGTCTAATGCAAGACTGATGATGGGGTCGATCTGAGTGACTTCTCGTTTAAGTTGTGTTTGAGAAATTTCAAAAAGTTTGCTTTCTGCTTCTTGGAGGAGGTCGTCGACATCATTGCTTTCGTCAAAAGACTGCGCTTCTATAGAAGAAGCGAAATTAATAAGTCGACGGGCAAGATATTTTTGGGCAATTATTTTTGCATGATATTCCACATGGGCGCCGGTATATACGCGTGCGGTCAGTTCTGCAATATGAACTGCTCCGCCTACTTCTTCCAAGGCTCCTTCTTTCCGAAGTTGTTCCGTGACCGAGATCATGTCTATAGGACTTTGGTTGAGTCCTAAAGTTGAAATTGCCTCAAAAATGCGGTGGTTGATCGGATCATAGAATGAGTCAGGCACTAAGAGGTCGCATACAGACATATAAGCGTCCTTTTCGAGCATCAGCGCTCCGAGTACGGCTTCTTCCAAATCAGTGTCGTGTGGAGGAAGTTTACCGACAGCGTCTGTTATTTCGTGTGTAGGTTTTCTTCGTTGATTTCTGTAATTGCGATTATCTTCCATGTTGCAAAGTTACGAAAAAGTTAATGGGACGGCAAGGACTGTATGAAAACATCATATCTTCCGAAATCTTCCGTCAAGCATTAAATCCCTTTAAAAAGAAAAAATTAGCTGGATGAGAGCGAAAGGAAGTAATTGCGTTCTTCTTTGTCGAGGCGCTCTATTGCATATCGCAAAGCGGTTCGGGGAAGACGAGAGATATTTGTTTCAAGGTATTTACGTAAAATATTTGGTTGTCTTTTCCCTACTTCACGTAGCATCCATCCGACTGCTTTGTGGATAAGGTGATGAGGATGAGAGAGCAGAAGATCAGATATTGCCAAAGTCAAATCATATCGGCCTGACCGAATTATGCTCCAGGTAGAGACTATTGCTACCCGATTATACCAAAGATCGGGCCTTTGGGCATAATCAAAAAGAATTGTGGCCTCATCCGGATTTTTTACAATAAAGTGTCCTAAAATCTTGGGAGCAACCAGGTCTACTAAATCCCAGTTATTCCCTCTTGGAATTAGTGTGTGGTATAGTTCGACCCATTTGCGAGCTGTCGTGGGATCATAATTACGACGTGAAGTCACCTGTGAATATCGACTCACCAGCAAAAGGAATCCCGCTAAACGAATTTCGTGAAACGGAGAAGCTGTCAAAGCGACTATATCCTCAACCGTAGCCCAAGTCTTGAAAGGTTTTATTATTTCACGAGTTTGTGGTACCCGGATTCCCAGAAACCGGTCGCCTTCTCCATACTGACCCGGTCCGGTTTGAAAGAATCGTAATAAATGGAATTCTTGTTCTTTATCGGCTAAAGCCATCAGTTGGGATTCGATAATCCCGGCAATTGATTGATTGTTATTCTGACTCATGAGTTTAATTTCCAGGGAAAATTGCTCCCACCACCATTAATAAACTTATTCCCGATAAGAGAAGGGCTGTTTTACCCAAAAGCGGATTGAGGGCTTCTCCGTCGCTGTTGATAAGGCGCCACCAGACTGCTGTTTGAAGAACTAACCATATAGTGGGCACAATTAGCCACCACGATGAGAGAGTGCCGAAAAAGAAAACTGCGAGAATAATAATTGCGGTGCAACCTCCTGTCAAATAAATATTGGCCATCGTTCGGCGACCAAAGATCACTACAGTTGTGTGTTTACCTACAGATCGGTCATCATCACAATCTCGATAATTATTGACAATAAGTACATTTGCGCCGAGTAATCCGGTCGATAAGGCTATTGGCAAAGTGATGGGCAAAATATCCCATGAGTTAGTCTGGAGGTAAGCCGTCAGAGTGACCGGAACTATTCCAAAGAAAATAATCACGGCAACATCGCCAAGACCATGATGAGAGAGGGGGTAAGGACCTGTACTGTAGCCGATGGCAAAGAGTCCGATGGCTGCCCCCACTAATATTAACCACCATGGACCGAAAAGTAGAAGGGAAAGTCCCAAAAGAGCGTCAATTCCCAAGAGGAAATAGGTGGCTCTTTTCATTGCCAGGGGAGATAGATCTCCTTCGGTTACACCTCGGCGAAACCCGACTCGTCCTTTGCGGTCGAAGCCGTTTCGGAAGTCATAGTATTCATTGGCAAAGTTAGAGGCAATTTGGGCAATGATGGCAAAAAGAAGACAGATGACAGCCGGAAGCCATTTGAAACTGTTAAGATGAATAGCAATCGCCGTTCCGGTCAAGACTCCGGCAATGCTGACCGGGAGGGTTCGTAGACGCATGGCCTCAATCCAGGCTTTACATTTCTTGGACATAGGCTTTAACAGGGAGATAGATAGATTAGCAGAGGGAGGACAAATGCTCCGTAAGTGTTGTATAGAATCGGGAGGCTACATCGCTCAGTTTATCTTTCCAAACCAAACCTTCGATTAAATGAGTGGGGAGGGAACTGAAGCCATCGCGCAGCCCCAAAAGACTAAGTGCGACCGCACAGTTTGTGTCCGCGTCTCCTCCAGCCATCACAATTGTTTCGAGAGCTTCTTGCGGAGAGGAAGTGTGGTACAAAGCCCATAGTGCACACGACATACATTTACGGACATACCAAAGCGTTTCCGGATCGTCAAGTTCCAGACTTTTTAAATCCGGTGTACGGGCTTTCTTAATGTAGGGCACAACACGTGTATCAATTTCATTAGCTATGCAAATCAGATCATCTTCCGAAGGAATCCTCTCTTCGCGAAGCAAAGCGTTAGCTACTGCCGCTATTACGGACGATGCTCCGATACACCGCGTGTCGGGATGAGTGATCCGACAGACATCACTAACCAGACTGGTGGTGGGTCGCTCTTCCCAAATTCCACATAGTATGGAACGTTGTAGAGATTCATTCGAAGCGTGTTGGCGCCCCATATTAACCCAAATCCTTTCAGCTACTTCAAAGGGGCGGTCCAAATAGTCGGGTTGAGAAATCACCCAGCGAACTTGAGGCACCACGTCAACCGGATTTGATAGAAACCATTCATAAAGAGCCTTCGCAAACGATTGTGGATTGACTTTCCCTTCAGCAATAAGGGTTTCAATCATTGCGATAATGATTTCTGTGTCGTTAGTCCATTCCCCGTTATTCCATTGAGATCGATGGGCATCGCGGATTATTTGGGAATAGGAGGAGAGACCTTCAGGATAGCGATATTCGGCTTCCGGAGCAGACATAAATTCAGTCCCTAACCCCAGTGCGTCGCCAATGGCTCCTCCATATAGGAAGCCGTAAATTTTTTCTTTTAAAGTCAATCTCATTGAGATATTAGATGAGAAGATAGAAGTTTAGGTATGAGTATGCAAATATAAAAAATAGTTCTTATATTTAAAAATTAATTCAAAAAAATTAATATATAATAATTCTATGTTAACTAAGTTCGATGTTAAGTGTCGATAAAAATATATCAATGAGATTAGACTCACACCTGAGGCTATCGTTTTCTTCTAAAAAAGTCACGTAGCAATTCTGCACATTCCTCGGAGAGTATTCCTTCTGTCACTTGAGTTTTCGGATGAAGTGGACTCCGAGGATGGGAAAAGAGATGATATCCCTTTTTCTCGTCCGATGCTCCGAAGACGACCCTTCCAATCTGGCTCCATCCCAATGCCCCGGCACACATGATGCAGGGTTCGACAGTTACGTATAACGTACATTCAGGCAGATATTTCCCACCCAAATATTCGGCTGCCGCAGTTATTGCTTGCATTTCAGCGTGAGCGGATACGTCGTGAAGGGCCTCGGTTCGGTTATGGCTTCTTGCAATCACTCGGCCATTGATTTCAATAACGGCTCCAATCGGGATTTCATCTTCCTGGAAGGCCAAACGGGCTTCAGATAGTGCCATGCGCATGAAGCGTTCATCGCGTGCTTGTGGGGTCTCAAAAAGCATTATAGTCAGTTTGTTGGATAGTTGGTGTTTTCAGCCGATAACGCTTGTTGCAAATGATCTCTGACCTTTGTCATAAGCCAGCGTGGAGTGCTGGTAGCTCCACAGATTCCAATGCTCTCGGCCCCACGTAAAAGGTCGATATTAATGTCGGCTACGTTGCTGACCAGCATAGACCGAGGGTTTGCTTTTTGACACTCCGCAAACAATACTTTTCCATTGGAACTTTTGGTCCCGGCCACAAATACAACCGCTTGGTGAGAAGCAGCAAATTCTCGAATTTTATTCATTCTTCCCGACACTTGGCGACAGATCGTGTCGAAAAATTGAAAGCTTCCCTTTTTCTTACGTTGTTTGATGGCTTCAACAATCCGTACGAAGCCTTCCGGTGATTTTGTGGTTTGAGAATAAAGAAGTATGTCTCGATTGAGATCAAGACCGTCCAACTGTTGCTCATCCTGAATGACGATAGCTTCCCCGGAAGTCTGACCCACCAGTCCGTTCACTTCTGCGTGGCCTTCTTTGCCATAAATAAGGAAAAGTGGACGGGGGGATTTCCCTTCTGCCTCATCCCAGGCCTGCTTGATGCGGCGTTGAAGTTGCAACACTACCGGACATGTCGCGTCGATTATTTCGATATTATTGCATGCAGCCGTGTGGTAAGTTTGGGGAGGTTCTCCATGGGCACGCAGTAAAACTTTGACATCCTGAAGGTGGTTGAGATCTGAGTGAGTAATTGTCTTAAGCCCTTTTAAGCGAAGACGTTCAACTTCATCGCTATTGTGTACAATATCTCCCAGGCAAAAAAGACATCCGCTCAAATCCAGTTCTTCTTCAGCTTTGCGAATAGCTGTTACCACTCCGAAGCAATAGCCTGAGTCTTTGTCAATTTCAATTATGGGCATTAGAAGTGAGCCGATGATAAAGGTTGAGAAGAATTTCCATTTGCTCCTCGCGGGTCAGATAGTCATTTTCGAGAACAAAAGCGTCTGAAGCTTTACGCAAGGGCGATTCTGTGCGGTGAGTGTCCGTATAGTCGCGAGAACGAATATTTTCCAATACCTCATCTAATGAGGCGGCAACTCCTTTCTCGGTTAGTTCCTTATATCTGCGTTCAGCTCTGACTTCGGGAGATGCTTCTACAAAGACTTTCATTTCTGCGGTTGGAAAAACAGTGGTTCCTATGTCCCGACCGTCCATGACAATTCCTTTCTTTTCCCCCATCTTCTGTTGAAGAAGAGTCAGTCTATGTCGCACTTCCGGAATAGCTGAGACTGGGCTGACAAAAGAACTGACTTCCATTCCCCTGATCTCTTTTTCTACATTCTCTCCGTTCAGCAACGTAGGAGCAACTCCCGTATCCGCATCCGCAATTCCAAAAGAAACGTCTGCATCGGGTAGACGGTTTATTAATCTTTGGGTGTCAATGCTTCCATCGGACGAAATCAAGCCTTCTCTCAGGGCAAAGAGTGTGAGTGCACGATACATTGCCCCGCTATCGACATAGATATATCCGATTTTGCGTGCCAGTTCGCGCGCCATTGTACTTTTCCCGGAGGATGAATAGCCATCGATAGCTATTACAATTTTAGATTGAGAGTTCATGATGATTATAAATCAGTTCGCATTCTTTTTGTTAGAAATTTTTCCCCGGTCCGTTTTAGAGTTTTTGGAGAACTCTTCACTTTTCTAAGCACTTGAGCGGTCCGAGCCGGTAGATACAGTTTAAGCCATCCCTTTCCAGATGGAGAATATAAAGGATCGGATTGGGTGAAATGACGGATGGAATCATCTATAAAATCGAATCCTCCGAAGCAGGCTGCATCTGAATCCAATACTACCTCATATTCCCCTTCCTCAACCGGAAATCCATAATCTGAGAAAGATTTGGAGGGATTCCAGTTAAAGGCAAAGATTAAATCCCCTCTGCCAAAAACCAAAACCTGATCATCATCTTTCTCCCATAATTTTACTACCGGGAGCCTTTGAAAGCCATAAACTCCGCCAACCACTTCTATCATAGCATTATCGAATGCATTGAGATATTTATATTTGAGATCCTCGCGATCGACCAATTCCCATTGTCGACGGGCATATTTATAACTCCAGTTATTTCCTTCTCGTGGAAAATCAATCCATTCGGGATGTCCAAACTCGTTTCCCATGAAATTCAGATAGCCTCCATTGATAGTGGCCAGTGTCACCAGGCGAATCATCTTATGAAGAGCCATGCCTCTTTCTACTGCGAAATTATTATCGTTCACCATCATGTGCCAATACATCTCTTTGTCAATCAATCGGAAGATAATGGTTTTATCTCCTACTAAAGCTTGATCATGGCTTTCGCAATAGCTGATAGTCTTTTCATCGGCTCGCCGATTGGTCAGTTCCCAGAAGATCGAGGATGGATGCCAATCTTCATCCTTTTTCTCTTTGATAAGTTTTATCCAATAATCCGGTACTCCCATTGCCATTCGATAATCGAATCCTATTCCCCCATCTGCAAATTTCATGGCCAACCCCGGTAGACCGCTCATCTCTTCTGCAATCGTAATGGCAGATGGATTTATCTGATGAATCAGTAAGTTGGCAAGAGTCAGATAGGTGATGGCATTGGTGTCCTCGTTTCCATCGTAATAATCAGCGTATGATCCAAAAGCTTTTCCAAGTCCATGATCCAAATATAGCATGGACGTCACCCCATCGAAACGAAAACCGTCAAATTTAAATTCTTCCAGCCAATATTTACAGTTGGATAAAAGAAAATGAAGGACAGCGTCTTTTCCATAATCGAACACAAGAGAATCCCATGCCGGATGCTCACGTCTATTGTCGCCATAGAAATATAGGTCTCCGCTCCCATCAATCCGTCCGAGCCCCTCGATTTCATTTTTCACTGCGTGCGAGTGCACAATATCCATTATCACAGATATTCCAAGTGCGTGCGCTGCATCGATAAGATGTTTTAACTGGTTTGGGGTGCCAAATCGTGAGGAAGGGGCGTAGAAACTGCTGACGTGATAACCAAAAGATCCATAATACGGATGCTCTTGAATAGCCATTATTTGAATGGCATTATACCCATCGCGAGCAATACGGGGAAGCGTTTTTTCACGAAATTCATCGTATGTTCCCACCCCTTCTTTGTCTTGTGCCATCCCGATGTGACATTCATAAATCAGCAGAGGGTTGACATCGGGGTGAAAATTTTTTATTTTGAATTCATAGGGATGTTCGGGCTCATAGACTTGCGCAGAAAAAATGTGAGTGTGTTCATCTTGAACCACTCGGGTAGCATACGCCGGTATACGTTCTCCCCGACCTCCGGGCCAGCTGACGATCATCTTGTATAGATCTCCATTATGAATTTTGTCAGAGGGTATTTTTGCTTCCCATACCCCTCCGGAGAGACGGTGGAGCTGAAATTCAGGTAGTTCCATCCAATTCGAAAAGGTTCCGACAAGACAAATGGAGGTTGCATTAGGTGCTAATTCGCGAAATACCCAATCTCCTGTAGAATCCCGATGAAGCCCATAATATTTATATGCATTGGCAAATTCCACTAAATTTCCGTTAGTGTGCGAGGTGATGCGAGCCAACGTACGCCGGACATCTTCATAACGTCCTTCTATTGCCGGCGCGAATGGCTCAAGCCAGGGGTCGTTGCGAAGTATAGCAAGTTTCTTTTTCATCTGTAAATCTTTAACATGTAAGAAAAAATCAATTTATGAGAGAAACAAATTCCCATTTCGGGAAAGGCTCTTCAACTATAACATCCGAAATGCAATTTCTCTTCTTTCCAGTTCAGAATCTTGGCCGTCGTCGCGAAGCCCGATTTCGTTTAGCCTGTTTCTTTATTGCTTGTTTGTTCTTCCTTTTTTCTGTTGGTGGTTTTGGGCTGCTCAAGATTTGTGAATTTGAAATATCGTCTGTAGACACAATTTCTTCACCAACTGAATTGTAGGGCAAACCAAAGCAATTCCGGATGGCGTTTCTTAGTTCAATGGCATCTTTACCATTCCCTTTTAATGTCGCGATAACTCCGGCTATGTATTCTTCTTTTGATTTATAACCAAGCATACTTGCAACATTGGAATCCGGCAAGATAGGTTTATGGTTAAATACACGCAAAATTCCGGCATAATCTCGCGTATCAATCATGTTCTGAAATTCCTGGCGAAGCAGATTATAATATTCGCGTGGATTAAGGCGATCGGCTAAATTTCGGAGATGAGTCTCAAGAGCTGTGATGCAAGTGAAACGAGCGTCCACTTTGCATTCCACATCCCGCTTCACTTTGTGGCGCACATGAAGCAATGCTTGTTCGTTGAAATGGTGGGTGAACATATTCAATACATTATGCTTCACTCGAGTTAAGATATTAGATACCTCTTTTCCTCTCCGGCGTGCCATAATGGCAATAACATCTTCCAGCAAAAATATATTTTCGATTTCAGCCACATTCGGAACTAAAATATGTTTTTTGCGAAGATAATTTACCTCTGCATCAGTTCGGCGGTCGCGATCCACAATCCCGTGACTGTCGAGATGGTGTAACCCCTTCAGGTCATTAAAAGTGCGTGTGGATTCTATCACCTTGTTGCATGAACCTAATGGCCGAACGGTATACTCCGGGAAAACCAACGGGTAAAGTTTGCCATCGATGCTGTGGGTGGAATCCCCTTCTATAAATAGAACGGGATTTCGCGTGCCGATGATGTCAAGAAAAAGTTCCTCCGACATGGATGGAGAATCCAAAATTTCATAATCCCACTGTCGCAATTCGGCATCGTAGCGTTTCACCCAAATGCATATATTGGCCGTTCGGGTGCCTACAAAGTCCATATCCACCGTATTATAGACAAATCGACAGTCCGGACGCAGTTCTTCAATTGCATTCCAAAAGTTTCCCAGCATGGAAGGGTGCAGAAAAAGGGAAGGAGAGTCTATGAAAATCGTTGCATCGGGCATTGCATAAAGGACTCCCGCAATATAGTAAAATACCGCTTTTTCACCCTGACTTAATCCCAAAAATGTAACCGTATCGGCTGCGCAGTCATTAGAAAAGAGGATGGTTCCGGTCTCTCGCAATATATGATTTCCGGGAAAAATTCTTTCCCATAGCGCAATGACGCGATCCAGTTTAGTCCGAGGGAAGAGTGGATTTCGGTTGCCCGAGCGTCGCGCTGCTTTAGCTTTTAGAAGAGCACTCAACTCATCGGCAACCAACATGTGGGTCAGTTTCTCAATCGGGCTCAGAGCCCCGGTGCTGAAATAGGGCTTTTCGGCTACAACTTTTTCATATAATACGTCGATACTTCCAGGTTGGTGAGATACATTCTTTTCGGGATATGATGCCCCGAGTGCTGAAAGAATATAGGCCTTGTCACCACAACTTTCAGCCATATGCTGCATGAAGCGGGTTTTTCCCGCGCCATTGGCTCCGATTATAGAAATCTGACCTGATGGTGGGAGGGTTGGAGTCGCACGCCCTCCCATAAGAGGTGGAAGATGTAGATCAGTCATGAAAAAGATTCCTGGTAGACTTCCAAATAAGGAATACCCTGCAACAAAGTTAGTAAAATTTTTGTCGGGATGCAAAAAATGTGTAATTTCGTTGTGGAATAATAGTATATTTTCTCCCCTCCTATTTGAAAGAAATTATCAATTTTAATTATAGATTATGTTTTCCGGAATAGTAGAAGAGGCCGGCCGAATAGTCGGTATAGTCCGCGACGGAGGCAATGTCCACTTAACGGTCGCCTGCTCTTTCACTGATGAACTTAGAATCGATCAGAGTGTCAGTCACAATGGTGTCTGTCTTACAGTTGTCAGTCTAAATGGAGACGGTACTTATACCGTGACTGCAATCCAAGAAACTTTGCTTCGTAGCAATTTGGGCAACTTGAAAGAGGGGGATTTGGTCAATCTTGAGAGAAGCATGAAAATTGATTCGCGTCTTGACGGCCATATCGTTCAGGGACACGTCGATACAACCGCTGTCTGCACGGGGGTCGAAGAAGTGGATGGAAGTCGATATTTCGCGTTCACCTATCTATTCAGTCCCGAATTGGCGGCCAAAGGATATGTGACGGTTGAGAAAGGCTCAGTTACAGTTAACGGAGTTAGTTTGACAGTTTGCGACTCTGAGAAAGACAGCTTCCGGGTGGCGATAATCCCTTATACTTTCGAACACACAAATTTTTGTCATATTCAAGAAGGATCGAAAGTTAATTTGGAGTTTGACATTGTTGGAAAATATATTGCCCGTATCACTGCCTTGTCTGACTGATAGTTAATTCAGTCACCAATTGAGATTAAAATATATGCAGCAATCCCGCGTTGGTCTGTTGGACTAATGCGGGATTGTCAATTTATTGGTTGAATTAAAAAAAGTTTTGACAGGAGAAGTACTCCAATATATTGAACTACTTTTTCTTTTTTGTCAGAATCTCTTTGAGAGCGTTCCCGGCAGCTTCTTTAATTTTGTCAGTTGTAGATTTGTTTTCTTGAGTCGATTGCTTTGAATCGGTGGAGGTAGACTGTAGGCTGTTGCCGGAGGAGTTCCCACTATTGGAGGTGGAATCCCCGGACTGGTTGGTTTGTTTTCCTTTCAGAATATCTAATAAGCCGGAGTTGGTCGATTTCTGCGAATTGTCAGTGGGCACATTCCCGGTTTGGTTCATTCCAAATCCAACATATAGCCCGTCGTAGGAACTGAGCAGGGAGGAGGCAGTCGAAACCAAAGGAATATTTATAACTTTGCCAAGAGAATTAAGTAATGAAATCAATTTGGTTGAATCAAACATTACCTCCATTGATTTCGAGGTCTTTTGAACGAATGCTGGAATTTCTCCTATCTTTATTTTCCCTAAAGCCATTATTGAGAAAAGAAAGTTTCCATCGGCCTGTTGGCGAATTGTGCCGCTCAGATTGAGTTTCGATGATTTCAGTGTGAAAGTAGAATCTGCGTTAACAGTCAAGACTGCTCCGGTCAATCCATATTGTTTGAAGTAGGGTTGGAGTTTCGATTCTATGGCGGAAGCTGTTGCCATACCGCCAGCTTTTTTTAGCAAGTCTTCACTTCGGAAGGCTACAGCCGGTTGGTCGGTAGTCCAGACGCCCATCAGGTCTTTGGTAGTCAGATTGGATTTCATAAAAACTCCTTCGATAAGATTTCCCAACATGGAAGATCCGCTTTTATCTCCAAAGATATCTTTCAAATCGAAAGCATGAGCCGGAAGAGTACAAACCGAAATTAAAGTAAAAGTGACAAAAAGTAATACTTTCTTTTTCATTTTTTATATTGTGTTAGATAAATTCTTATATAAAATAACGGTCAAGCAAACGGATTGATTTGGTCTGATTGCCTCATTTTTGGTACTTTTTATCAAGCCGAATTGTTTTTTATTGGTAAATATAGGCTATTTATAACCCAATTTGCTTAATTTTGTTCAATCTTATTATTAAAATTGTATCTTTGCAAAAAGTAAATTAAGATTAACTAAACAGACAAGTGCGAGTTTATGTTTCTCTAAATTATTAAGACAAATTTGTCATCCAAAGGTTTATCTGAAATTTCTATAATCGGATAAATTTATAATTAGCAAAGAACTAACTAATATAATTTATCATGAAACAATTAAAAACAGGACTTCTGCTCGCTGCCGGAATTCTGACATTGACCTCCTGTGGGAGCGATGATTTTGATTTTGGGCAGGGTCAGGGGATTCTGCGGTTGAAGCTCTTAACTTCAGCCGAGGTGGCTGTTTCATCGCCTACAAGAGCCGATGAAGTTCCGCTGACAGCACCCGATGCAGGTGATTTTGCTGTTCGATTGACAAAAAGTGACAATTCTTATTCCAAATCTTGGAATTCGATAGACGATTTTAATGCCGAGCCATCCTTTAATACTGGTTCCTATACGCTTGAAGCATTTGTGGGAGATATAGAGAATGAAGGTTTTGATGCGCCTTACTTTTACGGCGTGGCTCAGGTATCGGTGATTGAAGCTAAAGAAGTGGAAGCTTCTCTGACAGCTTCTTTGGCAAATTCAATGGTCTCGATTGACTATACGGAAGGTTTCAGGAATTATTTCAAAGATTATTCAGCTCGCATTCATTCGGCCGGTCATTCTTATATTGACTTCGCAGCCGACGAGTCCAGACCGGCCTTTATCGCTCCAGGCGAAGTGGATCTGACAGTGAGCTTTACCAATCCTCAGGGCAATTCCACGTCTCTTCAGCCGACGGGTTTCATGGCAAAACCTCGCCATTTCTATCGAGTGCACTTTGATGTGACTGAGGGGACCGGGGGTGCGGTTCTTAAAATTACATTCGACGACTCTTTAGTCAATGAAGACGTCACAATCGACCTTACCGAAGAATTATTCACCACCCCGGCTCCGGAAATCAAATCGGAGGGTTTTGTTTCTGAATCTCCGATCGAGATTCTCGAAGGGAATCTTGCAAATTCTTTAATTTATACCGTAGTAGCTCGCGGTGGGTTGCAAGAAGCAAATCTCACATTCGATACTCCCAATGCCCCGGCATGGGGACGAGAAGTAAATCTTGTCAATGCCTCGCAGACATTGCAGTCTCAATTGGAAAGTGCCGGGATCAATGCTATGGGATTTTATCGAAATCCCGATAAGTTTGGCCGTTTGGATATAACTGATTATGTAAAGGCGCTTCCCGCGGGTATACATAAAATTACTTTAGTTGCTAAAGACCGTTTCACCCGTGTCAGTGAACCCGTTACTCTTGTGGTTTCTACTGAAGAAGTGACATTGACTGCCACTGTCGCCCCTGTAGTTTTTGGCACTGATAAAGCTTATGTGACAGTAAACTATAATGGAGAGAATCCTCAAAATTCAATTTCATTTAAGGCACTTGACCAATTTGGAATTTATCGGGATTGCCCTATTGAGGAGGTTTCCGAAACCACCACACGCGCATTCCCGTCCCGCAATTATTTGTTTACGGTGACTTTACCAGATAAAGAGCGAGACGCAATTCCCATGCAAGTCTTTTATAATGGTGTCAAAAAACTTGATATCGTTGCCTCGGTTGTTACCCCTGAGTATTCGGTTCAGCCAGACCCATTCTCCAACAGAGTTGTGCTTAAGATAGTGCCTGGGGATCAATCGGAACTACCAAGCATTATTAATGCTTTGCGTGTAAAAGTAAGTTCTACTTCTGCTCCGGCTAATGCTTCTTATACTTTTGTGCGTGATGTCGCTAATGGCCAGGTCATTGTTAATGGTTGTCAGCCAAATACTGACTATGTCATGACCACTATGCTCTCATCAGCCGAAGATGCAAAACCACTCACTTCTTCTTCGTTTCGTACTGAACCGGCTGCTTCTATTCCCAATGGTGATTTCGCAGACATTCATGAGACAATAAACATGCAAAATGTGCCTCTCAGCGGCCCGTATACGGGAACTCTTCTCTCTCGCCCGACTTACCAAACCAAGACTTCCATTGTCCGTTCCGAGCCTACAGGATGGGCTTCCATTAACCCTCTTACATGCTATGCCGGAGCAGCTAACATTAATACCTGGTTTTGTGTGCCTTCCACATTCTCAGAAAATGGAGAAACAATTATACGCAGTGTTGCTTATGATCATAATGGGACGACGCCCAAGGTAGACACTCGCACGGCGAAATATTATAATAATAATACACCTTCTTTTTCAGATAACAACAAAGCAGCCGGCGAACTTTTCCTTGGTTCCTATTCTTTCAATGGCGCTGCCAATCGCTCGGAAGGAATTGCTTTTGAAAGCCGTCCTGCTTCGCTTTCGTTTGACTATCGATATGCTCCCATTAATAATGAAACAGCGAAAGTGGAAATAAGTGTATTGGACGCTTCTGGGAAAGTGATCGCTTCAGGTTCCTCACTATTGCATCAGGCTTCTTCCACCACGTCTATGACTGTGCCCTTTTCATCCTATTCGTTTGGCTCGCGGGCTGCTACTCTTAAAGTGAAATTCCTTTCCTCTTCGTCAAATATTCCTGCCATTAATATTCCGACAGGTGATTCAGGCTTGTCAGAGGGAACCGGATTAAGCAATCGCACAAAAGGCGCTAACGATTATAAGGCTTTCGCATCCGGCTCGGTCTTGACGATTGACAACGTAAAACTCAATTATTAATAATCTTTTGAAATGAAATACCTTAAAATACTTATTTCCATTGCCTTTATTTCGATTCTTGCGGCTTGTTCCAAAGAGAATCCATTTGAGGAACGTGGTTATGGAAAAGTCAATACAAGTGGCCTATCGGTCGAGTTGGCCAACGAAGATCTGACGCGTTCATCAGACAAGGTCGATCTTGCTGATTTTACTGTTGAGTTTTTCCTCAACAACAATCCATCTCCCGAGGCTACATACCGGTATGGCGATATGCCGGAAATTATTTCGCTGCCTGTAGGTGCGTATACCGCGCGAGCTTCTTACGGTACAAATCCGTCAGCTGACTGGGATTCCCCTTATTATACTGGCACCACGCTTTCTTCTTTTGATGTAAGAGCTGACCAAGTGACAGTAGTTTCGGATCCCATTGTATGTAAGTTTGCTAACATAAAAGTGACAATTGATTTCACATCTGAACTCCGCGCTGAGATGTCGCCTGACTCAAAGGTTACTGTTAAGGTCGGAGAGCAAGGTTCTTCACTTGACTTTACGCTTGCAGATGTCGGTCGAGCCGGTTATTTCGCTTATGTCGAAAACAGTCATTCGCTTGCTGCTACTTTCTCCGGTGTGGTAGAAGGATTTGCTACAACTGAAACAAAGGTTTATGACAACGTTCAACCCGGTAATCATTATCATATCACCTTTAATCTCCATACGCCGGATGAGGAACCGGGGGATATTCGTGGTTCGATTCTTGTTGACGCTTCTGTAACGATTCAAGATGTTAATCTACCTATCGATGACGAAGATAATATTCTTGTCGATGATCTTCGCCCGCGTGAAGAGGGTGGAGATGAACCGGGTCCCGGACCTCAAAATAATCCTCCGACAGTAACCGCTGAAGCTCCACTTGACTTTGACAAAGAGAATCCGGTGAATGCAAGTTCAACAGTCAGAATAAAAGTCAAATCTTCATCTGAGCAAGGGATAACCGGCTTTACAGTAGATATTATTTCTGATATTCTTACCGCTGAAGAGCTTGAGGGAGTGGGCCTTACCTCTCATCTTGATATGGTTAATCCGGGTGAGTATCTAAATGCTCTCCAGGGCCTGGGATTTCTTGATGAAAATGAGACTTCACTTGGGGGTAAAAAGGATATTAATTTCGATATTTCTCGATTTATGACTCCCCTTTCAGTCTTCGGACCAAATATTCACAAGTTCCGTTTCCAAGTAACAGATGCTTATGGAACTACTGAAAAAACACTTATTCTCAGAGTTGTTGAATAATTAATACCATCACGACAAAATGAATATTTCGTATAAATCCATCGCTTGGTCGGCCTGTTTCCTTTTTGCCGCCTCAACCTTTGTGTCGTGTGTGGCGGAAGATCCGTTTGAACACATGACAGACGGCAATCTTCGCCTTAAAATGGTGATTAATTCCGACATTACACGTGCAGAAACTGATGTAACTGATTTAGCAGCATCCACAGTTCTCTATATTTCTAATGAAAAAGGCTTGATTCGCAAGTTTCAGGGACAAGAAAACATTCCTGACCGAATTCCTCTCAAAGGAGGAACTTATCTTGCCGAAGCATGGGCCGGAGACAGTGTGTCAGCTTCTTTCGATAAAAAGTTTTATCAAGGCCAAACCCGTTTTGAAATTTCCGGAGCCGATACAGAGGTAACCCTCACTTGTGGCATCGCCAACGTTGTCGCTTCGGTGAACAAAAATTCGGCAGAAGCGATCAATGTGCCCGATTTAAAAGTGACTGTAAGTCACTCTCGTGGTTCCCTTGATTTTACTGCAGAAAATTTTGATGCAAAAGGATATTTCATGATGCCTAATGCCGATAAGGATCTTGATTATACTATCACAGGTACTAATGCCGATGGGAATCCATTTTCGGTTTCAGGAGTTATATCGGATGTGAAAAAAGGGCATGAGTACATTCTAAATATTTCGGATAATCCGACTTATGATGAAATCGGTGGTGCTTTCCTTAATGTGACTATTGATGACCGGGAAATTCTTGTTGAAAGTGAGGTAACTCTCTACGGTCGTCCGACGGTGAAAGGTGTTGGTTTCGATATTTCAAAGCAGGTATTTGCAAATGCCGGGAAATTTAATGATATTTCTATTCAGATAAAGGCGTTTGGAGGACTGAAGAGTCTCATTCTTGCAACTGAAACAGCCTCAGAACTTAACCTTCCCTCCTCTGATTTAGACATTATCAATATCACCGACCCTGTTCGTCAAGAACTTAATGCGAAAGGTATTGATTGGGAAATAAAGCCTGTCGAAGGGAAAAATTATGTTATAGCATATCTCAATTTCCATGCTTCATATTTGAATTCACTTCTCAATGGCGCTTACGAAATCCTTTTGACAGCCCATGATTCCTATGGTAAGTTTACTTCAGAGCGTCTTCGCATCGGTGTTGGAGAAGGAAGCCAAGTGATAGATGACCCTGTGTTGCTTGACGAAATGAATGGCTCCGATCTGACCAATCTCTCTGCGCGCAGAGCAGTAATAACAGGGACTCTTGTAAGCCCAGAGTCAAATCCGGCTATTCAATATCGCGAGTCCGGTACTTCTTCTTGGAATTCCGCCAGTCTTGAAAATGTCGCAGCTGTGGCCCGGCGTTCTCCTTCAAAAGCTGCCGGCCAAAAATTCAAAGTAACTCTTCGCAGTCTCAAACCGGGAACTCGGTATGAATATCGTGCTGTAGCTGATGAATTCCAATCTGAATCTATGTTCTTCACTACTGAATCTGAGTTCTCTTTCCCCAATGCAAGTTTTGAAGAATGGAGCACATATTCTGCTTCGACTCTACTTGGAAAGAAAACGGTTATTTTCCCTGGTTCAGGAAATCAACCGACTTTTTGGGACTCCGGTAATGAGGGCGGAGCAACGGCCGACAAAGTCTTGACCAATATGTCTACAAATATGATTCATTCCGGTACATATTCCGCTCGACTTGCTTCTACATCTGCATTCATGATGCTGGCAGCCGGAAATATATTTGCCGGAGATTATGTAAAAACAGACGGTACAAATGGAGTCCTTTCATTGGGTCGGGAATATAATGGGTCGCATCCTGATAAATTGGCAGTTTGGGCAAACTACCGCCCTGGAATTGTGGATCAGATTAAAAGCGGCAATGAGTCATATCTTGATTTCACAAAAGGACAAAACGACCATGGTCAGATATATGTCGCCTTGACTACTGCTCCTATCGAAATCCGCACTAATCCGAGTAACCAAAAACTCTTCCCTGCTGATGGAGTTGGTCAAGATGCCGATAAAGTCATTGCCTATGGACAAGTGACATGGAAAGAAGCCTTCGGACCTGATGGTGCTCTTCAAAGAATTGAAATTCCGCTGACTTACTTCGATCGCGCTCGCACGACCAAGCCGCTATATGTCGTTGTCGTCTGCTGTGCTTCAAAGTTTGGAGACTTCTTCTCCGGCTCTTCTTCGAGTGTGCTCTATTTGGATGACTTTGAATTTGTCTATGAATAAATTTGTTTTAACCTTAATATTGTTATTCCTCTTGTCTCTCGTTCCGAATGGAGCGAGAGCGCAAGAGGAATTTCAACGAGAAATTGAGTCGGTGGTCTTTGTTCCCAAAGGACAATGGGTTGCCGGTCTTTCCGTTTCTTACGACCAATCAAACCAAAATAAATATCAATTTCTTATTCTTGAGGGGGTATCGGGCGACACATATTCCTTTAAAATCTCCCCTATGGTTTGCTATTTAGTCAAAGATGACCTCGGTGTCGGTGGAAAATTTGCTTATTCACGATCCCTGACTAAACTTGAGAATGCAGATATTGTAGTGGGTTCGGAGAGTGAATTTAATATTGAAAATCTTTATCGCCTGGCTCACAACTACTCTGCCATGGCCATCATGAGAAACTATTTCTCTATCGGGCGTAGCAAAAGATTTGGATTCTTCAGTGAACTCCAATTTCAACTTGGCGGAGGTCAGTCTAAACTCATGAAGGGCAAGGCAGAGGCGTTAACCGGTTCTTATGAACGGAACTTCAATATGAGTGTTGGGGTTGCTCCCGGACTCTGTGTTTTCCTCAATAACTATTCAGCTGTAGAAGTCAATGTAGGAGTGCTTGGATTTAAATACACGGACACCAAGCAGATTTCTGACCAAATTTATATTTCCCATCGCAATTCGAAGTCTGCCAATTTTCGCATAAACCTCTTTTCAATCTCTTTTGGGGTGGCTTTTTATCTATAAACGTCAGTCGATATGAAAAAAATAGTTCTAAGTATTATCTTCGGCTGTCTTCTTTTCCCGATCTTTGCAGCTGAACCCCATTCGTGCCACACTGATTCCTGTCAGGCCGTGGTTCGGGACTCTCTATCTCAACTTTCCGGTCGCACCCTAATGTGGGTCCCGGATTCGTTAGCCGACAGTTTTCGATCTGTCTTGAGCGGTCGCTCGAAAATTGTTCGTGATAACTCTAAAGTGGATTTATCGGAGATGGTTGTGGTTAATGGTGACACAATCCCGATGATTATCCGACAAAGAAATCTTGGACGCTTCGACAGAGGTCTGTTTAATTTCCTCTTTATTCCAAAAGGCCAATGGCAGTTTGGCTTAACAGCTTCGTATGGAGAGTTCTCTTCTTCAGATTTGCAAGTTTTCGACCTTTTGTCTGATGTCGACCTTTCGGGCCATATCTTTTCGATCAAACCTTCTGTAGCATATTTTATCAAAAACAACATTTCGGTTGGATTGAGACTTAATTATACTCGGGCCAAGGCCGGAATCGGTTCTTTGGATGTGGGATTTTCAGATGATCTCTCCTTTTCACTTTCTGATATCGGCTATCAAAATGAAGAATATTCTGCAGCCATCACTTGTGCGCAATACATTGGCATAACTCGTAATTCTCGATTCGGAGTTTTCAATGAAGTGGAACTCTCCTTTGCATCGGGCAACAGCGATTTTAAAAGGCCCTACAACGGAGAACCCAAAAATACTCATTCCACCTATATGCAGGCTCGACTCGGTTTTTCCCCCGGTGTATGCGTCTTCGTAATGAAAAATGTTTCTTTCAACATTTCTTTCGGTGTCTTTGGTTATTATCTCCGCAATGAGAAGCAGACTGTCAATGGAGAGCCTCTTGGTAACCGGTTCACGTCAGGTGCAAATTTCAAATTCAACATCTTTAACATCAACTTCGGTCTCGGAGTCCATATCTGACATCTTTTCGGATGAAAATGAAATATTCTTTGGCAGTTGCGATTTTCGCCGCCATACTTATGCTCGGAAGCTGCATAAAAAATGATATTCCCTACCCGCGGATTGTGCAGTCGATCCTTACCCTAAAGGCTCAGGGAGACTCACTCCCTGCCAATATAGATGAGCAAACTCTTTCTGCTACTGTCTATCTGGCAGAGCAAGTGGATATAATGAACGTTAAGTTTGAAGAATTTACTTACACCGATGGTGCGGAATGTTCAACCGACCTATTGGAGGGTACTTATAATATGTCTCTACCTTTGCCGGTTTCTCTATCTAAGTATCAGACTTACGATTGGAGCATTTCAGCTGTGCAGGAGATCGAAAGGTATTTTACAGTTGAATCCCAAATTGGGAGTACTTTGATTGACGTTCCCGCTCATCGAGTTATAATTCGTGTGCCGAGTTCGGAGAATCTGGCAGCCCTTACTTTGACATCTGTCAAACTCGGTCCCGCAGACGTTTCTACTATGTCGCCGGAGATTCAGCCTGGAAAAATTAACCTCGTTCATCCCCTTGATATTGATGTCACTGCTTTCGGCCGAACTGAGCGATGGACGATATATGCCGAAAAAGTAGAATTTGTAGTTAACACATCTTCTGCTGATGCTTGGTCGAAAATTGTATGGGTATATGGAGAATCCAAAGAGGGAATAGACCGTGGTTTCCAATATCGATTAACAACTTCATCAGAGTGGATTGATGTCCCCGAAGAGTATATCACTCAAGATGGGGGAAGCTATTTTGCTTATATCCCACATCTTACCCCACTTACTGAATATGTGGTGCGGGCTGTCGCCGGAGAAGATGTTGGCGCGGAGATCCGTGTCACCACTCAGGCTACAGAGCTTCTTCCCGATGGAAGCTTTGATCAATGGTGGCTTGATGACAAGGTTTGG
This sequence comes from uncultured Sangeribacter sp., assembly GCA_964574285.1. Lineage (GTDB taxonomy): Bacteria > Bacteroidota > Bacteroidia > Bacteroidales > Muribaculaceae > Lepagella. The sequence goes on along the minus strand of CAZNMC010000008.1, from coordinate 1,734 downwards.
AATCCATGGAATCGCGATGGTGAACGATTTTGGGACACGGGGAATACGGGAGCTGCCACAGTAGGGTCTTCTAATTCTGCTCCTTCCGACTATACGCCCGACGGGCAAGGAAAATCGGCTCGGCTTGAAACTATATTTGCCGGATTTGGTGCTCTTGGTAAGCTGGCTTCGGGTTCGATATTCACCGGGAAATATGCGAGAACCGATGGATTCAATGGAGTCCTTGATTTTGGTCGGCCCTGGACCTCACGTCCAACTAAATTAAGAGGATATTTCCAATATCAAACCGCAATAATCGATCGTACGTCTGTCAATGGAGAATTCGGATATCTGAAGGGCCGTCCTGATTCTTGCCATATATATGTGGCTCTTACAGATTGGACTGCGCCCTACGAAATTAGAACCAATCCCAAGGATCGACAGCTGTTTGATAAAAATATGCCTTCCGTAATAGCCTATGGGGAACTAATATATTCCGGTACCATGGATAGATATCAGGAATTTGTTATACCACTGGAATACCGGTCAACTTCTCGTGTACCCTCCTATATCCAAATTACAGTCTCCTCCTCCAAATATGGTGATTATTTTACTGGTGGAGTCGGTGCTCTCTTGTATGTTGACCAATTTTCCCTGGATTATGATTACTGAGTCTGAAAAAAAATCTTTCATTCGTCGGCGTCTAAGATCTTTTCGCTTTGCATGGGAGGGAATTATTGAATTATTTTGTCATGAAGACAATGCAAAAATTCATTTTTTTGCAGCTTTGACAGTCATAATCGTAGGATTCCTTTTTCATATTACTCCGGTAGAATGGTGCTTGATTTCCATGTGTATTGGGGGAGTGTTTATGGCCGAAGGATTTAATACGGCAGTTGAGACTCTTGCCGATAAAGTTTCTCCCGAATTCAGCCCTCTTGTGAAGAAAGTAAAGGATGTGGCTGCCGGTGCCGTACTACTTTTTGTCATTTCCTCGGTTATAGTTGGTCTCATAGTTTTTATTCCATATATAGTTTCGGTTTTTAAGTGAAGAAAATCATTTATATAGTTCTATTAATAGGACTCCTGTTTCCTCCCTCTGTCTATGCAATAGAAGATTACGAGATTGAAGTAGCTAAGTTTAATAATTTTGAACCAAGTTCGGCTCAAAAGGGAGTATCTCTTTCCACGGATGTCCTTGCCATTACACTTCCGGCAGCTGCCCTCGCCGGTACATTGATTCTCAAAGATTGGCAAGGATTAAAGCAGGGCGCTTTCACTGCTTTGGCGGCCGGGGGAGTAACCCTTCTTCTCAAATACACTGTTAAAGAGCGGAGACCTGATGGTTCTAACTATCATTCCTTTCCTTCGGGTCATTCATCTGTCTGTTTTGCTACCGCAGCTTATCTGCAACGACGTTACGGATGGAAGTTTGGAGCTCCTGCTTATGCTCTTGCTACATATGTTGCCTGGGGTAGAGTTTTTTCCCACAAGCATCATTGGTGGGATGTTGTAGCCGGAGCGGCAATTGGTGCCGGGTCAGCATATATATTTACTCGGTCATGGCCCCGCGATCATAATTTAAGTGTTGTCCCTGCCACTGATGGGAAGTCTTTCAGCATATCAGCGGCTATGAGCTTCTGATTGTCTTCCTCCTTTTGCCTCCACAATTCCCGCCATTCGGGCGACTCAAAAGACATTTCAATTCTCCTGCAACTCTATTAACCAAAATTAACAGCTTGTAAGCCTGTGGTT
>CAZNMC010000007.1:0-53267 GCA_964574285.1 uncultured Sangeribacter sp. | reverse complement strand
GTACCCCTTTGATGAGACATGATAATGTATTAACTTTGTCTAATTAATAAGCATTGGCAATTACATACAAAGATACACAAGCTCATGCCTCAAGAGCAAATTGAATGTCTATGGTCTAACAAGCATAAATGAAAGATTTGCTTTTCTCTAAAGCCGTGCACCCGAATTTCTCCATCAACACGTAGTTCAAACATTGTTATATCATCTGACATTTCTTTTATGAACTTGATTCCATGGTAGTTTTTGCGAGGGATTACAGTATAAGCCATTCCTCTTTTACGAGCACCCTTGCTCGCTGTGGCAAATACGTCGCTCCATGTCATCGAATGTAATCTTCTGTTAAAATCCCAGAACTTGGAAATTTCATTTTTATTCCAATCTAAAAAACATTCTTTTTCATGTTGAATATGCTTTAAAGAAAGGACTACTAATTCTTTATCCCAATTTGGTTCTTTAACAATTTCTTCTTTTAGAAATTTTTGCCCTTTTTGCTTTTTAAGCCGATTCCTCATTTCTCTATTAATGAAGCAAAATATTGTTGCATATCATTTTTAGATATAACATTTTCGCATTTTGCATAATAGGGTAATTCTTTTCTTGCATTTATCCAAGGTAACTGCTGATGTGTGATGCTCTCAAGCGTTATACCGCTGTCCCCCTTGTACATATCAAGCACTTCATTTATAAGTTCTAACTGCTCTGATGAGAGAGACTGTGATAATACTTCATCGGGATTTTTTTTAGTTCCGCTATTCACATAACGCACATCACCATATAGGATGGATTTGTCTTTAAGAATATCAAAAATTCTGCGACACACAGGACCATGCGTCCATGCTTGAAACTCATCATCAAATAAGTCCTCCCCATTGAAATATGCTAAATGATACCCATCAATTAGATAAAGGAGTTTTTGTAATTTTAGATGCGACATTTCGCCAAGTTTGCACAATATAAACTCGGCTAATGTAATTACATCAATTTTGGATAAAGTGCGGGTAATTTCCATGGAGTATCTATTCTCAATACAATTGCAAAGGTAATGAAAAAGAACGAGACCGTGAAATCTCACTCTATTCTTCAAAGATTTAATGATTATCTATAATAATCATCGTCGGGGGCGTGATGCTTTTGAAAGCGTAAGAGCTTCTTCGGGCATAGCCATGGTCTGAACGAACTTATGTTCTGACTCATTGAAGTAGATGCATTGAATCTCGCCATCTGAGACCCAAGCGACCGTCATCGGAACTTTTTTATCTGAGTTCAGATAAACAACATCACCAGCTTTAAGTTGACTCATTGTAATATAGATTTTGATTTAACTGATGCGTGACACCTCACCAGTCACGCTTGGTGTTCTGAGGGATAGGATGTTCGTACCATCCTATCTCTTGTTTTTCTTATCTTGATTTAGAATTTTCAGAGCATCTTCTATTATTGAAGCATTCTCAATAATAAATCGGTAAGTGCTTGGCACTCCTCCATAATCTCTTTTTTCTGTTAATGCAAATTCTAATTTGCCTCCTTCGTACATATATGTCCCATATTCGCTTATATAAGTTTTACTCGCTAAATATCCCCATCCATTATCTCTAATACGGATATAATCTTCTCGGTAGACTATTGTGTCATTCTGCCTCACGTTCATGGTGTGATCCTGGTCTTTTACCATAGTACTTCCATACTCGAAGAGTGCAAATTCGATAGTACTATCTTGTGAGACTGTCAAACGAACTTTTAGCGGTGAGTTTGTAGTGGCACTATTGGAGAATGAACCAAATAAATCAGTATAGACATACTTTTCGTTTGTTGTTGCTCCATATTCATCGGTAAAGTGCATTTCCTTCCATATTGTTTCATCCTTTTTTAACTCTTCGTCGCCTCCAAGAAATAATCCAAATGCAAATAAGAGCAAAATAGGCAGAATAATAATTCCTCCCAATACACATAAGAAAATTAGGATTATCTTTTTAGTCTTTGAACGTTTAATTGGCGGTGGAGTGGACTTACGTTCATTAATAGTTTTCATAAATAGAAATGTTATTTTTTTGGTTAAGTTGCAATATTGCCTAAGTTATTGCCACCACCAAAAAATAGTGGTGGGCTTTTGTATCTTGTACGATTCAGAGGTACTGCCATACCCACACAACATACAAAACACTAAGCCCACCAAACAAGCCATACCAAAATGGGTACGACAAGACTGTGGGCGTTTAGTGCATTGCCCTCGTTGTGTTGAAAATTGGCAGTTTTCTGAATCGAGCACAATAGCATTAAACGCTATGCGTTATAAAAAATGTAGCGGACAAGACCGCTGTCCTATCCGCTTGCAAAATTAGTCAATTTTGGGGATTGTTCAAATATTTTGCATCACTTTTCTTCTTCGCCCTTATTAATGGTTCCCTTATCCTTATGAGGATTATAGTTGAGGGCTTGGGTGAGTTTGGAATTGAATGAAGATTGGGAGTTGCCTCTTTTAATAGGTTGTTCTATCGGTAACCCATTTCGCGATGCTTCTAACAATAAGTTAAAATCAGATTTGTATTCTTTGTCTTGGATGACTCTATATTTGGAATACTCTTCCCCGGCAAATTTTTTTGCTATTTCAGAGCGAATTTTGCCAGCATCAGAAAGAATAGGGTATTCATTGAAGTTTAAGAACATGTCTAATCGCTTCGCCCAATCTGCCATCGTAAATGAGCCTTTTCTTTGTTCAGCTACGCGTTCCGCGTAGTCAAGAAACATATTCACGACCTTATTTAATCCTTTAATTTCTGCTTCTGACAAATAATTCTTTGCTACTGTAACATCTGATTTGTATATCTTCCCTCCTCGTTTTTGATTTTTCCAACTTGTCAGTCCCATATTGGGCTTGGTGGAATCAGCTCTTAATTTTATAAGTTCAGGTGCTGTATGTTGATGTATCGCATAATGGAATTTATTTTGCATAGCTGCATAAAACTCTTGCGTGATTTGGGAAGTCGGGTCATAATCCTCACTGCAATCTCTGAAAATATCTGTGATTTTTTCGTAGAACAATCTTTCAGACGCACGAATCTCTTGGATGCGTTCTATGAGTTCCTTAAAATAGTCTTTATCAAATATTCGATTGCCTTGCTTTAGCCTTTCATCGTCTAACACAAATCCCTTTACAAGATACTCTCTTAGAATTTGAGTAGCCCATATTCGGAATCTTGTTGCCTTGTAGCTATTTACCCTATACCCAACCGCAATAATCATATCAAGATTATAATAGTCCACCTGTTCTTCCACAGCACCTCTTGCTCCACGATTTATGACTGTTGCAAATTTTGCAACAGTCATATCTTTTTGAAGTTCACCATCTTTCAGGATGTTTGAAATATGGCGACTTATTCCAGACTTATCTACTCCGAAAATTTCGGACATCCCTTTTTGTGTTACCCAAATGGTCTCTCTCCCATTATCCACAATCACTTGGACGGCCGTTTTGCCATTTTCGTCAGTATAGAAAAGAAATTTCTGTTGGTTTTGCAACTCATTATCCATATATCAATTCTTTATAAGTCAAACGATGTTCTGTATTTTCAAGCAAGAGATTGAATCGTCCACACTCTGAATGCTTGCGGGTATTGTAGCGGAATACAAATTCATCCACATACTTCTGTAAATGCTTCTTAGATGTGAAATGATAGATTCCGATTATTCCACGTTTCAATAACGACCAAAATCCCTCAATAGTATTAGTATAGACATCTCCACGGACATACTCTTTGGATTTATGGTGAACGTCTTGGTGTTTGAATAGTTTTCTGATTGAGTTGTAACCCCACCATTCATCTGTGTAGATTAGAGCATCCTTTACATACTTTACAATCTCAGGAGTCAGCACTGCGCATGTCGTATTCTCTACGACCTTTGCAACAAGTTTTCCCTTACGCTCAATCATGCCGAGAACTGGAACCTTGTCCTTTATACTACGCCCTCGCGCTCCCTCAGTGCGTTTGTCGGCATGTTTATTCTTCTCCTTTCCGCCAACGTAAGTTTCATCTATCTCAACAGTATTGTTTAACTCATTATCGTTTTCAATACCGAAACAATTGCGTATGCGTTGGAGCATGAACCATGCTGTTTTTTGAGTCACATCAATATCACGCGCTAACTGTGCTGACGAGATTCCTTTTTTGTGCGAGGTTACAAGCCATATAGCGGCGAACCACTTGCGAAGTTCAACTTTTGAACTATCAAACAAGGTATTTGTCTTGACATTAAAGTATTTCCCTGTGTTTTTACAACGATATTTATTATCTTTGCACTTGTAAACCTTGGACTCAGGGTCAAAGGGGCTTACCACATTGCCATGCCATCTAAGCCACTCCAAGTGGTTAATACAGCTTTGCTCGTCGGGGAAAGCCTCAAAAAGCTCAATAATTGAGTTAAAATCCTTATCAATCATATCGTTATTGATTTTACGATGCAAAGATAAGAAGAAAATTACATAATTCCAAATTTATTTTGTGTAACTTTATATATAATTACCTAAGCATTTTTTTGTAACGCTTATTTAGGACGCGTCATTTGCATAAATAATTACGGACAAATTGAAGTTTTGTTTTTGAGATTGTAAGCTTGAACTTATCATCCATCCTGAAATATTTTTATTCAAAGTGTTCTTTTTAAAGAATATTAATTAAGCGAATTATTTTTAAGTAATTCTTTTTTGCTGAACGAATTATTTTCTCTAATTTTGAGGATTATTAACTTTTTAAATTTTATTGAAATGAGAAATTTATTCTTATTTCTGACTTTACTCGCATGTTTGCTTTCTTCATGCTCTTCGGAAAATCCATTAATTGGAGAAAATGAATCAAAGGTTATTTTAAATATATCCTTAGATGGTGTAAAGCCACCATCTTCACGCAGTGAAAATGGTGGAGTAAATCATCTTATCTGTTTGATTTCTAGTGACCAGAATTTACCTAATGGATCAAAAGTATTCTCTCGGACTGAAGTCGAGGCGTTTACAGATGGTAGTTCTGACTATTCCTTGCAATTAGATCTTATTCCCTCTCTGTCGTATACTGCAGTTTTATTTGCGTGTTATGATGGAGCTCAAACAGGAGGAGTCTATTCTGTGTCAGATGAAGGTATTCTGACGGTTGATTATGATTTGATGGAGGTTGGAAATCCAAATTATGATGCTTTTTATGGAATTACTTTTTTTGATGTATCGGATAATTCTAACCTCGGAGTAATCTTGCGTCGTCCATTCTCGCAGATAAATATTGCTACTGATGATTTGGAAAATGAGTCGGTTCTGTTAGTTGGACAGGATAGATTTAAAACACAGTTTAAGATTAGTTCAGGTGTTTATAGTCAGTTGGATATGGTCACTGGTACAGTTAAAGGAGAGTTGAACCCCACGGAGTATTTTAAAGAGTCGGCTCTCTATACTGGGACATCTTTCTCGGAAAGTGGGTATAAGGAATTACAAAGTAATTTCATCTTGTGCGGTGGAAGAGGTGAAAAGGGTATGGTTGACGCTTCTTTTACGGTTTTGAAGAGTGACGTCACAGGAAATACTTATTCACCAGTTGGAACCACCAATCTTTCCGGACTTCCGGTGCAGGCAAATTATCGAACTAATATTACGGGAAGTTTTTTAACCGGTGAAAATACAATTACAATAGGAATTGATGATAAGATTGGAAATTATAATAATCTTGAAATAGAGGAAGGAGACTATCCGGATGCAACTGTCGTGTCCTCTCCAGATGAGTTTATTACAGCCATGCAAAGTGGAGGCCAAGTATTGGTGCCGGGGGGAACAACCATAAATTTAGCTTTGAATTCTGCCCAATCGCCGCAAGATCAAAGTAGCCCAACTGCGATAGTTTTGGAAAAGGATGTAAATCTTATTGTAAATGGTGAATTATATCTTTCAAAAAATAGTAGTAATACTAAAGATTCTTATTTTGTCCCTAAGAGTAATTTCACGATAACCGGGAATGGTATAATTAATGTGGATGGAGGGATGAAATTGATTGATAGACAAAAGGGTACAACTACCTCTCCTGTCGGGAAAATAGATGTAAATGTTTCCGGCATAACCATTAATTCTAAACTGAATTCCACTTCTAACACTACGTTGTTTGATTTCCGGAATGATGGGTGTCTGACTTTAGAAAATCTAAAAGTAAATTCAAGTGATAGAATCATTTACTGTGCGGAAAATTACGAAAATACTGAGCATTTGAAGATTATTAATTCCACGTTGGTTCAAGATAATTCTTCCTCTACTAATTCAACCATTTATTTAAGTATAAGAGATGGAAGCGCAGAATTTGATTCCACGAATGTAACATCAGATGTAACATGTCTGAATGTGCCAAGTAATCGTACGGGTAATCTTTTGCTTAATAATTGTAATTTTAAATTACTAAAGAATGTAAACGATTACTATCTTATAAAAAATCAAACCAGTAATGCGAGCTTTATTATTACTATCCAGGGAGGGTATTATTATAATGAAGGAGCCCCGGTAAGTAGTTTGAGAGGAATTTGCGGTATAGAAGGTAATATACTCATTACTTCGGGGATGTTTAATGTTAAACCACATGGATTAAATAGTACAACGTTGCTTAGTTTGCCTACGGGATATGAATGGGTCGAAACAGGAGATACGACTTATCCTTTTGAGGTAAAAGCATTATAAATACTCGAATAAACATATTGTAATCGCTTCGGACCTTTAAAGTTTGAAGCGATTTTTTAACGTATTAAAGTATTAAGTTATGATCTTCAAATTTGAAATGGGGTGTAGGCTATTAAATTTGTATGCTATTAAATAGAGGGGATGTTAGGAAAAGTCTTTATTATTTATTAATTTTGTATGGTATTTTCTTTTACTATTCACAGGAGAAAAAGAGACATAGTCTTTTTAGAGAGATAGCCTTATAAGAGGTTGAGGGAAAGTACTATACCATATTAATAGTTTGCAAAAGTATTGAAATTCTTGAAAATTTATGCCATCAAGGTTTGAATCATATAATCCTGAAATATATTACACAGAAGAGAAGCCTCAAGTCCCGGTGCCGGAACCAGACGATAAGAAAAAAAATCTCGGAGTACGAGGTAGAGTGAAGAATAATGAGAAAGTCTCCAAAAAGACTCGTTCTAATTCTAAACCCGGTGATGTCGATTCCATAATAAGTAAAATAAAGTTAGCGGCGACATCTTTAAATGTAAGATTGATTTTAGGAATCTTTTTAGGTTTTATAGGAGTCTATCTTACCATATCGTTTATTTCGTATTTTGCGACATGTTTGGATGATATGCCATTGATTGATTCTACTGCCGTGGGATCTGCTAAGGACATTTCCAATGTTGGGGGTGAAGGTGGGGCTCGACTGTCAAATTTTCTTATAAATGACAGTTTTGGCCTTGGTTCCATAGTAATTATTGTTTGGCTCTTTGCAATGACATTGAAGCTTCTAGCAGGGAAGCCAAAGTTTAAGACTGTGGATTTTACCATTAAATCAATTATCGCATTGCTAATTGTTTCGATGGTGGTAGGCTTAATTACGATAGCATCAAATAGCGTTGTTAATTGGGGTGGCTATGATGGAAGATATGTAAATGAGTTTATTATAAGTTTTGTTGGATGGTCGGGTGCAGTTTTAATTTGTCTTTTCTTAATAGCATTATTTATTGTAATATGTCTGCGCGATATAATTAAATGGATAGTGAAGATAAAGCGTCGGAGGGAAGCTAAAATGCAGTTAATCACAGAAGCACGCGAAGAGGAGCGGCGTAGATTGGCTGTGATAGAAGAAATGGCTCTCCAAGAGCGTATTGATGCAACAACGCAAGCAGAATCTAATATAGATGAAGTCATCCAATCAGATTTAACAGAAGTAGACGGGATAGTAAATTTCGATGAAAGAGTAAACAATGACTCAGTCCATGAGTTGGATGAATATTATGATGAATCCGAAGAAAATGATCAAGAGAAGGAAGATAATACTATTCTGCAAACAAAGACGATAGAAACTGACGCTCCTGTAAATAAAGACCTTGCTAATGAGGAGGAAACAGTTGAAGACCAAGGCGATAAAATGTTGGTTAATGTAAATAACATTGCCCAGTCGGATGGCCAGATACATCGGGATGGCCCGGGAATCCAGCGCTATAAATTTCCCCCCACTGATTTATTACGGGCAGGAGACACCAAAATCAGTATTGATACTCAAGAGCAAGAGGATAATCAGCAGAGGATTCGAAAAACTCTTATGGATTTTGGTATTCCTATCATCAGTATTGAGGCAACCGTCGGTCCAACAGTTACTCTTTACGAGATCGTTCCGGATAAAGGAGTGAAAATTGCTCGAATTAGAAATTTGGTTGACGATATTGCTCTTTCTCTATCGGCTGTAGGTGTTCGTATTATTGCACCCATACCAGGTAGGGGAACTGTCGGCATCGAGGTTGCAAATAAAGACCCACAGGTAGTTTCAATGCGCACTGTGTTGCAAAGTCGAGCATTTGCAGAATGTCGCTATAAATTGCCGATTGCGTTGGGGTCTACCATCAGCAATGAAGTGTATATTGCCGATCTGGCGAAGATGCCTCATTTGTTGGTGGCTGGTGCAACCGGTCAAGGTAAGTCAGTAGGACTGAATGCGATAATTGCTTCTTTGATTTATCGGAAGAGACCAGATGAGCTTAAATTTGTTATGATTGATCCCAAAATGGTGGAATTTAGTCTCTATGCAAAGATTGAGAGTCACTATTTGGCAAAAATTCCTGATGCAGAAGAGGCTATTATAACCGATATGTCTAAGGCGGTTGAGACATTGAGTTCTTTGTGTGTGGAAATGGATGACCGCTATCAGTTACTCAAGGGAAATTCTAGAAATGTGGAAGAATATAATGAGAAGGTGAAGTCGGGAAAATTGAGGGAATCTGATGGGCATCGTTTTTTGCCATACATTGTAGTAATAGTTGATGAGTTTTCTGATTTGATAATGACTGCGGGAAAAGATGTTGAGATGCCTATTGCTCGTTTGGCGCAGAAAGCCAGAGCCGTTGGAATTCATGTAATTATTGCCACGCAGCGTCCCTCAACAAATGTCATTACCGGAATAATTAAGGCTAATTTCCCGGCGCGAATAGCTTTTAAAGTGACATCCGGGGTAGATAGTAAAACTATTCTTGACACTACAGGGGCTCAGCAATTAATAGGCCGGGGAGATATGCTTGTAAGTCATAACTCGGAGATGACTCGAACCCAATGTGCGTTTATAGATACTCCGGAGGTAGAAAGAATATGTGAATATATTTCACGTCAGCCGTATCCACAGGGAGCATATATCTTACCTGAGCCTGTAATAGGGGCGTCAGATGAGTCTACAGGTCATGGTGCTGTTTTAGATGAAGGAAGAGATCCGCTTTTTGAAGAGATTGCTCGCAGAGTGGTTCAAAGTAAAACTGCTTCCACATCCGCCATTCAACGCAGTTACTCCATAGGGTATAATCGGGCCGGCCGCATTATGGATCAATTAGAAGTAGCAGGGATTGTCGGACCGGCCACCGGAGGAAAACCACGAAGTGTCTTAGTGGATCCTATTAATCTCGAGGCAATTTTATCCAGTATCAGTAAATAAAATTTCTTATCATGAAAGCTAATATAAAATTTTCTATAATTATAGTTAGTCTGTTACTGATAAATTTATCTTCCTTTTCGGCGACTACACCAGCGTCAATACTGAACTCCGTAGCAGCCAAGATAGGAAAAGCTGGCAGTGTTGTAGCGACTTTTAATTTTTCCGGCAATGGCCATTCCGGTATGGGATCATTGAAAATCAGTGGAAAGAAGTTTTCAATCCAAGTCCCGGGAACTTCTACTTGGTACAATGGAAAAAATATGTGGACATATTCCGCATCCACTAAGGAAACCACTTTAATCACTCCTTCGGCTGCGGAGATTGCTGAATCAAATCCATTGACATATCTTTCTCAGTTGAATTCCTTCAATTGTTCGTTTGCAAGCGGAGATACTCCTTCAAAAAGAGTCATTAATTTAATCCCCAAAAGTAAAAAAATCGGAGTTAAAAAAATTGTAGCGACGATTGAATCAAAAAGTTTGAAGCCTCTCCAATTGTCAGTCACATCAACTGATGGAAAGGTTTCAACTATAAAAATAACCGGATTTCAAATTGGGAAGGCTCTTCCTTCATCAAATTTTGAATATCCTAAAAACAATTTTCCCAAAATAAAGATTATAGATTTAAGATAGTTATGTTGAATGGATGTGAGTATGCCATTTGATAATGTCTTGAATTAAAAAAATACAATTATGTCAGAAAGAACAAAGACACGAGTCTTGATTATAGGATCTGGTCCTGCCGGTTATACTGCTGGTATTTATGCTTCGCGAGCAAATTTGAATCCCGTGATTTATGAAGGAATTCAACCGGGAGGGCAATTGACTCAAACCTCAGAAATTGAAAATTTCCCCGGTTTCCCGGATGGAATAGACGGAAATGAGATGATGGGGATGATTCGAAAGCAAGCTATTCGGTTTGGTGCAGATGTTCGGAGTCGCATAATAAAAAAGGTGGATTTTTCTCACAGGCCTTTTGTTTGTGAAGATGACCGAGGAGATGTGGTAGAGGCGGAAACAGTTATAATTTCCACAGGAGCTTCAGCCAAGTATTTGGGTCTCTCAGATGAAGAAAAATATCGTGGAATGGGAGTGAGCGCGTGTGCTACATGTGATGGATTTTTCTATCGGAAAAGGACTGTTGCAGTTGTAGGAGGAGGCGATACGGCATGTGAAGAAGCCCTCTATCTTTCGGCAATTGCCAAGAAAGTTTATTTAATTGTGCGAAAAGATTATCTACGTGCATCAAATGTGATGAAAAGTCGAGTGCATGACCGAGAGAATATCGAGGTATTATTTAATTGTAATGTAGTCGGACTTTTCGGAGAAGAAGTGGTGGAAGGAGCTCATGTGGTGCGCCACAAGGGAGAACCCGGGGAAGAAAGGTTTGATATTTCAATTGATGGATTCTTCCTCGCCATTGGTCATACTCCCAATACCGAAGTATTCAAAGGTCAAATCGATCTTGATCCGGAAGGATATATTATTACGAAAGCCCCAACAACCCGCACTAATGTTCGAGGTGTCTTTGCAGCCGGGGACTGTGCTGATCCGATTTATCGACAAGCTATATCGGCTGCCGGGACGGGTTGTCGGGCTGCCTTAGATGCGGAGCGTTTTCTGATAAACGAAGAAGAGTTATGAAATCTGAAGAAAAACAGATATTACTTGATCGTCGCTATTTGCGTATGGCAGCTATATGGGCTGAGAATTCCTATTGTCAACGTCGCAGAGTAGGAGCGCTTTTAGTCAAGGATAAAATGATAATATCGGATGGCTACAACGGGACTCCTGCCGGGTTTGACAATATATGTGAGGATAAGACAAATAATACCTATCCTTATGTGCTTCATGCGGAAGCTAATGCTATCACGAAAGTGGCTCAAAGTAATAATTCGAGTCGTGGGAGTACACTTTATGTTACGACAAGTCCCTGTATGGAATGCTCTAAGTTAATTATCCAATCTGGGATAGAGCGGGTTGTTTTCAGTGAACTATATCGTATTACCGACGGCATTGAACTTCTAAAGAAAGCAGGAATCAAGGTTGATCATATTACGACAGAATAATGAGTCATAAAAGAAACGCTGGATATATTCTTCTTCCATTGATTCTTGCCATTGGTTTGATTGGTGGAATTTTCATTGGAAGAATCATGAATTCACATCGGTTGACCCCCGAGCAAGAAAAATTAGCGACATTATTGGCTTTAATAAAGCAGGAGTATGTGGATGAGGTCAATGTGGATAGTCTTTTGGAAAAAAGCATTCCGGAGCTTTTGAGTCATCTTGATCCTCATTCGGCTTATATTCCGGCATCCGAGTTGATAGCCGTTAACGAAGAACTTGATAATTCTTTCAGTGGTGTCGGGATTAGTTTCCAGATGTTGAGTGATACGGTTGTTGTTATGGAAGTGATTCCGGGTGGACCTGCAGAAAGGATGGGTTTGCTTCCCGGCGATCGGGTAGTCAGTTCGAATGGAGTAAGTTTGACAGGGGATTCCATAACCTCAGATGTGGTATTTAAAAATCTACGAGGGAAGAAAGGCACTGTAGCCAAGCTCAAAATTAAGCGGAATTCATCGAAAAAACTTTTGTCGATTGATGTTGTTCGGGATGATATTCCTGTGAATAGTGTTGATGCGGTTTATATGGCTTCTCCCACAGTAGGATATTTGCGCGTGAGCAAATTCGGTAATGGGACTTACGATGAGTTTTTCAGTGCGCTCAACGATCTGAAGAGCAAGGGTGCAAAAAAATATGTGATCGACCTTAGAGGGAATACCGGAGGCTTTATGGATCAAGCGATATATATGGCCAATGAATTTCTAAAGCAGGGTAGCTTAATTGTATATAGCAAGGGGCGCCAGGCAATGAATGAGACGGTTGCTATAGCTGATGGGAATGGTTCTTTTCAGGATTCAGAGTTGACAGTTCTTCTTGATGAGTATTCGGCTTCAGCCTCAGAGATTTTTGGAGGAGCGATTCAAGACAATGATCGAGGATTGGTTGTTGGCCGTCGTTCGTTTGGTAAAGGGTTAGTACAGAATCAGACTCTCCTCCCGGATAGTTCAGCATTAAGACTGACGGTGGCGCGATATTATACTCCCTCTGGAAGATGTATACAAAAAGAATATAAGCGAGGTGCTGACGGAAAGTATGATTTGGATATAATAAACCGATATAATCACGGGGAATTTTACTCGGTAGATAGCATCAAGCTCGACAAATCAAAAAAGTATTTTACTGCTGGAGGAAGAGTGGTATTCGGAGGAGGTGGAATAATGCCGGATATATTTGTGGCTCAAGACACTACTGGATATACGAACTACTATATGAATGCAATAAATTCAGGATTAATTCAGAAGTTTGCATTCCAGGTTGTTGAAAAATATCGTCCCGTTCTAAAGAATGTGAAAACACTGGATCAACTGGATAATGTAATTCCACGAGATGACACTCTTTTAGAAAACTTTGTAAATTTTGCTGCATCCAACGGACTCCCTGCACGTTGGTATTACATCAATATTTCTCGAGATCTTCTTTTATCTCAAATCAAGGCAGTGATAGCTCGCGATGTGTTGGGTTATGGGGAGTTTATTAAAAGTTTAAATCGCAATGATAAGACAGTGCAAGCCGCAGTGGATGCTCTTGAAAAAGGGAAATCACCGGTTGTCATAACAAAAACGAAATAATATGGAAAAACACGAAATTAGAAAAAAAATAAAAGTTCTTCGGACAATGCTTTCCGAGGCTGAAAAAGAATCAGCAGCCTTAGAAGTATTTTCTCAACTTGAAAAAACAGCAGCCTTTCTGATGGCAGAGAGAATCTTAATGTATCATTCTCTTCCGGATGAGTTGACCACTCATCAGTTTCTGCACAAGTGGGGAAATAGGAAAAGTTTTTTCTTACCCCGAGTAAATGGAGTGAATTTAGAGATTTTACCCTATAATGAGTCGCGTTTGGAATTAGGTTCATTTCATATTGAAGAACCCACTGGTGACGATGTCATTGATCCGAGTGAAATCGAATTAATAATTGTGCCTGCAGTGGCGTATGATCGGAAAGGGAATCGTTTGGGTCGTGGCAAGGGTTTCTATGATCGTCTGCTCTCGGAAACCGGAGCTACGAAAATTGGGATTGGTTATGACTTTCAATTGTTTGATGAGTTACCCGTCGAAGAGCATGATATTCCTGTTGATATGGTCATTACTCAATCTTCAATTACGATTGTAAAAAAATTGACAATTGATGGAAATGTATAATGCTTCGACTCGTCTTGCTGATGTTATTTTCTCTGACTTTACAGTTATTCCTTTGCTTAATCGTTTTGGAATTAATTTGGGAGTTGGAGATGAAACTATAGATTCGGCTTGCCGGAGTCGGGATATAAATCCTCAGTTTCTTCTTGACATTCTGAATATTACTTCCGATCGAGGACATCAACCTCGTAAGAAGCTTGAAGACTCGGATATGTTGTTGGCACTAAATTACTTGAAAAATTCAAACGATTGGGTATGCTCAACAGCTCTTCCTAACATTGAGCGTCACTTCCGAGCGCTTCACGATCGAAGCTCTGATAAAACTAACAATTTAGATTTTCTTTGGAGCTTCTTCCAGGAGCTGAAGAATGAGATTATTAGTCGAGTTAATAACGATTCAGAGTCTCTTTTCCCTACTATCAGTAGTGGGGAACGTTTGGAAGGGATAAGGAAAGCAGAGAGTAGTGTTGAAGAAAAGGTTGATGATTTGGCTTCATTTTTTGTGATTCATCTCCGGGGGGATTACGATAAAAATTTGTGTATGGCCGTTGTCACCTCCTTAATGGCTCTTGAGAAAGAGGTGAAAAGAAATAATAGGCTTCGCGAGAGAATGTTATATACTCTTTTAGATTCTTATCGGAATGAACAGAAGTGAGTGCGATTTGGGATGTGTTTTACCGAGAGTTGTCACTATTGGCCTTTCTCATCTTCAAGTTGCCGGACTTCGTCAAATAGGGGGAGGAGAGTGGGAAGTAACCTCTAACGATGGGAAGGAGCTAATTTCAGACGGTGATTGCTGGATAATTACCCCGGAGGAATTTGTTGCGAATGTAGATTTTTTTAATCCTCGGAGAAATAGAGTACTCGTTCTTTCTGATAGTAAAAGTAGTTTTCCCTTCTGTTCAATAACGCGCTCGGCATCCGAATCAGAGATAAAAAGCGCCATACAGCATATTTTATCGTTAACTCAGGAAACTATCGTTTCTCATCGTCTCTCACCGCGAGAACTCGAAGTATTAGCCGGGTTAGCAAAGGGTATGACGGCAAAGGAAATAGGTGATTCGCTCTATATTTCGGTCAATACGGTGACAACACACAGAAAAAATATTTCATCAAAATTAGGGATACGGTCAGTCTCAGGACTTACGCTATATGCCATGATGAATGGAATTATTTGAGTTCAGAAAAATAGAGGCTAAATAACGTTTTTGTTAAATAGCCTCTATAAAGATTATAGATTTTGTAGTCTTACTTTACCGCAAGTCTTTCCTCTAAGCGAGCTCTAATAGCCTTCATAAATTCTGCAGAGGTAACGGCCTTTGGCTCAATGCCCTCCATGAGGTTTACAAGGTCTTTTGTAACGATACCGGCATTTAGAGTATCGAAGCAAGCAGCTTCCAATTCATCAGCAAAAAGGATAAGCTTTTCAAGTCCGTCCATTTCGCCACGTTTACGAAGTGCACCTGTCCAAGCGAAGATTGTAGCCATTGGGTTAGTGGATGTTTCTTCGCCTTTTAAGAATTTATAGTAGTGGCGAGTAACAGTTCCATGTGCGGCTTCGTATTCAAATTTACCGTCGGGACTAACAAGTACACTTGTCATCATTGCAAGAGAACCGAAAGCAGTGGAAACCATATCGCTCATAACGTCGCCGTCGTAGTTTTTGCAGGCCCAAATAAACCCACCTTTGCTGCGAATGACGCGGGCCACTGCATCGTCGATTAGAGTGTAGAAGTATTCGAGACCAAGTGCGTCAAACTGTTCTTTGTAGTTTTTCTCGAATTCTTCATTGAAAATTTCACGGAAACGAGCATCATACTTTTTAGAGATGGTATCCTTTGTGGAGAACCACAGATCTTTCTTCTGGTCAATGGCGAACTTGAAGCAACTGTTGGCAAATGAACGGATAGATTTGTCCGTGTTGTGCATACCTTGCAAAACGCCAGGACCTTTAAATTCGTGAATTATTACTTCTTCTTTTTGACCGTTTTCACCTTCAAATACCATTTTAGCTACTCCAGGCTCATTAACGCGGATTTCTACGCTTTTGTAGACATCACCATAAGCGTGACGAGCGATTGTAATTGGTTCTTCCCAATTGCGAACGGCCGGTTTGATGGAGGGAATAGTGATGGGAGTGCGGAAAACAGTTCCATCGAGGATGGAACGAATGGTTCCATTGGGGCTTTTCCACATTTCATGAAGTTTGTATTCGTCCATTCGTTGGGCGTTAGGTGTGATGGTGGCACACTTTACGGCAACTCCATATTTTTTTGTCGCTTCGGCAGCTTCATGAGTAATTTTGTCGGCTGTTTTGTCGCGTTCGGGGAGCCCGAGGTCATAGTATTCTGTTTTTAGATCGACGAATGGAAGAATCAATTCATCTTTAATCATCTTCCAAAGGATGCGAGTCATTTCATCGCCATCCATCTCCACAATGGGAGTGGTCATTTTGATTTTTTCCATGATGCTTTTAAAGTTAAGTATATGGGGTTTAGATTGTAGTGATGAGTGAGAAGTATTCCATTTCTTAGACTTCTAAGAAATGGAATACTTATATTGAGTTATTTTGCTCGTTGGGCGGCGTAATAATTCATCAGACAGCCATCAGCGAGAATTTGGCGTTCGGTAGGAGTGAGGTTTGAGAAATGAAGTTTCAGGTCTTTGATTTCTCCGGCTTTAGTAATTACTTTTGCCATAACTTCTTCCTGACCTTCCAGTATGAGTTTGCGAATGCCTGGCACAAATACGTAATCGCCGGCTTCGTAGTTGAACTCTGTATCTTTATCAATGGTGAACGGAACGATACCCCAGTTGATACAGTTGGAGCGATAGCGTTTAGTGGCGTATTCGTAACAGATATTGGCGTCTCCACCAAGTACTTTCTGACAGGAAGCTGCTTGTTCGCGAGCAGATCCGTCGCCGGGTCTATTTGCAAATACGCATGAACCGAAGGATGTGTCGTCGGTTTTCGCACCAACCATTTCAAGCACTTTTTCTACTTGAGCCGGACATTTGCCTTCGCGACGCTCCAAATCTTCTTTCTGAATACGTTTGCTCAGACCCACGTATTCGGGCACACGGCGTGAAAGAGCGAATTCTGAAAGTTTAAGAGGATTGGAACGATAGGAAGAAGTTTCTCCGGAGGGGATAAGTTCATCAGTTGTGGTCACAGGATCGTGGATGACGGCAGCCAATTCCAGGAGCATATTTTTCTCCATTGGATACATCTTGGGCCAGTCTTTGATGTTAGGACCATAGCGAAGTTCCTCTTCAGCATTTTCTTTTTTGAATCCGTTGAAGACGCGACGTTCATAAATCTTGGCGTCAAATTCGTAGGGTTTGTGATCATCGTTAAATTCGACGTCAGTTGCTGCGGTAATCACACCGCCGTTTGCTGCTGTGGCTGCAATAGAGCGTGCATCCATCAGAGCAACTAAAGAGAGCTGTCCGTTGCCGGGTTTGGAACCTTCGCGATTGGGGAAGTTCCGGGTGGTGTGGCGGATTGAAAGGCCATTGTTAGCCGGCACATCACCAGCACCGAAACAAGGGCCGCAGAAGGCGGGTTTGATAACAACCCCGGCTTCGAGAAGTTCTTCTGCGATGCCATTGCGAGTTGTAGCCATATATACGGGTACGGACTGTGGGTAAGCAGAAATCGTGAAGTAATCGTTTCCGACCGATTTGTCGCGAAGGATTGCAGCAGCTTGGCTGAGGTTGTCATATGTACCTCCGGAGCAACCTGCGATAATTCCTTGGTCGGCCATAACTTTCCCATCTTTTATTTTACCGACAAGGTCAATTTGAACTTTGTCGCCAAAACGTTTTTTTGCATCTTCTTCCACTTCACGCATGATGCGTTCGGGATCAGCTTGCAATTCATGAATGGTATAAGCGTTAGAGGGGTGGAAGGGGAGAGCAATCATTGATTCCTGCTTATCGAGGTCAATGCGAATCATTCCATCATAATATGCCGTTCCTTTGGGTTGAAGTTCTTTGAAATCTTCGCTGCGACGGTGAGTATCGTAATGTTTCTTCACTTCATCGTCTGTTACCCAAATGGAGCTAAGGCATGTGGTCTCAGTGGTCATAATATCAATACCATTGCGGAAGTCGATAGGCAGATTTTTCACACCGGGACCGGCAAATTCGAGGACTTTATTTTTAACGAAACCGTTGTCGAAAACAGCTTTAACCAAAGAGATTGCAACATCGTGGGGTCCAATGCCTTTGCGGGGGGTACCTTCAAGCCAAACAAGTACTACTTCGGGAGCGTTAATGTCCCAAGTGTTTTCGAGCAGCTGTTTAACCAGTTCACCACCTCCTTCACCTACGCCCATTGTGCCGAGTGAGCCGTAGCGAGTGTGAGAATCGGAACCAAGGATCATATTACCGCATTTTACCATTGCTTCGCGAGCATATTGGTGAATAACAGCCTGGTTTGCCGGGACGTAGATGCCGCCATATTTTTTTGCGGCCGACAATCCGAAAACATGGTCGTCTTCGTTGATTGTACCACCAACTGCACACAGGGAGTTGTGACAGTTTGTCATGGCATATGGCAGTGGGAACTTCTCGAGGCCACTGGCACGAGCGGTTTGGATGATGCCAACATAAGTGATGTCATGGCTCATCATAGCATCAAATTTGATACGCATTTTGTCGCCCTTTGAGCCATCAACGTCATGGCTACGGAGAATTTGATAGGCGATAGTGTTTTCGCGTGCCTCTTCAGGGGTCGGCAGGCCTGCAGTGCCTTTGGCTACCGGTTTTCCATCTTGGAGATAAACTCCCTCTTTGATGAGTTCTACCATTGGTGATTGATTTTAAGTTAGTTATTGTAGTTTTATTTTTAATATTTTATTATGGGTGTATCCGTCGGGAGAATGGAGCTGATAAATAGTGTGAGAGCCAGCATGTCAGCAGTTCCTCCGGGTGAAAGATTTCTATTTATAAACTCTATGTTAGCTTTTTCAATTGCTGGAAGACTGAAGTCATTCTGCAACTGTATGGCAGTTTTATGAACAAAATCGGCTCCTTCTTTTCCACCGCGATGATATACGTTGGAGTCATCAAGAGTCGTCATAATTCTGATTAAAAGTTTTAGTAAACAGTAGGGTGAGGAGGAATTGGTGCGGAAATAGGGGAGCCAATTGGCAAATAGCTGAGGGTAACCTTCAGCAGCTGATTCGGCCGCTCCTTTGATTCGGTATTTTTCCCTTACTTTAGCCCCATTAGTTTCAACTCCACCGCTAAATCGGGAACCAATCTCTCGAATTTCTTGTTGCAAGTTTTCCGCCGTTAGTGTTCGATGGGTTGCTATGATACGCGATGTGGCGGCAATTGCAATCCCCAATGCAAAGAGTGCTCCCCGATGTGTGTTGACACCCTTAGTGGTTTCAAGCATGTTTCTTTCCCCTAATAAGCCAATTTCTCGAATTTTATCCACTAATTTACCGGTTTCGAGTTCGGGGTGAGAGAAGATGAGGTCGGAAATGGCAGTGAATACCGATTCCAGGACTTGGATACTACGTTTCATCATATCGAAATCCATATCGGAATGGGCTCCAGAGTCATTTTTATCTATGAGACCTGGCTTGGGTGTTAAAGTAAGCTCATCTAATAAAGCATTTGATGCGCTATGGGCTAAAAGATATGGTATAGATGAAGGCGGAAGAAGATGCAAAGCATCGAAAGCATTTCTTTCGCTGAGCAATCTGCGGACAAGGGATGCGCTCACGGGCTTGTCGTTTTGTTCCAATCGAGAAAGCTCTACTACTTTTATACCCCGCTGAGGGAGTAAGCGTTTCATTGTCTCGTTGTATTCTCGAGTAAGAGAATCAGTAGGTTCGGAACCAACAAAGCGGATAGTAGCGTTGAGAGCAGGTGCTATATGCCTTGCAAAAATGTCAAGATCCAGCTCGATTTGGGTTTTTGACGCATCGGAAAGATCTTTTATAAAATAAGTGGGAAAGGTTGCTTGTGAAACTGAGTAAGAGCTACCGGGAAGAATGGTGACGTTGAGAAGATGATGAGTCGCCTTCTCAAGCATCCCTTTTCGTTCCCAATATGAAAATCCATTTTTACTATCTAATACAGGAATAATAAATAGATGGTCAACTCTTGCTGCGGCCTCAGTGATTAAGTAAAGATGTCCGATTGTCAGAGGATTGCAGTTCATCACGATTACCCCCGTCTTCTTTTCTCCCTCTTCATCCCTGGGGTTATTTGCAATCTCTTGGATTTTCTGCAGATATGATGATATGCCACGAGGATCAGTTTCCATCAATATCGCTTTGTCTGCCTCCCCAACTGTATGGAAGGCCAAACTTTCAAAAATAACCTTATTTTCCGGTTTAGTGAAAAGAAAAAGTTCGGAGAAGCCGTCCGAGGCCGCTGTCTGCCGGATGCGGCTGATAAGTGGATTGGAAAGAGATTCGTTGCGAGTCGATTCTGACAATGCAATGCATTTCACTACATTGTCCTTTAACCCTCCTCCTCCGACTAATTCCTCATTTGAATCAAAAATTCCTAAATATCGGTCCATTTGTTCCATACGAAGCCCCTGGGAGTTGAGAAATTTCTCAACCATCTTTCTGACACTTGAAAGTGACAGAGGTAATTCACGTATTTCAAAATCTCCGAACATATACGTTGATTTTTCGATTCAGAGCGGATTGATTTAGGAATTGGAGAATCCGTATTTAGATTCTGCCCAAAGCGACGTTCGTTTGTGAATTTCCGCCAAAAGCTCCTCTTGAGAATGAGTGAAGGCTCTCATGCACGTTCGGGCATCGTTATCACATAAAAGACATTTTCGTGAAGAGTCTCCATTTGAGATTCTCGATACAGGAATTCCCTCTTTGTCAATCACATCTATATCCATTAATCGGCCCAAAGGATGATTGTCTTCTATTTTGGAAACTATCTGCTTTAGTTTATCAGGAGCTAAATCCGACAAGAAGTATATTTCAAATCCGGTCAAAAGATCGCGACTCAGTAGATGATGCAATGGAGGGGTAACTTTATTTAAGGCTTCTACCATCGCGTCTGCAATAATAAGAGTATCCTCGGACCGCTTGATAGCCCCGGGAATGATAACTGTCCCGACCACAAGTGATTGATCCGGATGCTCCTTGAGAAAGCGAAGCTGAAGATTCCGGCGTTCATCGCGTGAGGCAAGAAGTTCCTTCAGTTCGATGGGACGGGAAGAAATCATTCTCGTATTGCAGAAGAAAAATTATTCAAGAAGCTATTCAACATAACCAATACTCGAATCAGGTGGCTCGTGTGTTAGTTATGTTGAATAGGATATTGTAAATTACGCTTCTATATTACGGATTACCTCTTGAACTGAGCCATCCCGATTCATCACCACACCTACCACTTTTTCGCCAAAGGGAAGAGGATCGGCTTCTCCGATAATGCTTTTAGCTTTGTCTTTAAGAGTGTTGATGTCAACAATTTTAAGACCGGCTTTACGGAGGGTTTCGGCAAGCTCGGGGCGTCTCGGATTGACAGCAATGCCATATTCGGTTACGATAACATCGACTGTGGAACCGGGAGTGATCAGGGTTGTAACTTCATCAACAACGCAAGGTATACGTCCTCTTAATAGTGGACATACGATGATGGAGAGTGCAGAGTTGGCAGCTGTGTCAGGATGTCCCCCGATTGCCCCACGAATGATACCATCACTTCCGACCAGAACATTGACATTAAAATTAACGTCAACTTCTAGAGCAGAGAGAATAACAATATCTAAGTAGTGAACAGCAGATCCGAGGTCGTCGGCGGCTGCATATTCTACTGCCGTCACCTCTTTGTGCATCGGATTGTTTTTTAGGGATTCAGCAGCAACTTTATCAAATGACTGAACGTCAATCAAGCGTTCGATAAGTCCTTCCTCATGCATTTTCACCATGTGAGCAGTAATACCACCGAGAGCAAAGGAAGCCTTGATCCCGTCTTCAATCATTTTGTTTCGGATATATTTTACTGCGGCTAAGGATGCCCCTCCCGAACCGGTTTGAATTGAAAATCCGTCTTTGAAGTAACCGCTGTTGATAATTACTTTAGCAGCTTGCTGGGCAAGTAGGATGTCGCGAGGATTTTTTGTGTCACGAATTGCACCTGAAGAAATTTTGGAGCTATCGCCCACACTCTCAACTTCTACTACGTAATCCACGTTTCTTTCAGATATTGAATTTGGGGTGTTGGGATAAGCTACTAAGTCGTCAGTCAAAATCACAACTTTATCGGCAAATTCAGCATCGGGTAGAGCATAACCTAATGAACCACAAATAGATTTTGCATTTTCTGAGCGTGAATAGCCACATGCATTTCCCAAAGCATCCGATGAAGAAGCTCCAAGGAATGCTACGTCAATATGGAGATCGCCGGAGGCAATAGCACTACCGCGTCCACCATGACTCCGAAATATTACCGGATTTTCCATTAACCCTCGAGAAATTTCATTGGCTAATTCTCCGCGTAAACCGGAAGTGGATATTTTCGTAATTACCCCGTTACGGATATGTTCAATAAGGGGTTTATGTACGTCTGAAAGACTTGAAGCAGCCAAATGCAAATTTTTGAATCCCATTTCTGCCAATTTGTCTACAACCATGTTGACAACTTTATCGCCTCCGCGGAAATGGTGGTGAAATGAAATTGTCATACCGTCTTTTAGACCGGTCAGTCGAATGGCTTCTTCGAGAGTAGTAAGTTTTGGACTTTTCCCTTGGCGTATAGCATTTGCATCAGGGTCTTTTTGATGCATAGTATCGTCGTATACTTTTTTCCCGAGATCTTTTGCCTCCTTTTCGACAAGAGTAATACGTTCTTTATATGTGTTGTTCATTTCAAATCCTCCTCTGTTAAGATACCTGATGCAAGTGCTAAATCGATGGTGCGCTGAGCACGAATTACAACCGGACGGTCCACCATCTTACCATTGACAGCAATTACGCCGGATCCTTTTTTCTCGGCTTCTTTTATGGCTGCTATTATGGTACGAGCTTTTTCGATTGCTTTTTCAGAGGGAGCAAACACCTCGTTAACCACTTCGATTTGTCGAGGGTTTATGATGGATTTTCCATCAAATCCCAATGTCTTTATAAATTCGACTTCTTTGCGGAATGTCTCCATATCGTTAAGATTGGAGTATACCGTATCTAAGGCGTCAATGCCTGCAGCGCGAGCTGCAACAACGATGGTTTCTCGAGCCAATCGGAGTTCATCGCCTCCGGGAGTGCGTTGAGTCTTAAGATTTGCACTATAGTCTTCGGCTCCAAGTGCTATTCCCATCATTCGTTTGGAAGCGGTGGCAATAGCATAAGCATTGACAACTCCAAGAGTGGATTCAATAGCTGCCATTATTTTAGTACGCCCGAGACAACCGATTTCTTTTTCTACACGCTCAATTTCTTTTTCTACTTCCACTACTTCCTCAGCAGTTTCTGTCTTTGGCATTCGGATTACGTCTACTCCGGCTTTTACTACAGCTTCAATGTCTTTTTTTCCGTAAGGGGTATTGAGTGGATTGATTCGAACCACCATTTCTGTGTCGCCGTAATCAATGCTTTTAAGCGCATTATATACAAGGAGACGAGCAGTGTCTTTTTCGGCCATGGTGACAGAATCCTCTAAGTCGAGCATAATTGAATCGGGGCCATAGATATGTGCATCTGCCATCATTCCCGGATTATTTCCGGGCACGAACATCATAGTTCTTCTGAGTCTTTCCATTTATGAATGATTGTTAGAGTGCCCTTTTCGGTTAGTAAGATTACTTTGGACTCTTAACGGTTTATCAGGTTAACGAATTGGGTTTATATAAAAAGATCATTAGTCTTGCCAAACATCTTTACCGGTGGCACGCACGGCAGCCGCAGTAGTACGAGCACGCACAGTGCAATCCAAGGCTCCTTTGTCTGTAGCGTCAATTACAGCATCCGAAATACCTAACTCGGTCAATGTTTGGCGAATAACATTTTCAATCTGGCGTCCGAACTGAAAAGCCACGGTGCTGTCAAGATTGATTTCAAGTCCCTTTCCATTGCCCGGAGCGATCCGGACAAGGATGTCGCCGGATTCAAGAGTGCCGGCCTGAGAATTGGTCAAAGTCATAGTGGGGTATAAGATTTTAAGAATGTTTGGCGGATGGTTAATCCGAGACATCTTTTTTCAATTAGGTTTCTTCTTTGTAAAAAATGAATATGCGTATGATGGTTTTCTCAAGGGATAAATTAATCTTTTATTTTACCCTTAAATTTTGTGGCAAAATTAGAGACTTTTTTGTTACCGACAAAATAAATGAAGACTGATTTTTGAGTCTTCAGAAGTTTATTGGATGAATAGGTCTATTTTCTGTTATAAAACATCTAATAAAGGCTTTGTACGTGCTAATGCGAGGTGCCCCATTGTGGTGCGCAAATTAATTTCGATGCATGCGTTCAGGGTGGGTTGTGTCGGCTTTCCGTTGGGATCAAACCTAAATCCTCCCAGCATATCTATTCCCAGGGGCCCACTATATGAGGGAAGAATCAAGGTCTTGATTGCATATTCTTGAGCATTAACTATTTGGTTGATGTTTTTGGTGGTAAAGATGGATAACTTTTGGATAATTTCTTTTTGAGTGAAATCTAAATTTTGGAGGTATCGGCCATCTGGATTAGTTGTAAAATGAGAGAATCCCAGAAATCGGACCTCTTTATTATAAAGCCACCATTCGGTTGCAAAATTTGAATTATTCGGAGATGGGTATTCTGCAATAATTGAACCTTGTCGCTTGATGACTCCCCTGGCCCAATTTAAGGCATCTTGGACTCCGATGCCTTTTGTGTGAAGTATACCTCGCCCGGAACTGCTCCACGGCGCTTTTAAAAAAATATTGGAATGGGATTGAAGTAGTTCTTCTACTTTGGATATTGATTTCAATTCAATCGGAACGGGGATGTCGATATTGACTTCCTGTTCCTGAAGAATACGATGAAAAGGAATGGTTAGTGAGCGATGAGAAAGCCTACGTACAGTTTCAATATACTCTTCAGAGGGGAGTGTGGACTCAGGGACTCCTGAGACGAGTAGTAATCTCCGGATGGCATGATCCCATCCCCATGGATTTATGTGTATTGCTGACCAGTCGATTTTATTGATGTCGCGGAGTTCTAAAATATTTATTTTTTTTGAAAGGCATAAATTTTTTTCAGCGCTTGTTGGGCTCGGAGAATCAACTATCAGAATAAAGTCGTCCGGTTTTGCAAGTGGAAGCTGGCAAAGTGCCATCTGCCTTCTCATCTCGCGTACTTTTTTCGTTGGAGTGTATGGCTTTCTTTCAACTCCTTTGGCGAAATCTGTGTCCGGATTAAATATCCACAGTGTAGGCATCCGCTTTCTTTTTTTCAAACAAATACGCCATCCTTTTTTTGAGGGGACGGCGCTGTAAGGTGTTTAATACTTAGGAGGGTAATAATTATTCCGAAAGACGTTCTTTTTCTTTTGCCGGGTTTGAAAAGTAGAGCTTATGTTCAATATACTCTTGAGTAGCAATAAGAGTAGGTTTGGGAAGTTTTTCATAGAATCGAGAGATTTCAATTTGCTCCCTATTTTCTGAAACTTCCTCAAGATTGTCCGTCGAAGCAAATTCCTGAAGTTTCTTCTCCAGATCTTTTTTCATTTCTACCGCAATCTGATTGGCTCGTTTGCCGATGATGCAAACGGTTTCGTAAACGTTTCCGGTCTGCTGAGACATTGCAATCATGTCGCGAGTCACGGTGTTGAGTGGCGCATTGGTCTTCTTGTAGTCCATATAACCGTTTAAATATTTTTGTCGAATTTGATTTAAATTTATATCATCGGAAAGAGGGATCCGTTATTCCTTAACGTATTTTTGAGCAATTTTATAAATATTATCCGCTTCTTTCCGATTCTTAGTATCCGGGAAATTATTGATGTAAGAATAGTATTCGTCAATAACCTCACGATATCTCTCATTTCGTTTTTCTTCTACGCTTTGTTTAGCCTCTTGAAATTTAGATTTAAGAATTAATAATTCAAAATCTTCCTTATATTTTGAAAAAGGGTATTCTTTAAGAGCATTCTTGGCTGTTATAATTGCGGACTCATAATTATTTCCCAGGAAATTTCCTAAGTTATAATAGAGTTGGGCATTCTGAAGCTCTTTTAGAGTTAATTTGTCTTGAAGCTCGAAGATTGCATTTTGAGCCACAGTGACCCGGTCACTTCTGGGATAAGCTTCAAGGAATCCCGTCAGTTCTTCAATTGCTTTAAGGGTAGTTGATTGGTCAAGTTGTGAATCCGGAGAATCCAGGTAGTAGCCATATCCACCGTAAAATCTTGCCAGTTCGGCATACTTTCCTCGAGGATAACGTTGATAATATGTCTTGAAATAAAGACCTGATTGAAGATAATCTT
Source organism: uncultured Sangeribacter sp. (assembly GCA_964574285.1). Classification (GTDB taxonomy): domain Bacteria; phylum Bacteroidota; class Bacteroidia; order Bacteroidales; family Muribaculaceae; genus Lepagella. The sequence continues at coordinate 26,924 of CAZNMC010000007.1, read as the reverse complement.
TATTCTCAAAGTGAGACATTGCCAAAAGATATAAGGCTTCTTCTCCTTTCGGACCTCCTCTAAGAGGAGTAATAATGTCAGTCAAGACTGTCGCTGCATTCACATATTTTTTTTCATTGAATGCACGTTTGGCATAATCGAAACGATAATCCACATCACGGCTTTTCAATACTTTATTGTATTCTCCGCAGGAGCAAAGAAGAGTGAGCGCAGCCAATATATACAAGCACTTTCGCATTATTGTCTTCAAAGAAAAATATCTGATATAAAGCCTGATAACATGATAACCGCAGAATATTTCATCCATGTTTTTTATCTCATGTCATCACATCGTTGTCTTAAGTTAGTTTCTTAAAAACTAATTCAAGATGCAAAATTAATAATTAATTTGTTTATCACCAAATTCCTTAATTACTTAATCATGGAAAAATATGTAAAAACCAGTTGTGGTTTCAGAACCTATAATATTGAGCTTAATTGAGCGTCGCTTCAGGGTTGATATTTAAATTCGGATTGAGGTTGAAAAGATTTTTATATCTTACTTTGTGTCAGTGTTATGTGATTATGAGTGAAAAAAGACTGTAAAAAAATTATGGAATTAGCATTCTTTTATAAGAATTATCTCGGTAATTTTGCTTAACTTTGTATGACTAAATTTTTATATGTTAAGACTCGATTCCCTGTTGCAGACAATTGGTCTCTATCGTAATGAGAGACGGGGGCTTGCTCTCTCCGGAGGGGGAGCAAAAGGATTTGCTCACGTTGGAGTCTTGCTTGCGCTTGAGCGGTTTGATATGGCACCTCAAATTCTCTCCGGGGTGTCAGCCGGATCCATTGCAGCTGTGCTTTATGGTGCTGGATTGACTCCAAAAGAAATGCTCGAATGTTTTATGGAATTTGGGAAATTGAGCGATTTTGCAGAGTGGTCTGTCCCTAAAGATGGATTTTTGCGATTAACTAAATTTAGTCGAATTCTGGAACAATGGCTTCCCGTGCGCAACTTGGAAGATATGAAAATTCCGACAGTGGTCTGCGCGACGGATTTCGATCACGGAAAATCTGTGGGTTGGGCTTCTGGAGAGATAGCTCCTCGGGTAGTGGCCTCATGTAGTATACCCATTGTGTTTAAACCTGTTAGAATTAATGGTGTACATTATGTCGATGGTGGAGTGCTGCGGAACTTGCCGGCATGGGCAATCAGGAAATATTGTTCCACCTTGATTGGAAGTAATTGTAGTCCTCTCAACCGACATTTCTCATATAAAAACTCGCTGATTGAAATAGCTACTCGTTCTTATATGTTAGCCACTAAAGCAAATACCTTACAGGACCTGAATTTGTGTGATCATGTTATTCAGGTGATTGGAACATCTGAGGTAAAAACTTTCGATATTTCCAGTATGAGGAAAACCGCTTTGATTGGTTACGATACAGCTTGTCGGGTCTTGGAAAAAATAGTTAAATAACTGTCATTTAGTTTTAAAAATATGCACAGCCGCGGAAACAACAATAATCGACTCATCATTTACCAGGTGCTTCCTCGTCTGTTGACCAATTCTACTTCCAATTGTGTGCCCGGAGGAACACTTGAGCAAAATGGAAGTGGTAAGATGAAAGATTTTGATTTTAGATTGCTGAGGTCGATTCACAATCTCGGTATAAACTGCATTTGGTATACCGGAATTATCGAAAACGCTACAAAATCAGATTTTTCTTCTTATGGTATCAATCCCGACAACAAAAATGTTGTAAAAGGAGAAGCCGGTTCCCCATATGCCATAAAAGATTATTATGATGTCAATCCTTGTCTTGCCGAAAATGTAGCAAATCGGATAGAAGAGTTTGAAGCTCTTGTTAAGAGAACTCATGAAGAAGGGATGAAAGTGTTGATTGATTTTGTACCCAACCACACTGCAAGACAATATTTTTCGGATGCAAAGCCTGCTGGGGTAGAAGATTTTGGGTTTAGAGATGATACAACCTTCATGTTCCGCCCCCAAAATAATTATTATTATCTTCCTTCTCAGCAGTTTGCTCCATCTTTCCCTATTGATTGTCATGGACAGGCCTACATAGAGTTTCCGGCAAAAGCGACCGGCAACGATTGCTTCACGGCTTTCCCCGGTGTGAACGATTGGTATGAAACCGTAAAGCTCAACTTTGGCCACGACTATGGCGATGCCACCGATCATTTTTATCCTATACCCTCCACATGGCATAAGATGCTCCATATTTTGCGATATTGGGCTCAAAAAGGAGTTGATGGATTCAGATGCGACATGGTTTTTATGGTTCCGTTAGCCTTTTGGCATTGGGTTATACCCCAGGTTAAGAAGGATTTCCCTCATACTATTTTCATTGGAGAAATATATGATGTTGGACTCTATCGACCATTTCTTGATTATGGATGCTTCGATTATCTATACGACAAAGTAAACGTATATGATACATTAGTTGGCATAGAGTGTCATCGGGTTTCTGCTGCGCGGTTGACATCTGCATGGCAGACCGTAGATGGAATCGGACCAAAAATGTTGAATTTTATTGAAAATCACGACGAAGTCCGGTTCGCTTCCTCCGCTTACTCCGGAAATCCTGCGAACGTTGTTCCCTCTCTTGTAGTGAGTGCTTTTATGAGCACCGGACCTTTTATGATTTACTTTGGTCAGGAATTGGGAGAAGCAGCTTACGAAAATGAAGGATTTGCCGGGGATAATCATAGAACCACCATTTTTGACTATTGGAGCTATGACACCATGCGGCGCTGGAACAACTCCGGTAAGTGGAATGAAGACCTCCTTTCTTCTCAGGAGAGATGGTTGCGAGATCTTTATTCACGGGTTTTGCATCTATGCAATGATTGTGAGGCTTTTCGAGTAGGGGATTTCTTTGATTTCATGTATGTAAATCTTACCAACCCTCGCTTGAATCCTAATTCCATATTCGCTTTTATGCGCTATATCAAGGAAAGAGAGGCCATTATCATTGTAGCAAACTTTTCAGATGAGGATGCAAGCGTGGCCGTCAATATCCCTGTTTTGGCATTTGACATGGCCGGATTGCCCGAAGGAAAAGTAGAAGCCCGCGATCTGCTGTCCGATAGAAATGTGATTCTTTCTTTAGCCCCCGATGAATCAACCTTGATTAATGTCGGAGCTAAAAATGCAGCCGTATTAAAACTAAAGTTCTGAACGGTTACTCATACGATTTAAATGATTAATAACTTTATAATAAAAATTTCAAATACATTATAAACACTAAATCAAAGCCATGAACAACTATCTTCCTCCAATTAAGGTTTTCGCTGGCTCAAACAGCCATTACTTGGGAGAATCAATCTGCAAGGAACTTGGCATCGAGCTTGGAAAGATGAATATCGAACGTTTTGCCGATGGCGAGTTTGAGGTTTGTTTTGAAGAATCGATTCGCGGTGCGGAGGTCTACATCGTTCAATCCACCTTCCCCAACAGCGACAATCTCATGGAGCTTCTCTTGATGATTGATGCTGCAAAACGTGCTTCTGCCGACACTATTGTGGCTGTTATCCCTTATTTCGGATGGGCGCGTCAAGATCGTAAAGACAAACCTCGTGTTTCAATTGCAGCTAAACTGGTGGCAGATATGCTTAGTGTAGCTGGAATCGATCGGCTCATAACGATGGATCTGCACGCTGACCAGATTCAGGGCTTCTTCGATGTTCCCGTCGATCATCTCTATGCATCTTCTATTTTCATACCATATATCGAATCACTTCATCTTAAAGATATGGTCATTGCTTCTCCTGATGTGGGAGGGGCAAAACGAGCAAATTCTTACGCAAAATATTTTGATGTGCCATTGGTGCTTTGCCACAAAGTGAGAGCAAAAGCCAACGTTGTGGAAAATATTACTGTGATAGGAGATGTGAAAGATAAAAATGTGATTTTGGTCGACGACATTGTGGATACTGCCGGTACAATCACAAAAGCTGCAGATATGCTTCTTTCTTTCGGAGCAGCTTCTGTTCGCGCTCTTTGCAGTCATCCCGTTATGAGTGATCCGGCCACCGATCGTGTAAAATCCAGTGGTCTTACTGAAATCATGTTTACTGATTCAATCCCCTACGGAAAAGAGAATCCTAAAGCTATGATTCTTCCCGTTGCCAAATTGTTTGCGGACACAATTCGTCGCATCCATAACAATCAGTCAATCTCATCCCAATACCTCTTTAAATAAAAAATTCCCCCTTACATCTCTTCCTTCATAATATATCAGAAGGAAGAGATGTATTTTTATAAATAAAGTAGTCGAGCTTCCAATTCCTTATTTATATGAACGATTTCAAATTCACCCATCTTCATGTCCATTCTCAATATAGTCTTCTCGACGGAAAAGCATCTGTACAAGAACTTGTAGATGCAGCGATAGCTGATGGAATGCGAGGGCTTGCCTTGACCGATCATGGATATATGTATGGAATTAAAGAATTTTATAATTACGTAAAAAAGGTAAACGGAAAGTTAGACGAGGATAAAAAAATTAAGCCAATTCTCGGTTGCGAAATGTATGTCGCAAAAGGGAAGATGACCGAGAAGACTTCCAAGGACGACAAAGGGTATCATCTTATTGTTTTAGCCAAAAATATCACGGGCTATCATAATTTGATTAAACTCGTTAGTAAGGCTGTGACCGATGGAATGTACTATCACCCTCGCACCGATAAAGATCAACTCAAAGCTCATGCCGAGGGATTGATTGTATGTTCTGCCTGCTTGGGTGGAGAAGTCCCCAGATTAATAACATCCGGACAGCTTGATGAAGCCTTAAAAACGGTAAAATGGTTTCAGGAGGTGTTTGGAGAAGATTATTACTTGGAACTCCAGCGACATCAGACTTTTAAGGAACGCTCTAATCGGGAGACTTATCCCCTTCAACAAGAAGTGAATAAGGTATTGATCGACTTCTCAAAAAAAACCGGTATAAAGCTTGTTGCAACTAATGATGTCCATTTCGCCAAAGAAGAGGATGCTGAAGCCCATGATCGACTTATATGTATCAATACTCAAAAGCATTATAATGAAGACCGAATGCATTACACAAAGCAAGAGTGGTTTAAATCCACTGCTGAAATGGAGGAGGTTTTCTCCGATATTCCCGAAGCTCTGACTACCACGCAGGAAATTCTTGATAAGATTGAGACATATTCTATCGATCATGCCCCAATAATGCCGACATTTGAAATTCCAGTCGAGTTCGGGACTGAGGAAGAGTATAGAAAACGCTTTTCCCACGATGATCTGTTCAATGAATTTACGCGAGATGAACATGGCAACACAGTCCTTTCAAAACAAGAGGCAGATAAAAAGATTGCCCGGCTGGGAGGATATGAGAAACTTTACCGTATTAAATTGGAGGCGGACTACTTAGAGAAGCTTACAATGGAAGGAGCCAAAGTGAGGTATGGCGACCCTCTCCCGGATGAAATTCAGGATCGGCTTCGATTTGAATTATATATTATGAAGACTATGGGCTTTCCGGGATATTTCCTGATCGTCCAAGATTTTATCAACACCGGCCGCGAAAAATTGGGAGTAAGTATTGGTCCTGGACGTGGATCGGCTGCCGGTTCAGCAGCAGCCTATTGTTTGGGTATCACCCAGATTGATCCTATTAAGTATGATTTGCTTTTTGAACGTTTCCTAAATCCTGATCGCATTTCACTCCCCGATATAGACGTCGATTTTGATGATGATGGGCGCTATGAAGTTCTTAAATATGTTACCGAAAAATACGGTGAAGAGAAAGTAGCCCATATTATCACTTATGGAACGATGGCAACTAAAATGGCCATCAAGGACATGGTCAAGATTATGGATTTACCTCGTTCCGAAGGGGTCAGAATTGCTAAACTGGTAGATACTCGATTGCCCGAAGTAAACGGGAAGATTCCTAAAACAAATTTTAAGAATCTTTCCATGTACAGCAGTGAATTTGCGGCTGAAGTCAATAGTCCGGACCCCGCTATTCGGGATATGATGAAATATGCCGGACAGCTCGAAGGGAATGTAAGAAATACGGGTATCCATGCCTGCGGTGTAATCATTTGTAGGGATGCAATAACTGATTGGGTCCCGATTTCCATGGCAACCGACACCGATGGTAGTAAAGTGATTTCGACTCAATACGAAGGTTCAGTGATTGAGGAAACAGGTCTAATTAAGATGGACTTCCTGGGATTGAAGACACTTTCGATTATTAAGGAAACACTCGAAAATATAAAGCAGCATCGGGGTATTGAAGTAGATATTGACAATATTCCCCTGGATGATGAAGCCACTTATCGTTTGTACTGTGCCGGAGAAACAACAGCTACTTTTCAATTTGAATCACCCGGGATGCAATCCCACCTCAGAGACTTGAAGCCATCCAAATTTGAAGATTTGATTGCCATGAATGCACTTTATCGTCCGGGACCAATGGAGTATATTCCCGAGTTCATAGCTCGGAAACATGGTGAGAGCCCCGTAGTCTACGATATTCCTGTCATGAAGCAATATCTTGAGGAAACTTATGGTATCACTGTCTATCAAGAACAGGTGATGCTTTTATCCCGGCTATTAGCTAATTTTACGCGAGGTGAAAGTGATATGCTTCGCAAGGCTATGGGAAAGAAGCAAATTGATAAGATGGCTACTCTTAAAGTGAAGTTCATGGAGCAGGGAATGGGCAATGGTTATGAGGAAGCTAAACTGGAAAAAATTTGGGCCGACTGGGAAAAATTCGCCTCTTACGCATTTAATAAGAGTCATGCAACTTGCTATAGCTGGGTAGCTTATCAGACCGGATTTCTCAAGGCAAATTATCCCGCCGAATATATGGCCGGTGTGATGTCGAGAAACCTTAGTGATATTTCTAAAATACGCAAGTTTATGGACGAATGCCGCCGAATGGGGTTGGACGTAAAAGGTCCCGATGTCAATGAGTCACGCTATAAATTCTCTGTCGGAGCCGATGATTCTATTCGTTTTGGACTTGCAGCCGTGAAAGGTGTGGGGTTGAATGCAGTTAATGCAATTATTCGAGAGAGAGATGCTAACGGTCCATATAAAGATATTTACGATTTCGTTGAAAGAGTTAATCTGTCGGCTTGTAATCGTTCGGCTATCGAATCGCTTGCTCTTTCCGGTGCATTGGATTGTTTGGGTATTCCACGAGAGGCCCTTGTGGAAATTGTGGGAGAAAATACATTTGCTGATCAACTTGTGAAATATGGGCAACGGATTCAGGAAGACAAATTTTCAATGCAAGCCAGTCTTTTTGGAGATCTTGAGCCGATTGAAACTGCAAAACCTCCACTTCCTAACTTCACTCCATGGGATCGGTTTGCACTTCTTGAGAAAGAACGGTCATTGGTGTCGATGTACATCAGTGGCCATCCTCTTGATCCTTACTATATGGAAGTCGTGTATGGAGCGACTGTTCAAGCTGCCGATTTTGATGACAAAATGAATAAACCTTGCAATCTCGTGTTGGCCGGATTGATCCTGAACGTCACAGAACGCCTATCCAGAAAAGGTGTCCCTTTTGGAATCCTGGAATTGGAAGATTATTCCGGCACGACAGAAATTCGATTGTTTGGCAAGACTTATCAGACTTATTATAACAAACTTACTCCCGGGATGCCCGTATTGGTAAAGATTTCTTTTTCCGAAAGTAAATACAAACCGGGCACTTTTCAATTCAATATTGATGAAATTTCTCCTTTGGATAACTATAAGGGGAAACTTGCCAATCGTATTCATCTTTTTCTGAATACTAAATATTCAGACCCATCTCTGATGCAAACTTTGGAACGCCTTCCAAAAGATGGACGGAAAGGCTTCCTCCAAATCACTTTATTAGATCCCGATTCTCGACAAAGTATTTACTTGCGGGCACGTCGTCCTATCCCAATCGATAAAGAACTGATTGAACTTTTAGACGGCTTGGATGTAACATATAAGGTAGAGACCGAAGAAAATTAAATCATTTTAAATGTTAAATTTATTTTAAAATTAATAAATATGGCTATTGAATTTACAGATCAGACAGCGCGGGATGCGATCGCATCAGGCAAACCGGTGGTGATTGACTTTTGGGCTACATGGTGTGGACCTTGTATGAAACTTGCTCCGGTTGTGGAAGAACTTGCTGAAAAATATGGCGATAAAGCAATAATTGGTAAACTTAATGTTGACGAAAACGATGAAATGCCCATAGAACAGAAAGTTCGTAATATCCCTACTGTACTTTTCTTCAAGGACGGAGAATTGAAACAGCGTTCGGTAGGCTATGTCAGCTTGGCAGACCTGGAGGCTCTTCTTTTGCCTTTGCTTTGATTCTGAGTCTTAGAAATTTATAAAGGCAGTTATGCGAGAGATTGCGTAACTGCCTTTATATTGGTTCGATAGGTTTGATTTATTGTTTTAGTGAGAGTTTAACAACATTTTCAACGTGATGGGTATGTGGAAACATATCAACCGGCTGAATGGCTTCAACCTGATAGTTGGCATCAAGAAGTTGAAGATCGCGGGCTTGAGTGGCAGGATTGCAACTGACATAGACCAAGATCTTTGGAGCTGCTCGTAAAATAGTAGCCACAACATCAGGATGCATTCCCGCGCGCGGAGGGTCGATTATCATTACCTCAGGTCGGCCATTGAGCCGTATAAATTCATCGGTTAGAATATCCTTCATGTCTCCGGCAAAAAATGATGTATTTGTTATCCCATTAACTTTTGAATTTAATTTGGCGTCTGCGATGGCTTCTTCCACATACTCTATGCCAATGACTTTGTGTGCATTGCGCGCAACGAAATTTGCGATTGTTCCCGTTCCGGTGTACAGATCATAAACGACCGGCCGACTTTCGTTCGGAATTTCTTTATCAAGGCCGGCAAACTCCCGAGCTATTTTGTAAAGAGTATATGCCTGTCGGGAATTGGTCTGATAAAAAGATTTGGCATTAATTCTGAACCGAAGTCCCTCCATTTCTTCCTCTATATAGTCCGGTCCACGCCAAGATTGAACACTTAAATCCCCAATCGTATCATTCAATTTGGTATTTATAACATACAATAGTGACGAGATTTCAGGAAACTCAGTAGCTATTGCATTCATTACAATGGCAATTTGCTCCGGATCATTTTCTCCAAATGATACACATACCATCGTTTGCCCTGTAGAAGCAATTCTGATCATTAGTGTACGGAGTAACCCTTGATTGTCACGTAGATTATAGAAAGAAAGGTTATTGTCTTCTGCAAATTGATATATGAACGACCGAATTTTATTCCCTAAATCATCTTGGAGATGACATTCTTCTATATGAAGCACTTTGTCGAAAGCGCCGGGGATATGAAATCCTAAAGCATTGGATGAATCAGTGAATTCTTTTCCGGAACGGATTTCCTCCCAGCTTCGCCATTTTTTATCCGAAAAAGTGTATTCCATTTTGTTACGGTAGTTCCAAATTTCTTCTGACCCTATAATTGGGGTAACCGGTGGAATAGGTATTTTTGCAATTCGCTCCATTGCATCTGTCACAACTTGCTGTTTGCAATTAAGCTGGAGGGAATAGGGGAGATGTTGCCATTTACATCCTCCGCAGGTGCCAAAGTGTGGACATAACGGCTCAATTCTTTCAGGAGCAGGACTTTCGAAACTGACAATATGTCCTTCTGCATAATGTCGTTTTCGACGGTCAAGCTTCACATTGGCAATGTCGCCCGGTGCTCCATAAGGGATAAAGACGACCATTTCCGAATCATCGTTCGGATTCATTTTTACCTTAGCGACAGCTTTCCCCTCGGCAGCCAGACCCAGTATTCTTATTCCCTCCAAAATTGGTAGTTCTTTCTTTTTACGAGCCATAGTAAAAAAACTTTAATCAGATGGTAGATGGGGGTTCAGACAAGTGCAAAGGATAGAGCGTCTGCGATACGGTCAAAATAATGGAAAGAGAGCCCTTCAATATACTCAGGTTTGATTTCTTCAATATCTTTCCGATTTTTTTGACAGAGAATGATGTCGGTAATGCCGGCACGCTTGGCAGCCAATATTTTTTCTTTAACTCCACCCACTGGTGTAATCTTGCCACGCAGAGTAATCTCTCCGGTCATTGCCAGGCGGGGACGAACCTTCCGATTGCTGAAAGTCGATGCCAAGGAAGTGACCATCGTTATGCCGGCCGAAGGACCATCTTTGGGTACCGCGCCTTCCGGAACATGAATATGGATGTCGAAGTTAGTGAATTTTTCTTCCGGAATTTTAAATTCTTCGGCATGACTTTTTAAATATTGCAAGGCTATGATGGCGGATTCTTTCATCACATCGCCCAAATTTCCCGTAAGTTCCAGTTTACCTTTTCCCTTCGAAAGAGAAGATTCAACAAATAGGATTTCACCACCGGCTTGTGTCCATGCCAGCCCCGTAACCACTCCGGGTATGTCGTTTCCTTCATATTCTTCAGGATTAATTTCGGGCTGACCAAGTAAATCTGCTACCATAACTGCATTTATTGAGTTCGGGTAGTCTTTCCCACTTACTTTGAGACGTGCAACTTTGCGAAATACTCGTCCGATGGCTTTATCCAGCTGTCTTACACCGGATTCTCGCGTATGATGGTCAATAAGATAAATTATGCCATCCGTGGTAAATTGAATTTCTTCAGGCTCAAACCCATGTTCTTTGAGTTGCCGGGGTATTAAATGATTTTGAGCAATATGTTGTTTTTCTTCAGTGACATAACCGGAGATATTGACAAGCTCCATTCTGTCCAGAAGCGGACGTGCGATTCCCGAAAGGTCGTTTGCTGTGGCAATAAACATTACTTTCGAAAGATCGTAATCAATGTCAATGTAGTTGTCATGGAATTTGACATTTTGCTCAGGATCCAACACCTCAAGCAATGCAGTCGAGGGATCACCCTTAAAGTCTTTCCCGATTTTATCTATTTCATCGAGAACAAAGACGGGATTACTGGTGCCGCATTTTTTCATTGCACTAATAATTCTACCCGGCATCGCTCCGATATATGTGCGTCGATGGCCGCGAATTTCTGCTTCATCGTGCAGACCGCCGAGAGAAATACGACAATATTCTCTTCCCAAAGCTTCTGCCACGGATTTGCCAAGCGAGGTTTTTCCAACTCCGGGAGGGCCATAAAGACAAAGAATGGGTGCTTTCATGTCTTTACGAAGTTGAAGCACTGCAACCTGTTCTAAAATACGCTCTTTAACTTTCTCAAGCCCGTAATGATCTCGATTGAGAACCTCTTCTACCTGCCCAATCTCAATTGGTGTGTCAGAAATAAAACGCCAGGGAAGTGCCAGGAGAGTTTCCAAATAATTGTACTGGATGGCATATTCCGGGCTTTGCATATTAAATCTCTCCAATTTTCGTAGTTCTTTATTGAAGTGATCAGCCACGGACTTATCCCAGTTTTTCTCTTGAGCTTTCTTGCGTAATTCTTCTTCTTCCACTTCTTCCGGCAATCCTCCTAATTCATTTTGAATCGTATTGAGTTGCTGACGAAGATAATGTTCTTTTTGCTGCCGTGAAAGTTCTTCGTGAGTCGCTTTTTGAATCTCCGCCTTCAGTTGCATTAATTGTTGGGTAGTCGATAGAAAACCCGTGGCCAATAATGCTTGTTCGGAGAAGGTAGGCGCTTTAAGGATATTATATTTATTTTCAACATTGAGTGGAGAATTGCCCACCATAAAGAAAAGCTCTTGAGAAAATGATGAAGTATTCTTCAACCCTTCCTTAAGCTCGCGGGAATTATCCGAAAACTGTTCTATTATTTTAAAATAAACATCCCGAACCGACTCCAGGGCGGCTACATTCGCTGCATCTTTGGGATTGGCAATGTCTTGGGCTATCTCCACTATGCCCCGAGGGATTGGCTTTGTCCGGGTCATTTTCCTTAAGAGTGCCCGAGGGCCGGGGAGAAGAAATACGGTTGAGAAATCTCGATCGGGTAAATCTATAACTCTCAATACTTTACAAATGGTCCCGATTCGCTCTCCTTTATTTGCGGTTTTAAAACCGACGAAAACAGGTTTATGATCTTCTGATTTTTTCTGTAGTATTTTAAGAGTTGATTCCTCTTTGATCTCGATGGTTTGTGGGGTGAAAGGAAGTACTACGTCGTTGTCAAGCAAGACAACGGGCATAGATTCCTCTGTTTGGGTAAAAAAATCGGAAAAATTAAGGCTATCGCTTACTTCGGTTATAATGGAACCTATCATTTTGTTCTTAATATACAATTATAAAATAGGGCGGTCGAAGAGTAAAAATTAAATACAAAGTTAACGATTTTAGGCCTAACCATAAAATTATCGAAGCTTTTTTCTTAATTTTGTCTTGACATTAGGATTCCATTTGTAATTATGGATTATGGCTAAGATTTCTCCATTTCGATTTAAACGTTTTTCTGTCGCACATTCGCGCAGCTCAATGAAAGTTGGTGTGGATGGCGTATTGGTAGGTTGTTGGGCTTCTATAGAGGAATGTGGACATATACTCGATGTAGGAACCGGATGTGGTCTGATAGCATTAATTTGTGCCCAAAGAAATCCTAATGCAATAATAGAGGCGATTGATATTGATTCTGAGTCAATTGAAGAAGCAAATGAAAACTTTCAATCATCTCCCTTTCCAAAACAACCTAAAGCAATCTTGAAAGATTATTTAAGTCTTCCGGATATTCCGACTTATGATGCTATTGTAAGTAATCCGCCCTTTTTTGACTCAGGAGTAAAAGAAGGAGAGTCCCCTCGTATGATAGCTCGACATGGGATTAGGTTAACCATTATGGAACTGGTGATTAAAGCTTCGGCTATTTTAAAAGAAAATGGAATTTTATCAATTATTGTTCCTCCCGAACGATTGGAGGAAATAAAGAAAGCTTCACTGGAAAATTCGTTGATTTTGTCACGTCTGACACAAGTGCGTGGCCATACTCAGGCGCCGGTTAAACGATTACTTTTAGAATTCAAGAAATCAACTTCGCTTCACTCCTCATCCGAAGATTTTTTGCTTGACGAGATTTCTCTCATGAAAGTAGGACATGAACCCACCGAAAAATATCGCAATTTAACTAAAGAATTCTATCTATTTTATTGATTCAAGTTTAAAGAATAAATAAAAATATAATATGAAAGGGTGCATTGACTATATTCCCCATTATATTTCTCCGTTATGATTAAACTTTTCTTGCTGCCAAATGTCTTAATAGCAGAAACTCAATGTATATTTAATATGAAAAAAATACCGATTCTGACCATTATGCTCCTCGGCATCGTTTCCGCTGCATTCGCTCAGGAATCGTATGACGATGATATCTATTATAATCCTAAAAAGGATAAGGATTTGAATCAGAAAAAAAAGTCGAATTCAAATTATATTGCAGATTTCAGCTCAATTGATGTAGATAGTTATAATATGGGGGGTGCATTAATCCCTGTTCCGCGAGACACCATCGGTGTGGCAGCGGAAAATGGAGAAGATTTTGTATACACTCAGGAAATCCAAAAGTATTACAACCCTACTATAGTTATTGATAATGCTGAGCTTTTAGCTGATGTTTTGAATAACTCTTACGGAAACGTTGATATCGTTCTGAATGATAATGGTATAATAGGGTTTGGTCCCTATAGTTATAACTGGCCTTACGGATATTTCGGCCCATCCTATGGTTGGGGTTGGAATGGTTATTGGGGAAACTGGGGATGGAATATTGGTTGGGGATACTATGACCCATGGTATGCTTGGGGATGGGGTCCCTCATGGGGGTGGTATCCGGGTACTTGGTATCCGGGCAGCTGGTATCCCGGTGCATGGTATCCGGGTGGATGGTATCCCGGAGTGAATCCTTCTCGTCCATCATATTATTATGCTGATTATACCCCCGGGGGAAACCGACGTACCGGCGCTGGGGGAAATTGGGCTAATAATACCAGACCCGGCGGAAATTATTCTAATACCTCCGGTCATCGTACTACTACCGGTCGCTACTCTGTAAGTGCCAATAACTCAACTTCTATTTCTTCGGTCAACAATCATCGGGTTTATAACTCTACCGCTGCTTCTAAAACGACTTCAACCTCTGGTCGTCAGGGTATATCCCCCAATGGCTATTCCTTTACCATAAATGGTCATCGAGTAAGTGGAGGAGGAAACTCAACTACAAATAATTACGGTAATCGTACATATAACTCTAATTCGACAACATCTTCTCCTGCAAATAATCGCAGTTATAACTCCACTACAAATTCTAATCGCAGCTATAACTCTACCACTAATTCTAATAGAAGTTATAATTCAACTTCAACATATAATTCTCGGGGCAGTTATAGTTCAGGTAATTCAAGAAGCTATTCTGGTGGTGGAAGTGGCGCAAGAGGTCGACACAGATAAATAGTCTAAAAATAATTGAATCGGTGTGAGATGAAATTTCACCCCGATTCATGTTTTATCTAAATGATAATTTGAATAAAAAATATTTAAACAAAATATGAAAAAACTGTTACTTTCGTTCTCTTTAGTTGTTGCATCCAATGCACTATTGCAGGCACAAAGTGCTATCGATGCGTTTAGATTTTCCGCTCCGGATATGAAGGGAACTGCCAGATTTATGTCCATGGGCGGTGCGTTTGGTGCGGTTGGAGGAGACTTGTCGACCCTATCCCAAAATCCGGCAGGTATTGGAATATATCGGTCCCATGAACTTGGATTTACTCTCAATCTGGATTGTCAGAGTGCCACCTCAGATGCCGAAGGTTTTAAGTCTTCCGTTAATCAGACAAAATTTTTACTGAATAATATTGGAGGAGTTGCTACTTTGCGTTTAAATAGTGCTACGATCCCTAATCTTAACTTTGGCTTCACGTATAATAAAGCGGCTTCATTTAACAGACGTTATCGTGGGTCATTTCAGTCACTCTCCAATTCAATGAGTAATTATATGGCTGGCATTGCAAACTCGGAAGGTGTAACTGTGGGTGATGTGGTAACTACTTCCTCCTTCAATCCATATAATCCAAATGATGGCGGATATCAAGCTCCATGGTTGACGATTCTCGGATTTGACAGTTATCTCATAACCCCAACTGGCAATGTCGATGCTCCGGATTGGAAAGGCCTTTGGGGAAGTGGAACCACCGGTAGAGCTGCTTTCGATGTAGAGGAAAAAGGACATGTCGATGAGTATAACATCTCGATTGGTGGTAATATCTCAAACCTAGTTTATTGGGGTATGGATTTTGGAATAATTGATCTTGATTATTCTCTTAATTCGATTTGGGGAGAGAGCTTGAATAACGCCTTCGTTGATGATAATAATCAAGGTTTTGCCCGCTCTTCCGCAAATTGGAATTTGCGAAATCTGTATCATGCTTCCGGAAATGGATTCAACTATAAACTCGGTGTGATCGTTAAACCAATTCAGGAACTTAGATTTGGTTTTGCATTTCATACTCCCACCTGGTATTCGATAGATGAAACTTATTATGCTTCAACAAATTATGCTTATGATCCTTCCTTGACCCATATTCGGGGCACGGGCGCACAGACTAATAGGGGAGTTCCCGGAAGCTATAGCTATAATTTTCGTACTCCATGGAAGCTTATTGCAAGCGTGGCGGGAGTCATTGGCAGTAAATTTATTATCTCTGCTGACTACGAGTGGGCAGCATACAATAAGATGAAGTTTTCCGAGCAGTCCAACAACGATTATTTCTATGATGGGCCTTACTATGCTCCAGCTTCGATGGCAACACGGGCTTTGCCATACTATGATCCATACGAGCTTACGAACAAGGATATAAACAGTTATTATCAGACGACTCATACCATTCGTATAGGAGCGGAATATCGCATTACTCCGCAATTCAGTGTCCGTGCCGGATATAGTCATGTTATGTCCCCGGTGCGATTGAATGCGAAGGAAAATAAAATGGAAATTTACACGTCGGGGACTAATCCGTCTTACACGTTCAATAACTCCACGGATTATATTACCGCCGGGCTGGGATATAAAATCAAGAAATTCTATATTGATTTGGCATACGTGTATAAGCATCTCTCAAGTGATTTCCATGCTTATTCCCCTGATCCCCTCTCGGATATAAGTTCACCGGAAGCCAAACTTTCCCTCAATGACAGCCAAATAGTGCTTTCTGCCGGAATTCGATTCTAATTACTCATTCTAATTCAAACCGGCTCCTTAAGATCTTAGGGAGCCGGTTTTAAATTATATGAGAAAGGATTTTATTTTAGTTATTACCGGATTATAATTCTTTGCGAGATTGTTTTTATTCTTTTTTCTCGTTTGCTTCCATGTCCCGTTCCAAAAATTGCTTTACCTCTTGGAAAAGTTGAGAAGCAAATACGAAGTCATTTAAAGATTTACTCTTTGCATGGAAAATGGATTTGTCATTGCCAATCCAATCACAGTGGCCTTTATTTATAAATACAATATTTTCTCCAATTCCGAGCACAGAGTTCATGTCGTGGGTGTTAATCACTGTCGTTATCCCGTATTCATGTGTAATATCACTGAGCAAATCATCAATCAGAATGGATGTTTTGGGATCTAGGCCGGAATTGGGTTCATCGCAAAAAAGATAGCGGGGGTTGAGTGCAATCGCTCTGGCAATTGCTACGCGTTTTTGCATCCCACCTGATATTTCGGATGGATATTTGTTATCAGCATTTTCTAATCCGACGCGACTAATACAGAATTTGGCCCGTTCTATTTGCTCTTTGCGTGAAAGTGGTGAAAACATTTTTAGAGGGAACATGACATTTCCCAAAACTGTCTCATTATCAAAGAGCGCCGACCCCTGGAAAAGCATACCGATTTCAGTTCGCAAGCTTTTGCGTTGTTTATTGTCCATGTCGCGAAAAGAACGACCGTCATAATAAATTTCTCCAGTTTCCGGTGTCAACAATCCTATCAGGCATTTCATGAACACAGTTTTTCCGGAACCACTTTGACCAATAATCAGATTTGTCTTCCCGGTCTCAAAACGAGCCGAGATATCATAAAGCACCTGGTGCCCGTCAAACCATTTGCTAACTTTTTTTGCCTCAATCATTGCAGAAGAAGTTTTGTAAGGATTACGTCGGCAAGAAGAATTAAAATTGAACTCGATACAACAGCGTTTGTACTGGCTTTTCCCACTTCAAGCGCACCTCCTTTAACGTAATATCCGAAATATGCAGCCACACTGGTTATGATGAAGGCAAAGAAGTAGGTTTTAATTATTCCATACCATACATACCATTCGTTGAAGAATGACTGAATACCAAAATTATAGTTTTCTACAGAAATCATGGTGGTGAACTCTGCTATCAGCCATCCTCCTACAAGTCCCATAAACATTGAAAGCACGCAGAGGACAGGCACAAACAATACGAATCCTACAATTTTGGGTAAAACTATGAAATTTGCTGAATTGATTCCCATAATGTCAAGCGCATCAATTTGCTCTGTGACTCGCATTGTGCCAATTTCTGAGGCGATATTGCTTCCAACTTTTCCCGCTAAAATAAGGGACATTATGGACGACGAGAACTCGAGTAATAATATTTCGCGAGTTGCAAGTCCGGTTGAATAGGATGGAATCAACGGACTGACAATGTTTATGGTCATCTGAATGGTTATTACCGCCCCTATAAAAATGGATATGATAATGACAAGGGGGATGGAATCAACTCCTAACTTGGTTATCTCGTTGATTGTATTACGGCCGAAAACATTCCATTTGTCGGGAAAATGAAAAACTTGAGCCATAAACTGGCAATATCGACCAAACGATTTTATGGATGATATAATCATTAATATCTTTGTCTCTTGGCTGAAATATTAAGCAAAGATAGCAAAAATTAATAAAGAATCAGACTGGAAATGGGAAAAAGATGCTCTGAGTGAATTACAATAGACAAAGGACGCTATGGATGTATAATGATCCATGGCGTCCTTTTAAATTATAATATTGTGTTTATAAGCTTATTAGAACCATCTTACATAAGCAAAGTCCTGTCGATGAGGGAGTTCTTTATTTGTGGGATACATTCGGAAAGAATAGTTATATGTTCCGGCATCCCGTAGTTTGGATTTAAGTTCGAAGGTGAGTATGTCTCCATCTCGTTTGACTACTTTCATAGGGAGTTTGTCGACGTATTTATTTTCACCATCTTGCTCACGGAAAACTACGATTTCCACTCCAATTGCATCTCCCAATCCTTTGGTATCGATTACGCAAGATGCTTCGAATGGCACTCCGGTATGAGGTTGATTATTAAGGTCTGAGTCATTGAAGGCGCAGGAGAGAATTTGAATCTGATCCCATTTGCCCGCAACCTCTTCTTTCCAAGCCACAATTTCGCGAGCTAAAGCAAAATTGTGTGCTTCCAGCAGATGGGCACGTTTTGCTTCAGGTTCATAGAAGCGACTGATGTAGTCATCGAGCTGACGTTGCATGGTGAAGTGTGGCGCGATGTGTCCGATTGACCGTTTGATGTATTGAATCCATTCTGGGCTATAGCCTTTTGAGTTATGAGCAAAGTAGAGTGGGATTATTTCACTCTCAAGCATCGAATAGATTGTAGCCGCATCAAGTTTGTCTTGCTGACTTTGGTCAGTGAATGTGCGTTTGTCTGTCAGGGCCCATCCTGCCTTGTTGTCGAAACGATAGCCTTCATACCACCATCCGTCGAGTACAGAGAAGTTGAGCACACCATTCATCTCGGCTTTTTCCCCGGAAGTGCCGGATGCTTCGAGCGGACGAGTAGGAGTGTTTAGCCAAATATCCACACCGGTGACAAGACGTTTTGCCACAATCATATTATAATCCTCGAGGAAAATGATCTTTCCAAGGAATTGTGGCATCTTAGAAATCTCAACAATGCGTTTGATCAAACCCTGCCCCGCTCCATCAGCCGGGTGAGCTTTTCCGGAGAAGATAAATTGAACAGGGAATTTTTCATTATTGACAATTTTTGCCAGTCGGTCTAAATCCGTGAAGAGAAGATGGGCACGTTTGTAAGTTGCAAATCGTCGGGCAAAACCGATAATAAGAGCATTGGGATTAATTTTGTCAACAATTTTTATTACTTCAGCGGGGTCTCCTTGATTCTTAATCCACTTTTCCTTAAAATCGCGTTTTACAAAGTTTATAAATTTATGTTTAAGGAGATTGCGCATTTTCCATATTTCTTCATCCGGAACGGAAAAAATTCCTTCCCAAGCTTCAGGATTGCTCTGATGTTCGAAAACGCCAGGCCCAAGGTGGTCATAATAGAATTTTTTCCATTCGGAAGCTGCCCATGTCGGCATATGTACGCCGTTGGTTACATATCCCACATGTGATTCCTCGGGAGCATAACCTTTCCAAACTCCGGCAAACATTTTTTTCGAGACTTCGCCGTGCAACCAGCTGACCCCATTTGCTTCCTGGCATGTATTAAGTGCAAATACGCTCATGGAGAATCGTTCGTTGCTGTCCGGATTCTCGCGACCCATATTCATCAAATCAGTCCATGAAATTCCAAGTTTAGCGGGATATTCACCTAAATATTTTCCAAGCAGGGACTCTTCGAAATAATCATGCCCGGCTGGCACAGGTGTGTGAACGGTATAGAGTGACGAAGCGCGGACCACTTCCAATGCAACGTTAAAGGGCAGACCGTCTTTCTGAACGAAATCAACTAAACGTTGAAGATTGAGAAGGGCGGCATGTCCTTCATTGGCATGGTATATGTCAGTGTGGATATTTAACTTATTTAACATAAGTATTCCACCAATTCCTAACAGATATTCTTGTTTGATACGATTTTCCCAATCGCCCCCGTAAAGCTTATGAGTGATTTGTCGGTCGAATTCGGAATTCATATCAAAATCTGTGTCCAGTAGATACAACTTCATTCGTCCCACATTCACTCGCCAAATGTGAGCATACACTATTCGTCCCGGGAAAGGCACTTCCAACACCATTGGCAGTCCTTCTTCTCCCATAACTTGTTCGATGGGGAGACAATCGAAATTTTGGGGTTCATAGTTAGCGATTTGCTGGCCGTCGATAGCCAAAGCTTGTGAAAAATAACCATATCTATAAAGAAAACCCACGGCAGTCATATTTACCCGACTGTCGGAAGCTTGTTTGATATAGTCACCAGCGAGTACACCAAGTCCACCGGAATAAATTTTAAGACAATTGCAAAGTCCATACTCCATCGAGAAATATGCTACAGAAGGAATATCGTTTCGCATTGGTTTTTTCATGTAGTCTTTAAACGAAGTGTAGACTTCGTGAACTCGTTCAATCAGTTTTTCATCAGAGAGAATTTCTTTCAGACGATCAGAACTGATGCGCTGCAGTAGCATGACAGGATTTTCTCCCACTTTTCTCCATAGCTCTTCATCCAAATCGCGGAAAAGGGATTTACCTTCGCTGTTCCATACCCACCAAAGATTTTTCGACATTTCTTCCAATGGCTTGAGTTCTTTGGGCAGGGCTGCCCGCACTGTGAGATTGCGCCATATAGGTTGGTTGGAATTGCTTACTTGAAGTTTCATATTAAATATTCAAATTTGTGTTTATTTCGTTATTTTATCTGAGCTTTTTTAAGTCTTTTGTCACGGGCTGCATAAGCCACATTAAAGGCTTCATAATATTTTTCAATAAAAAATTCCCAATCAGCTTTCCGAGCAGTATCGGAAGCAATATTGCGTAAAGCATTTGCCTTTTCTATAGGTAACTCGGCGTGGTGCTGAATGATTTCGGCTAATTTGTCGACTGTTGCAGAATAGTTACTGTCAGTTCGTTTTAAAACTTCCGCTCCGGAAGCGACATTTGGTGCAAATTCACTTAAAATCCATTGACCAAAGCCTGCTTTATCACTGCTTACGGTTGGCACTCCGAAGGCTATGCTTTCCAATGGGGTGTAACCCCAGGGTTCATAGTAGGATGGAAAGACAGTAAGATCAAGAGCGGGGAGGAGGTCATAGTACCCAATATTGACAATTCCGTCGTGTCCATCAAGATAACAAGGCACTGTGAACACAAAAACTCGATTATTGCCTGTTTGCTGACTCATTTGAGTTAACCGACAGAAAATCGAATCGGAATCTTCATTATAAAGTCTATGGGTTGTCGAGTATGGATATGGTTTAATATTACCATTTTCCAACATGTCCACCAACAGATCTCCGGAAGGTTCTTTTACCCAAGCGGGCACCATCACTATTGCGAGAATGTCTTTCTGGATGCTATGTTTACGCAATCGATCCACTGCATCCAAAAATAGGTCAATTCCTTTGTTGCGATATTCGTTGCGTCCGGATGTTGCCACAATTAGGGTGGAATTTTCCCAATTCCGACCCGATAGCAGAGAGGCGATTTTTAGGATTTTCTTCCGACCTCTTATTCGATTGTCGGCATATTGAGATTCACCGGGAATAAAATTTGGTTCAAACCCATTGGGCGTTATTACGGCTGGAGAAATGTCCAAAAGCTGTCGGCATTCATCAGCAGTTACCTTACTGACCGTTGTAAAACAATCGGCTTGCTGAGCGGTGGTTTTCTCAAGCGAATGTTTGGCTTCCATATTCAGCTCTTGAGCCATTTGGTCACCGTTGTATCCGGAGAAATAGTCATAAAGCGGCTTTCCATTACCGCAGATACTGCGTCCGATGGATGTGGCATGGGTCGTGAAAATGGTAGCGGCTTGAGGAAGATGCTTTTTTATATGAAGAAGTCCCATTCCGGTTGTCCATTCATCAAAATGTGCAATTACGGAAGAAGGGTTTACTTTCAGATGTGGGACCAAAGCTTCTATTGTCAATGCAGCTGCTATGGCAAAGGCACAGGATTCTGCATAGTCTCCATAGGAGTGGAGAGAGTCCACTTTAAAGTCGTCCCACATTTGCCCAAAATATTCATTTATATTTCCAAGTAGGGAATTGAATTGCACAAGGACTACGATGGGAGAACCCGGAATATTCCATCGACCAACTCGAATGGAAATTCCATTCGGTAGCTTAAGTTTAGCAGCAGCATTTTTAAGCAGACTTTTTCTTTCCAGGAAGTAGGGAGAAGGATTGTCATTGGTCCAAATGTCAGGTCCAATGAAAATAAGTCGATCTCCGAAACTTTTTTTCAGTTCACGAGCTTTGGTCGACAAGACAGTATATATTCCTCCTACCTTATTGCATACTTCCCAAGAGGTCTCAAAGAGTATGCCTGTTTCGTTGGTTATATTATACATTTATACAATCTTTTCAGATGGATCTTATTTCATCTCCTGATGAAATATTCCACCTTTTCCGACACTTGGATTATATGATGTCGGAAATACGTTTACCTATAGAATCTAACATATACCAATAAACGAAGGTTTTCATTTTTCAATGAAAAAACCTACTATTGACCTAAAAATAAATAATAAAATCTCTAATTTTATCATTTATATTTTTCAAAACAGATTGCAAAGTTAATACAATAACCCTGTTTTTCCAAACATAGTATTTTTGTTATGCTAATCTCCTACTGAAGGAAAGTACAATTTGATAGGGAAAGAATTATTTTGTAACTTTGTTTTTCCAAATATATCGATTCTATATATCGGCAATTTAACATATTGGAAATAAATGCATTCGAGAGAAGAAAAACTTCAAGAATTTGGACGTCTGCTTGATGTCTTAGATGAATTGCGTGTCAAATGTCCATGGGATGCGAAGCAGACTAATGAGTCTCTTCGCCCTAATACAGTTGAAGAGGTATATGAGTTGTCGGACGCTCTCATTGCTTCTGATATTCCCAACATTCGAAAGGAACTTGGGGATGTGCTTCTCCATATTCTTTTTTATGCTAAAATTGGGTCTGAGACGGGAGATTTTGATATTGGCGATGTATGCCGAACTTTAACAGATAAATTAATCTTTCGTCATCCTCATGTTTTTGGGGATGCTCAGGCAAGAGATGCGGGAGAAGTGGCTCAAAATTGGGAACAGATAAAGCTTAAGGAGAAGGATGGGAATAAAACAGTGTTGGGAGGAGTTCCCAAGTCACTTCCATCGTTGATAAAGGCTAACAGGATTCAAGAAAAAGTGCGGAACGTAGGTTTTGACTGGGAGCCTCCGGAGCAAGTATGGGATAAAGTTCGTGAAGAATGTGAGGAGGTTGAGCAAGAAATAAAGTCCGGAAACCAAGCCTCATTGGAAGGAGAGTTTGGAGACTTGATTTTTGCTGTCGTTAATGCGGCGCGTCTTTATGGTGTCAATCCTGATACGGCATTAGAAAAGACAAATCGAAAATTTATTTCACGTTTTAATTTTCTTGAAGCCGAGGCAAAAAGAAGGGGACGCAGTCTCAAAGATATGACATTAGCTGAAATGGATATAATCTGGAACGAGGCTAAGCAATTTGAGAAATGAAGCTCTGTATTACGGAGAAGCCATCTGTCGGCAAAGATATTGCCTCTATTTTGGGAGCCAATATTCGTCGAGATGGATATTTTGAAGGGAACGGCTATTGGGTGACCTGGACTTTTGGACATCTTTGTACTCTGAAAGAACCGGAAGATTATTGTGATGCCTGGAAGAGGTGGACTTTGGGGTCGTTGCCCATGATTCCTGAGCGCTTCGGAATAAAATTGATAAATGATGCGGGAATAAAACGACAATTCGAGGTAATTCGAACTCTTATTTCTCAGGCGGACGAGATCATAAATTGTGGCGATGCTGGACAAGAAGGAGAATTAATACAGCGTTGGGTCATGCAGTTAGCCAAATGTGGCATTCCGGTGAAAAGGTTGTGGATTTCGTCCTTAACTGATGAGGCTATCCGAGAAGGATTCGAACATTTACGTCCGCAAGAAGATCTGGAACCCCTTTATATTGCCGGGCTTTGTCGTGCTATAGGAGATTGGATTTTGGGATTAAATGCCACCCGACTTTACACTCTACGATATGGGCTTCCAGGTACGGTGTTATCAATTGGGAGAGTACAAACTCCTACTTTAGCACTTGTGGTCCGGAGACAATTGGAAATCGAAAATTTCGTGCCGGAAATTAATTGGGAACTGAAGACACTCTACAGGGATGTATTATTCACGGCGGTGTCTGTTTCCTTTAAAACGGAAGAGTCGGGTCAATCTTTGGTTGATGAGTTGAAGTGTCTTCCTCTGGAAGTTACCGATGTTTCGAAAAAGAAGGGAAAAGAAGCTCCTCCGAAACTATTTGACTTGACAGCTTTGCAGGTCGAATGTAATAGAAAATTAGGATTATCGGCAGAAGCAACTCTTATGATTATTCAATCCTTGTATGAAAAGAAAGTTACAACGTATCCTCGCGTTGATACGACTTATTTGACAGAAGATATATATCCGAAATGCAAGGAAATACTAAATAATTTGAAAGAATTTCATCCTTTGCTCAGTTCTATTCGTGGTCAGAAACTCCGAAAAAGCAAGAAGGTTTTCGATAACAGTAAGGTAACCGATCACCATGCCATAATTCCGACGGGTGTTATGTCAAATCATCTGACGGAAATAGAGAAAAAAGTTTTTAAAATTGTTGCTATTCGTTTCATATCGGTTTTCTTTCCGGATTGTGAATTTGAGCAAACGACGGTGAATGGGAAAGTAGGAAAAATAAATTTTAGGGCGGGAGGAAAAGTAATTTTAAATCCCGGGTGGAAAGAGCTATATTCAAAAGATACAGAGACGAACACTCAAAATAATAAAGAAACAAAAGAAGGAGAGGAGGATAATAATTCCACTACTACTGTCCTCCCTACTTTTATCAAGGGAGAAAAAGGCCCGCATCTTCCTCGACTTACAAAGAAAACAACTCAGCCTCCTAAATTTTATACCGAGGGGACACTTCTTAAAGCAATGGAGACCGCGGGGAGTAATGTTGAAGATGAGGAGCTGCGTGAATCATTGAAAGCCAATGGGATAGGGCGACCTTCAACTCGCGCTGCGATAATTGAGATCCTGTATAAAAGAGGTTATATAAGACGCGAACGTAAAAGTCTGAGAGCAACCAAATCGGGCATAGACCTGATTAATTTAATTCAGGAAGAATTATTAAAGAGTGCGAAGCTTACGGGAATTTGGGAACGTCGACTAAGGGAAATTGAGCATCAAAAATATAGTGCCACAGAATTCATCCAAGGGTTGAAGGATATGATAAATGCAATTACCCTCAATGTTTTGCGTGACAATTCAACGACGAGAATTGGCAATGTTGAAGAAACGTCTGCTAAGAAAAGGAGGAAAAATTAAGTAGGATATTTATTTGACAATTTGACTGATGAACGCAAATCTGATCATACAATATATTTTAGTAGCTCTTTGCATAATTGGCGCTTTTGTATGGATTATATTTAAGCTCTTTAAAAAAAATAACAGGGGTGGATGCGCCGGTTGCAGTTTGTCAGAGACGTGTGGTAAATATGAAGGGGATAAGAACTTGGGTAAAATTAGGAATCAGAGCCAACGATTGGATAAGAACCACTCTATGCCTCAATGTCCTTCAAAAATCAGGAAGGATTCGGAATAAACGTTTGACCAAAGTAAATTTATAGATTGGTAGTTCTCCGAAGTTTGGATAGGTATTGAGGGGTTATCCCAAGATAGGACGCGATAATTTTCAAGGGGACGTTTCTAACAATCTCGGGACGATTTTTTACAATAGATTCATACCGTTCGCGAGCCGGTCCTTGGGTGAATCGGCCTTTCATTTCAAAGAAATAAAGTTGGAATTGTACATTACCCAAACACCATCGGGCAAATTCCGGTGATTCATCGATTAAGGCGGAATAATCTGCTTTACTCACTTTCATTATCAAAGATGGGCAGCAGACGTCGTAGTTATTTGGAGAAGGTTTACCCAAGAGATATGAGTGGTAGCAGATACAAACTGTTCCCGGAAGGCCAAAATAGGATGTCCGTTCGACAGCGCCATCTCCTTCGACATGCCAACAACGCATAATTCCTTCCATAAGCATATAGAAGTTGGAATCTATGGTTCCTGCTTTTGTTATTGCTTCTCCAGAACGGAGACGAATTATCGTGCCGCAATCAATCAATCGGTCTATTAAGTTGAGAGAAAGACTATATGAAGACTCTTTGGCGATGAGAGTCCGTAGAATTTCACGCTGAGCTGCCGATGCTTTTCCTTTGATAGTCATTTAGTATGCGCGATCAAATATATTAGGATAATGTCAGAGAAAGGGGGGAGGAGTGAAAGGGAGAGTTGGTCTAATTATAAACGAGTGTTTCAGAGCAGATATCGTGAAACACTCGTTTAGCAATTCAATCCTTTTTAGTTTGAAAAAGATGATTATAATCAACTTTTTCTCATTGGTAATCCGGAGTGTCAGAATGGAAGTTCTTCCGGATCATTAGTGTCTATTCCGGAAACTATACCTTGAGAATTATTGCCGAAAGTATTATCGGATTCTTGGGCAACATTACCCATTTGGGTTGCATTTCCGGCTTCAAGAGGTCGAGAAGCATAAGCGCGGATATCTGTATACCACCGATTATTGTATTCCCGACTTTCGATGTCGTAGGAAATTACGTAAGATTGACCTATTTGCAAAGGATTACTGTCGACGCGATCACCAAAGAAGTGAAAGCAAACCTGTTTAGGGTATTGGCCAAAAGTCTCGAGAACCCATTCTTTTTTCTTCCAAGGATTGCCGGCTCGCGATACACCCTCTTGCAAAGGAAGGTCGCGGATTATTTTTCCTTCTATTTCCATTATATATTTTCTTAGATAGTCGTTTGAATTACAAAGTTACATTTTTTTTATTGTATAGCAAAATTTAATTATAACTCGGTGTTAAAAAAGAGGAGGATTGTTTTGAAGGAAATTTATTACTAATTTC
>CAZNMC010000006.1:0-54252 GCA_964574285.1 uncultured Sangeribacter sp. | reverse complement strand
CCCGGGAAAAGATACCTATTAAACGCCACAAAATTTAAGTCGGCAGAATTAAGCATCAATTCCAAGGAAATAAGGATTGCAATTAAATTCTTACGGGTGACAAACCCATAGACGCCACAGGCAAACATTATCACACTGGGCACAAGATACCATAAAATACCTAAATCCATGGTTAATTATCTTTTACGGGCAACTACTACGCCACCGATTATACATGCTAACAGAAGTACACTCACAGCTTCAAAGGGGAGCAGATAATGGAACTTCTCTGTGCTCAGAAGCGTGTCGCCTATCATTTTCATGGTTACATCCGGTCCGGCAGCCAAAACATTCGTCAACGAAACGCCTTGCGGAGTGACAGGCATAGTGAAAAGAGCAAACAAAAGGAGCAGAGTTCCCAAAATTGAAGCACTGATCCCAACAAACTTGCGATGATTGTCAATTGTTCCGCTCGTATCATCCGGACGATGGGTCAGCAAAATGGAGAATACAAACAAAACCATGATACCACCGGCATAAACGGCAATTTGAACAGCTCCAAGAAATTGGTATCCTAATTGAAAATAGAATACGGCAGTCGAAAGGAGAACAAACAGTAAATAGGTTGCCGCGCGTAAAATTTTCTTTGATGTGACTGCCATGATGGAAAAAACCACCATGACTACTGCCACAATAAAGTAAAGAATTATGTTTCCTACTGAATCCATTGTAGTGGTGAATTAGCTAAGATTATTTGTCGGAAGCATTATTAGAAGCGACTGATGCTTTGGAAGCTTCTTGTGTATTTGCTACTGACGGAGCATTTACAGTTGAAGCCGGATCAGGTACTTCCGGACGATAATTAAGTTGCTTCACAAGTGCATCGCGTGTGAAAGTAGCTTGTTCAAAATCATTAGAGAATTCGAGAGCATCTTGAGGACAAGTAGTCACACAAAGCATGCAAAAAGTGCAACTTCCCAAATCGTAAAGATACTTATCAAGCTTGCGTTTCTTCTTCCCGTCAGGCAACTCTACCATCTTGGTGGTAAGATTGATAGTACCATTAGGGCAATTCATCTGGCAAATGCCACACGCAATACATTTATGTCTTCCCTCCGCATCGTATTTAAGTGTCAATTCAGCACGAAAGCGCTCAGGGATGTCGAGAGTAGCACGATTTTCGGGATATTGTTCAGTGATTTTTGGGGTCACGAACTCTTTGCCCGTCACCTGCATACCCTGGACAAGGCTTGATATGCCCCGACCCACAGATGAAAAATATTCCTTTATACTGCTCATTGCTATGATGTAAATCGATTAGTCCGTCTAAAGCGGAGAATGTTAGCTCAACCGCGATCAGTGGCCAGTCTGTCCACCGATTATATCGAGAAGCTCCGTAGTAATACTTTGCTGGCGGAGCTTATTATATTCTAAATTAAGATCCTCAAGGAGTTTCTTGGCATTATCGTTTGCACTCTGCATAGCCATTACACGGGCTGCCTGCTCAGAAGCACGATTCTCAATCGTAATTTCCTGCATGGTTGATAGCACAAACATGGGAAGCACTTCATTAAAAATCCTATTCGGATCAGGTTCAAAGATATATAACCTATTGTCTTCTTTTTTTCTATCGCCCGACTTTTCCTCTGCTTCAATTGCTTCTTCGGTCACAGGGAAGAGTTGCTCTACAGTCAATACCTGACGGCTCATGGTCTGAAAGCTCATATAGACTACTTCCACAAGACTATATTTCCCGTCAAGAAAATCCTTTTGGAGAGAAAGAGTAAATTGATTAACCTTTTCTCCTTCCATTTTGGAATCGACACCTTCAATGCGACAGACATCAATACCCGGTATAGACAGCTTTTCACAAGCTGCCCCAATCTTGCGACCCACGGGATAGAGGGTGATTGCTAAACTGGAACCGAATTTCTCACGCAATTCACTGATACGGCGTAACAGGAATTTAAAAATATTGATATTGTAAGCTCCGCATAAACCATCATCGCTACCATAAACGACAAGCGCGACATGATTAACTTCACGCGACTCGATCAAAGGTGAGGAATAGGATGCATCCGCCGAAAGAAGATGACCCATAATGGAGCGAATCTGATCTTTAAAAGGAAGAAGACGACGCAGTGCCTGCTCGTTTTTATGAACTTTGGCAGAAGAAATCATCTTCATCGCGCCGGTTATCTTCTCGGATGAGGAAACCGACCCGATTCGGGTCTTCAATTCTCTGAGTGTCGACATTATTGTTTTTTTAGGTCTCCCGGAAGCATTCAATCAACTTCCGGGAGCTGCCTTAATATTCATTATTTCCTATGCTTTCTCTTACTCAGGCAGAGTATTTACTTGCAATTTCCTTTGCACACTTCGTTATTATTGAGGTGACTTCGTCTGTCAGTTTGCCGGAAGCGATCGTATCTAAAACTTCCTTCTGATACTTACTCTTAAGCAACTGGATGAGAAGGGTCTCGAACTCATGTACTTTGTCAAGAGGTACATCCTCCAGCAACCCATTTACACCACAATATATAACTGCAACTTGTTCGGCAACAGGCCAGGGAGTATACTGAGCTTGAATAAGCAATTGCTGGTTCTTCCGTCCCCGGTCGATAACTTTAGCAGTCACCGGATCAATATCTCCCCCAAACTTAGTAAAGGATTCAAGTTCACGGAATTGAGCCTGTGCAATCTTAAGTGTTCCCGCAACCTTTTTCATCGGTTTGATCTGAGCGTTACCACCCACACGCGAAACAGAGATACCCACATTAACAGCCGGACGAATACCTTGGTTAAACAGTGCTGACTCAAGGAATATCTGACCATCAGTAATAGAGATTACATTTGTTGGAATATATGCAGAAACGTCACCGGCTTGAGTTTCAATAATAGGAAGAGCTGTTAGAGATCCTCCTCCCTTTACTTTAGGCTTCAAAACAGCAGGAAGGTCATTCATCGAAGAAGCAACTTCCTGATTATCGATGATCTTAGC
This sequence comes from uncultured Sangeribacter sp., assembly GCA_964574285.1. Taxonomy (GTDB): domain Bacteria; phylum Bacteroidota; class Bacteroidia; order Bacteroidales; family Muribaculaceae; genus Lepagella. The sequence goes on along the minus strand of CAZNMC010000006.1, from coordinate 51,272 downwards.
GGCTCGTTCAAGGAGACGGGAATGGAGATAGAAGATATCACCAGGATAAGCTTCACGACCCGAAGGACGCTTAAGAATAAGTGAAATCTCACGATAAGCAACTGCCTGCTTAGAGAGATCGTCATAAACAATCAGAGCGTCCCGACCCGTATCACGGAAATACTCTCCAATTGCCACACCGGCAAAAGGAGCATAATATCTCATGGATGCAGAATCAGACGCACTGGCAGCCACAACAACCGTGTAGTCAAGAGCACCAAATTTCTTCAGAGTCTGAACTGTAGCTGCAATCGAAGAAGCTTTTTGTCCGATTGCGACATAAATACAATACACCGGCTTTCCATCCAGATAGTTCTGACGCTGATTTATGATGGTATCGATGGCAATTGCTGTTTTACCAATCTGACGGTCGCCAATAATAAGCTCGCGCTGGCCGCGACCAATTGGAATCATTGAGTCAATAGCCTTAATACCTGTCTGAAGAGGTTGAGTCACGGGTTGACGAAAGATTACCCCGGGAGCCTTTCTTTCAAGAGGCAACCGAATGAGCTCGCCACTAATCGGACCATTACCGTCGATAGGTTCGCCAAGGATATTAATTACGCGTCCGAGCAATCCTTCCCCAACAGGGATAGATGCAATTTCTCCCGTGCGACGCACCGACATGTTTTCAGAAATTTCATTCACATTGTTGAGAAGTACAACACCCACATTGCTCTCCTCAAGGTTGAGAGCGACGCCCTTCACGCCGTTTTCAAACTCAACCAGCTCGTTAGATCTAACATTTTCGAGGCCGTAGACGTGGGCAACACCATCCCCTACTTCGAGAACAGTACCCACCTCTTCAAACTTCACCTGCGAGTTAACGTCGTCGAGCTGCTGTTTTAGTATATCAGATATTTCGCTTGGGTTAAGCATCTTTAATCAATTGCTACTTAATAATTTTAGACGTAATTGCTCAAGTTCATTGCTTATGGAAGCATCCATTCGTGTAGAGTTCACATCCACGACAAAGCCTCCTATAAGATCCGGATCTACACGCGACGAGAACTCAAGTGAATAATCAGGAAAAGCTTTTCTCACCACATCGCGAATTTTCTCCATTTCAACCTCGGGAAGCACCGCTGCAGTAGCGATGCTAACCCGGGCGATATGGTTTTCATTGCGATATAGGCGACGAAATTGAAGCGCCATTTGATAGGCGAATTCTTCCCGATTGTGACCGAGAATAAGACGAACAAATTTACGATAGTCATCTTCCAATTTGTCACCGGCAGCGGAAAGTAGAAGTGCTTCCTTCTTTTCTCTACCTACAAACGGGTTCGTCATCACCTTTTGCAATTCAGGATGACTTTCGAACGAAGCGACAACTTGCTTCATTTCCTCATAGACCTGAGCAGTGTTGTTCTTCTCGAGCGCCAGCTTGTAAAGCGCCTTAGCGTAACGCTGCGGAATTAGACCGTCGTTCATCAGTTAGTTCTTCTCTATTTCGTTCAACAATTTATCCACAAGTTCTGTCTGTGCCTTATCAGACTTCATCTGATTGCGAATCACCTTTTGGGCAATCTCTATCGAGAACTTGCTTACTTCATTTCTAAACTGCAGTTCTGCTTCTTTGCGTGACTGTTCGATCGACACTTTCGCAGCATCCATAACTTTTTGAGCCTCAGCAGAAGCTTCTTTTCGAGCTTCCTCAATAATCTGAGTTTTCATTTTTGCCGCGTCACGCAGTATTTCAGCTTGCTGCTTTTGGGCCTCTGCCACGTACTTTTGAGCTTCAGTGCGAGCATTATCCAGCTGCTCCTTAGCTTCTCGGGCATATTCCACACCCTTATCAATGGTATCAGCCCGGCTTTCCATACTCTTGATGATTACAGGCCATCCCCACTTCGCTAACACAAGGAAGAGAATCAGGAAGGCAATAAACATCCAGAATACCAAACCAAAATCAGGCGTGAATAATTCCATTCTTCTTAGAAATTATACGTATTTCGACCAACAATTACTGGATGAACAATGCAAGGGCAGAAACAATAACCGCAAACAGTGCTACACCCTCAATAAGAGCGGCGATTACAATCATATTGGAACGGATGTCGCCTGCAGCTTCCGGCTGACGTGCCAATGCTTCCATTGCGGAAGAACCGATTTTACCGATACCGATACCGGCACCAAGAGCTGCGATACCTGCGCCAAGAGCTGCGCCAAGAGATGCAAGAGGCTGTACTGCTGCTAAAATCATTGATAACATAGGTCTTAATTTTTTTAATTTTGTATTGTTATTTTAATATATTCAATATCCAATCATTTACATCAGGCTTCCACAGCTGCCGGTTCCTCGCCCTCATGGCCTTCATGTCCTTCCTCCTGTGCCATTCCAATAAAAATGGTAGACAGCATGGTGAACACATAAGCCTGAATAAAACTTACCAAAACATCAAGGCAAAGCATGAAGACTGTGAAGAGGACAGAAATCACCACTGAACCACCGATAGCTGCAGCTCCAAATGCGGCAAATATGAAAATAAGAAGCACAAGCGTAATTACAATCATGTGTCCACCCATCATATTTGCAAATAGACGTACACAAAGGGCTGCCGGCTTGGTAAAGATACCAAAGATTTCAATTACTTGCATAATCGGAAGTGGACATTTCAACCAAATGGGAACATCAGGCCAAAAGATCTCCTTCCAATAATGCTTTTTCCCAAAGACATTTGTCATGATAAACGTTAGCACCGCAAGGACAAGCGTAATCGCGATGTTACCCGTCAAATTAGCTCCACCCGGGAATATAACTATCAGTCCGAGAAGATTCATGACAAGGATAAAAAAGAAGCATGTCAGAAGATAGGGAGCAAACTTACGACCTTTTTCTGCTCCGAGAGTAGATTTAATCACCCCAGAGTAAACAAAGTCTATAAGCATCTCCATGAATCCCATCCCTTTTCGAGGAGCTTTTAATCCTCTGCGGCGATAATGACGCACTACACCCATTACCATCGCAGTCACCAAAACAGCACTAATTAATAGAGCAAGAACATTTTTTGTTATTGAAATGTCAAAGGTACGATACTCTCTATAATAAGTACCATCATGCAAGACATATCCCGGGACCACAGTGTGAGTCAAAACAGATCCGGTAGCAGAAGATATACTATCAGCCTGCAAACGAACTGTCTCTTCATCTAATTCAGAAAGAGGGAAAATTTGGACAACCTTATCCTTATGTTCGCTCACCTTTGCAATGATAAACTCATAAATTTTACCATCACGTTCTGCTTTTTTTATAACAGGAAGAAGATGTTTGCTAATTTTACCGGTAGTTTCATCCTTGACAATCTCGACTTCAGTTAGATGAGAAGATAAAAAACAGAACCACTGACCGTCTTCAGCTCTCACGATAACGGGAAGAGGAATTCGATATACATGACTGAAAGGTACTTCCCAGCCATATCCATCCCCAAGATGCTCAAAGATTATTTCTTTAACGTCAAGACCTTCTTCTTCCTTTTCACTCTCCGAAGAAGCGAAGGCAGGAAAAGCGAAGACAAACGCAAGAATCAGCGCTACTATGTGATTTAAATATTTTGTCATCACTGTTGGATAGTTCGTGGTCTTAAAAATGACCCGGAATTATTTTATTGATAGATTCGCACTAAGTGTAGAAGAAACAAAAAAATCTAAAAACATCAGTTGAAAGATCAGTAGACACACACCGAAACAACATTGTTTTCTACATCGGCAATTCCGCCTTTGATATCAATAGACTTTTCAAGACCATCAGGCGTCCGATAAGAGACTTTCCCCTCTACGAGAACCGAAATAAGAGGAGCATGATTCTTCAAAACCATAAAAAGTCCAAGTTCACCAGGAAGACTTACGGATTCCGCCTCTCCTTTAAAGAGGATTTCGTGGGCAGAAATTAGCTCAAGTGTCATATGCCAACTTATAAGAAGAAATATGGAGTTTCGATTATAACGATTTTACTTGACGTCTTCAAGCATTTTTTTACCTTTCGCGATTGCCTCGTCAATGGTGCCAACATTCAGGAAGGCCTGCTCGGGATATTCATCCATTTCTCCACTGAGAATCATCTTAAATCCCCGAATAGTTTCAGCTAAAGGAACCATCACACCGGGCAGACCGGTAAACTGCTCCGCAACATGGAAAGGCTGAGAAAGATATCTCTGGGCACGACGCGCACGCGCAACAACCAACTTATCATCATCACTTAGTTCATCTACACCAAGAATGGCGATAATATCTTGAAGTTCATTATACTTCTGAAGAAGTTGCTTCACTTGCTGCGCAACAGTGTAATGTTCCTCACCTATAATATTTGGATCAAGAATACGAGAAGTGGATTCAAGCGGGTCTACTGCAGGATATATACCAAGCTCCGCAATTTTACGGCTCAACACCGTAGTAGCGTCCAGGAAGGAGAAAGTAGTTGCGGGAGCAGGGTCCGTAAGGTCGTCCGCTGGAACATAAATAGCTTGCACCGAAGTAATCGAACCATTCTTAGTTGAAGTGATTCGTTCTTGAAGAATACCCATTTCAGATGCAAGTGTAGGTTGATAACCCACCGCAGAAGGCATATGACCAAGAAGAGCCGAAACCTCCGAACCTGCCTGTGTGAAACGGAAAATATTATCAATAAAGAGCAATACGTCTTTACCGCCACCAGCTGCATCCCGGAACTGCTCTGCAACCGTCAAACCAGAAAGAGCAACACGCAGACGTGCACCCGGTGGTTCGTTCATTTGGCCAAACACGAGAGTAGACTGCGAATTGTTGACCTCATTCATGTCAACATCTTTCAAATTCCACTCTCCTTTTTCCATGCCCTCTTTAAACTTTTCGCCATAGCGGATAACTCCACTCTCAATCATTTCACGCAAAAGGTCGTTGCCTTCCCGGGTACGTTCTCCAACACCGGTGAACACAGAGAAACCATTGTGTCCTTTTGCAATATTATTGATAAGTTCCATGATGAGCACCGTTTTTCCTACTCCGGCACCACCGAACAAACCAATTTTACCACCTTTCGAGTAAGGCTCAAGCAAATCAATAACCTTAATACCCGTAAGAAGAATTTCAGTAGAAATTGCAAGTTCATCAAATGCAGGCGCCGGCTGGTGGATGCTCCGGAGTTCATCTCGATCAAGAGCCGGAAGATGGTCGATGGCATCTCCAATAACGTTAAGCAGACGTCCTTTTACCTGATTACCTGTCGGGACAGAAATAGGATGACCAAGATTCTGAACTTTCACACCACGACGAAGTCCGTCGGTGCTCTCCATAGCCACACATCTTACTGTGTCCTCTCCGATGTGTTGCTCTACTTCGAGAATAAGTGTCTCTCCGTTGTCGCGCTCAACACTGAGAGCGGTGTAAATAGGAGGTATGGACTCTTTTCCGCCTTCGAACGACACGTCGATTACCGGGCCGATAACTTGAGTCACTGTGCCAAAATTAGCGCTCATATTAGTATTATGGTTGTTTTGCTGTTAATATTCAAAAATAAGATGCAAATTAAAAATGCCAACCGCAAGCCACAAATACGGCCATCAAAACAAGGTTAGCCAATTCTATAGGCATTAGGTATTTCCATTCAAATGCAAGCATCTGGTCAATACGTACACGAGGGAAAGTCCATTTGAACCAAATGATAACGAATGAAATAAAGAATGATTTCCCCAAGAACCATACTATAGAAGGAATATAATCCATCACTGCGTTAAAACCATCCCAACCTGGGACATGAAGAGGCATCCAGCCCCCAAGGAACATCAAGGAAGCAATACCTGACACAATGAAAAGATTAAGATATTCGGCAAGATAGAAGAAACCGAAATGAATACCGGAATATTCCGTATGATAACCGGCAGTCAACTCATGTTCAGCCTCGGGAAGGTCGAATGGGCCACGATTTGTTTCAGCAGTCGCAGCAATGATATAAATTAGGAAAGCAATAATTGCCGGGATATGACCTCGGAAAATAAACCAGCCACTATTCTGCTCAGCCACAAGCTCACTTACATTCATGGTGCCAGCAAACAGGACAATAGTAATAATAGCCAGACCAAGCGAAATTTCGTAACTAACCATTTGCGCACCACTACGCATTGCGCCAATCAGTGTATATTTATTGTTGGATGACCAGCCAGCAAGGAGAATGCCTAAAACTCCTACCGAGGAAACCGCCAAAATGAAGAAGATTCCTATATTAAAATTAACAATCTGAAGTCCATTACCCCACGGAAGACACGCAAACATTACTACGGATGAAGTAATAATAAGATAAGGCGCCAATTTAAATAAGAACTTGTCTGTTCCCTTCAAGGAGATAAGCTCCTTAAGAAGGATCTTGAACATATCGGCAAACACCTGCAAAAGTCCCCATTTACCGACACGCATAGGTCCGAGGCGGCACTGAAACCATGCACAGAGCTTACGCTCGTAAAGAATGTAGAAAATGGCCAGCAGAGCATAGGCGACTAATACAAGAACGCCAATGACTACACACTCAATAATAGTAGCGGCCCAACCGGGCATACACCCTGTCAAAAGATTGTTGAACCAAGAGGTCACTATACCGAAATCAAACATCGGAATCGGGTTTTAGTTGCTGTTGATAAACTATTTCTTTATATATGAAATCACTCAAACGGGAGAGACAATATTCAAGATTGGATATAGACTCAGTGTATCTCTTATCGATCGATATCGGGAATAACAAAGTCGAGAGCTGCACCAATTGTAATTAAGTCTGCAATCATATAGCCGGAGCAGGTAAGATCCATAACACCAACTAAATTAAAGCACGGACTTTGGAAATGAACACGATACGGATTCTTCTGACCATCAGATTCGATGTAAACTCCAAATGTGCCACGCGATGCTTCAACTTGCTGATACCATCGTCCGGCCGGGAGTTTAATAATTTTGGGGATCTGAGCCCGGATCGGACCATCAGGAATATTATCAACGAGCTGTGAAAGAATCTTACAACTCTGTTCAATTTCACGCATTCGGACCATGTACCGAGCATACGAATCGCACCCTTTTTCCAGTACTTCTTCAAAGTCCAACTCAGAATATATAGAATAAGGATGAACCTTACGGCAATCGCAACTCCAGTTTGAGCCTCTTCCTGAAGGACCGGTAATGGCATAGTTTATAGCATCTTCTTTTGAAAGATATCCAACTTTGCAGAGACGATTTTTGGCAATAACATTTCCTGAGAAGACTTTATGATATTCTGCCAAACGCGACGGCATAATTTCAATTAGAGCCTTAACATCCTTTTGAAAATCAGGATGAAGATCAGCAATAACACCGCCAATAACATTGTAGTTCATCGACATGCGAGCACCACACGTTTTTTCAAAAATATCAAGAACCATCTCACGTTCGCGGAAGCCATAGAAGAATGCAGTAGTAGCGCCGAGATCCATGGCAGTACACCCAAAGGAAAGCAGATGCGAGGAAATACGCATCAATTCGTCCATCATAACACGGATTACTTGAGCACGACGCGGCACTTCCACTCCCATGGCCTTCTCAATACACATGCAAAGGCAATGACGATTCTGATGAGCAGACATATAGTCCATGCGATCAGTGAAGTGTAAGATCTGAGGATAGGTCAGACCTTCGCTGAGCTTCTCAATTCCACGATGTATATAGCCGGAGACAACGTCCACTTTTTTTACAGTTTCACCGTCGACGGCAGCACGAAAACGCATTACTCCATGAGTGGATGGATGCTGAGGTCCTATGTTAACTACATAGTCTTCCTCTTCAAACACCTTTTTAGGAACAGCTTTGATTTTTCCTTTATCGTCTTCAACATATGACACAGAATCATCTTCGTTGATTTCATCCGTCATACGAATTGGATTCAGATCGGGATTAGCATCGTAGTCTTTTCTAAGGGGGAAACCCACCCAATCGTTGCGTAAGAAAAATCTACGCATATCGGGGTGATTAATAAATTTAATCCCATAGAAATCATATACTTCTCTCTCCTGAAAATTAGCCACTTTCCATAAGTCAGCAACCGAATGAATCATCGGATTCTCACGATTTGATACAGCTACTTTGAAAGCCACAACGTCCCAATTGTGGGAAGTAGAAGTGAGATAGTATACCACACCCAAAGAATCCTTCCAGTCCATTCCGACAACAGCAGACAGAAGATCGAAATTTAAAGCGGGATCATCTTTAAGTGCTTTAGCAAGAGGATACCAATGAGGTTCAGGCACATTGACAAGTAGATTTTCTCCCTCTTCGAAAGTCACTTCGGGGCAAATCTTACTGATTTTGTCTTTTATATCGCTCATGATTATGGTTCTGGTGAAAAGTGGATAGAATTTGAAATGAGAAACTCGAATCCAATCAGAATATAGAGAAATTTCTGATTAATATTTACCTTGTTCCTCAGGATGCTGTGCAAAAAAGTCCTTAATCTTTTCTTTACGGTTGACACCTCCAAAGAAACGCTGCACTTTGATTTTACGCTGAAGCTGCATCAATCCGTAGAACATGGCTTCCGGACGGGGAGGACAACCAGGGATGTAAACATCGACAGGAAGAATCTTATCAACTCCCGGAAGCACACAATAAGAATTTTTAAAAGGACCGCCCGAAACGGCACATCCACCACAAGCAATTACATATTTAGGCTCAGCGAGTTGTTCATAAAGTCGGCGTAGAACTGGAGCCATGCGATGAACGATCGTTCCTTGTACCATAATATAGTCAGCCTGGCGAGGCGAATTACGTGCCACTTCAAAGCCAAACCGTGCCATATCATATCGAGCCGCTCCAAGCGACATAAATTCAATAGCACAACAACTTGTACCAAAGCAAAGAGGCCACAGGGAATTGGATATGCCCCAGTTTATGAGCTGATCCAATTTGCCGACCACAACATTTGCGCCCGTAGCATTGAGTTCTTCAACAAGCTTGTCAATGTATTCATTGTCTTTGAAGTCCTCATGCTTCATGCTTTTAATTTTCACGTCCATTTCAACGCTCCTTTCCGCCATGCATAGGCAAGGCCTAAGATAAGAATGAAGAGGAAAATTCCGATGCAGATTAGCGATTGAGCACCCAAAGAACGCGCAATAACAGCCCATGGGTAAAGAAACAGCGTTTCCACATCAAAAATAAGGAAAAGAATTGCAAAAATATAGTATCCCGTCTTAAACTGTATCATTGACGCACCTCGCGTCGGGATACCACATTCATAAGGCTCCGCCTTTTTGACGGAAAACGATTTAGGAGAAATGAGTTTGGCGATCAGGAGTGCGGCGAAAACCAATGCCATACCTGTGATGGTAGCGGTGATTGCAAGGGTGCCGTTGCCAATCTCCAACAAGAGATTCATATAATCGTTTTTATATTAGTTGGTTAGTCTAATTAGATTTTCGTATTGCCTTCTATGAAGCAATATTTAGCGCAAAGGTACTAATTTTTCTTAAAATAGACAAAAAATTTTGAGCCTAATTTTCCATAAAAATTAATTATAAAAAGCAAATTGCCATTTTACAAGTCACACACTAACAATTTTCGCAACCTAATAATGGCAATTTGTTATATCAGCCCAATCTGATCAAGCTATTTGTCAACAAATCGAAGTTTTAAAGTTAACTTACGTTAATACCAAATTTTTTAGCAAACAACTTTTATCCCTTATTTTCCTCCGGTGGGATCTATCACACATTGACCTACAAAGCGTCCCGTATAATATACTTTGACACCATTACCGAGTTTTTCTTCCATGCCCTTGTTTCTTACAGTAAAATTAATTTCAATTTTAGTAAGATCCGGAGAAACTGTTTCAAGGCGGAAGGACTCAAAGGGGAAACTCTCATTTGGAGTCAACATAGATCCATCGGGCATTCCAGGGACGACGTCTGCCCCACTAACAGTATAAACTCCTCTACCAGCTTCAAAATCCAAATCCTTCAACACCAAAATAAGCTGAGGCGACTGCTCTGCAAACTTGACATTGTAAAGAATAATATCCGCTTTTTTGGTAACAGGATTGATAATCACACGATAATATCCCTCATTCGACTCATAAGCCTGACTTTGACCTTGAAATTCGAAGGCAGTCGTAGTTGTGCCCCCATAGGTAGCATCTTTTTGGAACGTGGCCACTGAATATTCATTGCCAATTTCATATTGAGCGATAAAGAATGGGGAAGTGTAAACATCCGTTGCACTGACTGCCGGAATTTTGGAAGGAATACGATAGTAAAGACCTGAAATCAATCCGTTGAAACTGGACACAGGAATACTACCATCTACAGTGCCAGTAGAAGATGAGAAGGTAATGTGATCACCTTCGGCATACAAAGAGACGTCCATCCCTACTTTTGGAATGCGCAGGGTGTGTTGAGCACCTTTATAATATAGCATATCCGATGATACTTCGATATAATCGGTATCAATCAAATGACAAGAATACGCTCCCTCGCTCACAATGGATGGTTCGTTGGCATTTCTTGGAGTTATAAGATTAACACAAGACAAGAGCCGAGTTGTTTCATAGATCGGATCGTCGGAATTACAACTTCCTAAGGATAAAATTGAAGCGGCAGCTACCACTCCACATAAAATTTTATTATTCATCTTATTTATTGTTAGATTTCCAAATAATATTAAATAGTCATATTGAAAGCAACTCCAATTTGAAAGGGTTTACCTCTTTGACGGAATTGATTGCCGATAGATTGAAAATAGAAGGTGTAGAATCTGGTATCGGAAAGATTTGTGCCAAACAGACGAATCTCCCATTGATCATTACCTAATGCAACAGAAGCACCCGGAAGAAGATAAAAAGGCTGAGAAAGAGTATTAGCCTCGTTCCAGAATATTTTACCGGTTCCTCTCAGGTTAACATCTGCTTCTATATATTTAAGGTGTGATCTCTTTATACGCCACGTATAAACAGCCTGAAGAAAAAGAGTATTGGAAGGAGCATAAGGAATAAACTTCCCGGCATAATCGGCCCTTCCGTCATTAAAGGACCGAAATCGAGCATTCGTATAGCCATAAGAGGCTCGCAGATGAAGGGGACTGATTGGAGAATAATCAACCGAAGTTTCGACTCCAAAACTTCGGGTTTTCCCGGCATTGGTCATCATGCGCCCTGTAGTTGAACCCGGGGGAAACATGGTTAATTGCTGGTTACGACAATCGATATAAAACAACGTAAGATCGGTATGCAAACGTCCATTCAAAAACGTCAAATGAGTCCCTAATTCATAATTCCATGAATGCTCGGGCTTATACGATACCATTTCATCAACATCGTAAGTCGCACCAATACCCATGAGCATCATTAAGCGTTGCTGAAGCACATCAGAAAACATTTGGGTATTGTAACCTCCGGATTTATAGCCTTTTGCAATATTAAGATAAATATTCGAGGGCTCATCCCCAGGCAGATTATAAAGAATTGTCAGCTTGGGGATAAAATTAAGGTACTTGGAGGAATGGTTACCTTTATCATCAATCTCAATCAAAGCATGTCGGGGATTTATCAAATCTCCTTGCGAGTTCAAGTCGAAAACTTTATAACCCGTAGAGCAGAAGCTGTGATAATCAAGTGTGATATGTTCATAATCAAGTCGTAAAGCCAAGGAAAATTTCCATGAGCCAAGATTAACGTCCGACTTATGGTAGAATGCTGCTCCCCATGTGGGAATTTTAAAATCGGAATAAAGTGTAAATTTTCTGCTATCCCACTGAATCGGATGATTGGGATTACCCTGATTTCGATGATCTTCAATAAGTCGACCTATTCCATAGTCGAGGAAGGTAACTGGAGCTTTCAATTTCAGGTCTTTATAAAAAAAGAATCCACCGGCCAGCCAAGAATAAATTCTGTCTCCATCCACTGATTTGATCACAATATCTTGCGACAACGCAGACTCCCGTTTTTTTTGAGTGAGAGTAAAATAATCCACCGGTAAAAAATCTTGGTCGAGTGTCATATTGTCGTCAATATATTGAAAAGAAGTGACAGACGATAGAGAAAATTTATCAGTGAACCATGAAAGGGTCAGACCATCATTAAACAGAAAGCGGCGATAAAAGCATGTATCGTTAAAAGCGAGTATGCCGGATTCAATATTTTCATAGGCATATCCCCCCTGATGAAGCGACGAAAGAGATGCGACATTTTGAATTTTCACGCTATCCGAAATACGCCAGATATATTTTGTCCGAAAAGAAGCGTTACGCTCCGGATCTACCTTTTTCCCATTAAATTCATTGATAAATAATCCTGATGAGTAGCTTAATGATCCGTTCAGTGCAAGCGCATGACGAGAGTTGAATTTATGATACCATCCGGCAGAAACCTTGGCACTCAAAGGAGTTTGAAACTCTGCTCTAATTTTCCATCCCTGGAAGCGGAATGGAGATAGAGTGGTAATATTAATTTGACCTGCCATCGTATTTCGGCCGTATAATGCAGTCTGAGGACCCCGAAGCATCTCTACAGAAGCAATATTTGAAATATCGAAATCGTAAGCATCTTTGTTTAAAAAAGGAACATTATCAACGTTTAATCCGACTGAGGGCTGATCCATTCTTGCACCAATTCCTCTCACATAAATTGAGGATGTAATGCGAGAACCATAGTCCGGAATATAGAAATTGGGAACCACATCTGACAGAGATTTCAACGAAACGGCATTGAGCCGTTCCGCCTCTTTTTCTCCTATAAAAGTCGACGATTCCGGAATAGAAAACAGCTTGGAGGTCTGCTTAATGGCCGACACATTAAGTTCTTGAAGCACAAGAGTATCTACATCCTCAGAGACCGTTTGTGCATAAACCGACAGCGGACTGAGAAATAAAAGAATCAGGCAAATTGATAATACTGCCTTTTGAATAACCGAGCTTCTAATCATGGTTATGACAAAATTAGTAAAAAAGGGACTAACCGACAATCACCAAAAATGATTATTTTCCCTACCGAAGAGTTCCCTCTTTCTATCATGAAAATTCTGCTTTTACATAATAAACTTCAACTATACGGGTTAAAACATTAAAAGAATTTTTCATTCAACGCTAATGAAATCCATCAAAGAGTTATATCGTATCGGCACCGGACCGTCTTCCAGCCACACCATGGGACCTCGAAAAGCGGCTGAGCAATTTATGGCTCGACATCCGGAAGCTACACGATTTGAAGTTACCCTCTATGGCAGTCTGGCGGCTACCGGAAAAGGGCACATGACTGACATAGCCATTGTCGATGTGCTGGGTGCAAACGGAGCGCAAGTAGCAATCCAGTGGAAACCGGAAACTTTCCTTCCATTTCACCCTAATGCACTTTCACTGGTAGCCGTGGAAAATAATGGAAGGAGGAGTGAACCCTGGACGGTTTATAGTGTCGGAGGAGGAGCAATTGTCTCTGATGATGAGCAAGAACTTTCGACACCTGACATCTATACCATGACAACTATGACTGACATTATGCATTATTGTGAGTCAACTGGCCGATGTTACTGGGAATATGTGGAGGAAAGTGAAGGCTCTGAAATTTACGATTTTTTACGCGAAGTCTGGAAGGCTATGAAAGAAGCTGTTGAAAGAGGATTGGCTCACGAAGGTCGGTTGCCAGGTCCCTTAAATCTACGCCGCAAAGCAGCAGCCTATCACGTAAAAGCTGAAGGTTTTCGCGACAATCTTCGCAATCGAGGACTAACATTTGCTTACGCATTGGCTGTCAGTGAAGAAAACGCATCCGGAGGAAAAATAGTGACTGCTCCGACATGCGGTTCATGTGGAGTTGTACCGGGAGCTTTATATCATCTTTGGAATAGCCGTCAATTCCCGGAAGAAATGATGCTTCGTGCCTTAGCTACAGCTGGTCTGATTGGAAATATCGTGAAACATAACGCAAGCATCTCCGGAGCGGAAGTAGGATGTCAGGGAGAAGTTGGAGTGGCTTGCGCCATGGCAGCCGCCGCCGCTTGCCAACTCTTTGGTGGAAGTCCGGCTCAGATTGAATATGCAGCCGAAATGGGGTTGGAACATCATCTTGGAATGACCTGTGACCCTGTATGCGGACTTGTTCAAATTCCTTGTATCGAAAGAAATGCATATGCAGCCGCCCGTGCTTTGGATGCTAATATATATGCGACCTTTACAGATGGCAATCATAGAGTCAGCTTCGATAAATTAATCAAAGTAATGAAGCAGACGGGCCACGATCTTCCTTCTCTATATAAGGAAACCGCCACCGGAGGATTAGCCGCTGAAATGGACTAAATCGACACTTGACATGGCTTCTGATTTTCAAATTCATGTATTAGGCTGTGGATCGGCCAAGCCCACCTTGCGCCATCAACCCTCATCTACTGTTATTAATTTCCGAGGGAATCTATTCATGATAGATTGTGGCGAAGGCACACAAACTGCACTTCAACGTTTCCATCTCAAACTTCCAAGGCTAAATCACATTTTCCTTACTCATTTACACGGCGACCACGTCTTGGGACTACCCGGTCTTATCAGCAGTATGGGTCTATCCGGCGGTGGAGGAGAGCTAACAATTCACACATTCCCGGAAGGAGAAAAAATTTTAAGAACTATCTTCGACTTTTTTTCTCATGATCTTCCTATAAATGTCAACTTCCATATTATCCATCCTGAAGAAGCAATTGTTTTTGAAAACAAAGCATTAAGAGTCCGAACCGTACCCCTACGCCACAGCTTGCCCGCCGTCGGATATATTTTTGAAGAGAAACCCCGACTACGACATATTATTCGAGCAGCTTGCGATTTTCACCATATTCCTGTCAGCAAGCTGAATGCCATCAAAAACGGGGAAGACTTTGTGAAGCCCGACGGCACTGTGATTTCCAACGAGCTACTCACCACCCCAGCCGACCCAAGCCGAAGTTATGCCCACATAAGCGATACCTCTTTCTTTCCGGAAATCGCCCCAAAAATTGGTCCGGTAGATTTACTCTTCCACGAAACCACCTATCTTGACCAAAATATTAATGATGCACACGCCAGAGGCCATTCGACAGCCAAAGAGGCTGCTCAGATAGCCAAACTATGCGGTGCCCAAAAATTATTGACGGGCCATTATTCCTCGCGTTACAAAGATGACAAAGCATTTTTAGAAGAAGCACTCCAAGAATTCCCGAATGTGATTTTAAATCGGGAAGGACTGACGATAAACCTTTAAAAGCATCCGATTTGTCGATATCAGAAGAATTTGATAACTTTGTGGCATAATAATATGCTGCATTCTATTGACCATATCGATTCTTACGACACCGGCGAATGGCACCTGACAATCTTTTTTTCTCGTCGAAGAGCCCATGCGTTTCTCAATCATCTATTAGATCCGACGGTAAAAAAACGAATATTGCTTGATGAACGTTGGAAGACCTCGGAAAAAAATCTTTTCCAGAAAATTGAAACCGTCGTCTATGAACACCCCACACTACTTGATGACTATTCAGCCGACATTATCATTTCCACGCCTGACACTCTTTGGTTTCCCGCAGAAATGATGAGCGATGAGTCTGCGATGGAAGATGCCTATCGCATGATTTTTCCCCAAGCAGATCCCGCAGATCTCTTCATTGAAAAAGACGAAGATCTTTGTGCAATCACATCCGGAGCTGCAGGATTGAAGTCCTTTATGGGTCGCACCTTCCCGGGAGCAAGAATTAGTAGTCGCGAAATGATTTTAATGCGAAAGTTTCGAAGTTATCCTGGAGGAGGATGCCGACTATATGTCCATTTGGAAGACGAAGAAGTAATTTTGACCTCTTTTGACGGACACAATCTCCTTTGCGCCGCTACGCATGAAGCACACACTGCCACAGAAGCTATGTATGTAGTCATGATGCTTTTACAGGCCTATTCACTCGATCCGAAATCAACCGAAATATTCATAAGTGGAGACCGCCACTTGCGCGCTGAGCTCTTACCTATGCTCCGAAAACATATCCGTTGCGTAATGCATACCATGCTTCCCTCTGATTTGGAAGCCAATGGAATTCCTTTGGCATCGGCACTTACTGCACGCAAAGACAAAACACTCCCTTCACTGAAAAAAGACGGCATAGTTTAATAATCCATATCCGAAATGAGAATCATCAGAGGAAAATACGGAAAACGTCGATTCGATGTGCCGCACAACATAACTGCTCGCCCTACCACAGATTTTGCAAGAGAAAATCTGTTTAACGTATTGGAAAACTTAATTGACTTTGAAGGCAAAACAGCTCTCGATCTTTTTGCCGGCACCGGAGCCGTGAGTCTTGAATTCCTTTCCCGAGGCTGTGCTGAAATAACCGCTGTCGAAATGGCTCAAACCCAAGTCAACTTTATCCGCAGCGTAAAAGAAAAGCTAAAAGATGAGCATCTTCGAGTGATTCGTGGCGATGTATTTAAGTTTGTAGCCACATGCCGACAAAAATATGACATTATTTTTGCCGACCCCCCTTACGATCATCCGAGATTTGCAGAAATACCCCAACTTATTCTTTCAAGCAAAATGCTTAAGGAAGATACGATTGTTATCATCGAACATTCCGGACGACACAATTTCTCCAATCTACCCGGATTTAGAGAACAACGGGCCTATGGAAGTGTGAATTTTTCAATATTCTTGCCAGGAGAGAATCTTAAAATAAATTCAGTCTCCGACAAAGAAAATTAACCATCAATCCAATTCGAACCATTATTTCATACCTGACTTATGACAAATAGAATCAAACTTGACAGCATCGAGGAAGCAATAGAAGACTTCCGCCAAGGCAAATTCATTATAGTTGTAGACGATGAAGACCGGGAAAACGAGGGTGATTTAATCGTTGCCGCTGAGAAGATTACTCCGGAACAGGTTAATTTTATGCTAAAGAATGCCAGAGGAGTTCTTTGCGCACCCATCACTATGGCACGATGCGAAGAGCTGGGACTTCCCAAACAAGTTACTGACAACACTTCCGTTTTGGGAACTCCTTTCACCGTAACAGTTGACAAACTTGAAGGTTGCTCCACCGGGGTTTCAATTCAAGACAGAGCTAATACAATCCGTGCGCTTGCCGATCCATCTTCAACTCCATCAACTTTCGGGCGTCCCGGACATATCAACCCCTTATATGCTCAAGACCGCGGAGTGCTCCAGCGGGCGGGCCATACAGAGGCTGCGGTTGACTTTTCTCGTTTGGCAGGTCTCTATCCGGCTGCCGCTCTTATGGAAATAATGAGCGATGATGGCAGCATGGCGAGACTACCCGAACTCCGGCGCCGAGCTGATGAATGGGGGCTAAAACTTGTATCCATTCGCGATTTAATAGCATATCGCCTTCGCCACGACTCTTTGGTAGAAATGGGGGAAGAAGTTGATATGCCTACAGCTTACGGACACTTCAGATTAATCCCCTTCAGACAACTCGATAACGGGCTCGAACACATAGCTCTACTCAAAGGAGATGTTGCCACATCTACCCCACTTCTTGTACGTGTTCATTCCAGTTGCGCTACAGGCGACATTTTCGGTTCCCTGCGTTGTGAATGTGGCGAACAACTCCATCTTGCACTTAAAGCTATCGAACAAGAGGGCCGCGGCGCTTTGATTTACCTTAATCAGGAGGGAAGAGGAATAGGCCTGATGGATAAAATCAAAGCATACAAACTTCAAGAAAACGGTCTTGACACCGTAGATGCCAATCTTCATCTTGGTCATAAAGCGGATGAGAGAGACTATGGAATCGGCGCTAATATTCTCCATAAACTCGGAATCTCAAATATGCGTCTGCTCACAAACAACCCTGTCAAACGTATCGGACTTGAGGGCTATGGACTGACAGTCAGCGAAATCGTCCCCCTTGAAGTGGAACCAAACGAATACAACCGAAACTATATGCACGCTAAGAAAGTGCGCATGGGTCACAATCTCCATAAAGTAGATTGAACTTAATCTATACCTTGAAATCTATAAATCGCTATAAACCGACAGGATATGAACTTAAAAGCTGCCGTCACGCTGATGTCGCTATTTGTCGCTGCTTCATCATTGGTTTCCGCATCGGCAAAAAAAATTCTCGATCATTCTGATTTCGATACTTGGAAATCAGTGCGAAACATGCCCCTCTCCAATTCTGGGGAATGGGCTTCTTATCTCGTTCAACCCCAAGAGGGAGATGGTGTACTCACGCTTCGGAATACTCGTACGGGTAAGGAAATCAGTGTCGAACGCGGTTACTCACCTCGATTCACTGCCGACAGTCGTTGGGCTATCGCGCTTATTAAGCCACTCTTCAGTCAATCGCGTCAAGCTAAAATTGACAAAAAGAAAAATTTTGATGCCCCTCAAGATTCTTTAGCTATTGTTGACCTAAAAACAGGAACTATTAATAGAATCCCTCGGGTGATTTCATATAAAATAGGTAAAGAGGGAGGAGACTGGCTGGCCTATCTTTCATCCGACACCACACTAATCTCTCCAAAAGCACTTAAAGACAAAGAAGCAGGGAAACCACTTATTATTCGTCATCTTCCTTCTGGAAAACAAAAAACGCTGCGATGGGTAAAAGACTATGCAATAGCCAACGATGGAATGCGCATAGCCGTTGGTCTGCGGCGCCACAAAACAGACACAACTGCTACAGACGGAGTGGGAATTATCATGCTTCCCGACACAGCTTTTACTCTAATCGATCGAGATAAAAAATTCTATGGCGCACCCGTTTTCTCTGAAAAAGGAGAAAAAATGGCATACACGGCCTCAGATGACACTATTAAATCAGGCACAAAGAAAACCCAGCTTTATCTCGTTGATCTTAACTCCGAGATTTTCAGTGCCATGGAAATACCCGTTGATGCCGGACGCGTAAAAGCGCCTAACTTACAGCGTCCTCATGCGAGCAACCCGGAAGCTCAAGCAGAGCTCAACCAACGCTTCAATAAAATAATGAAAGAGCGAGAGAAACAATCTCTCCTGCTTAATCAGTATTCCATACCCTCATTTTCCCACAATGGCCAAAGACTTATCATCGGTGTTGGCCCGGTAATTGCCCCTGACGACACCACACTCTATGATTTTGAAACTGCTGCTCTCGATATATGGCGATGGGATGCCCCTCTAACTCCACCCCAGGAAAATAAAATGGTCGATAAACTAAGAAAATTATCGCTACCAGTAGTAATAAATTTGGCAAATGATACCTATCCACAAACACTTATCACCAATTCCTCTCTCACCTGTATTGATATTCCCAATCGCTGGGACGGAGATTGGGCTTTAGTAAGGGACCCGGAAAAAGAATTCATTTCCCGACAATGGAACTATGCCGCTCCTGAAGAATTATTTATAGTGAACGTAAATAATGGAGAGCAACGCCAGGCCGGAACGGCTCCTGCCGAAATGTCAGAAATTTCACCGGATGACAAATTTGTGCTTTGGTTTGACGATCGTCAATATCATTCTTATAATATCGCTACGGGGGAAACAAAATGTATTTCTAAAGATGTGCCATATCCCCTTTGGGATGAGGATCAGGATGTTCCCTTCATCCCGTCGCCCTACGGAATAGCAGGATGGGGCAAAAACGACCGAAATGTACTGGTATATGACCGATATGATATCTGGAGCTTAGATCCGACCGGCACTTCAAAACCTATATGTCTAACTGCCGAGTCAGGGCGAAAAGCAAATCGTAGATTCAGATATGTAAAGACAGATGCAGAACAGCGTTTCATCGACAACGGGCAGGAAATGCTCCTGAACGTATTTGACTATACCGATAAGCGAAATGGTTTGGCACTTTTGAAATACTCAGACAAGCCAACCACGCCAGCTATAAAAGTAGTTGACACTTATAAATACACTCAGCTGCAAAAGGCAAAAAATGCGAATGTGTATTCCTGGCAACGCGCCAACTTCAACACTTCTCCCGATATATGGATTTGCACTTCAACAGACTTTGCAAAGGCTCGCCAAGTGACTGACATCAATCCTCAAATGAAAGATTACAATTGGGGAACGGCCGAGCTGGTCAAATGGTATTCATATAATGGTAAACTCACCGAGGGTGTCCTTTACACACCCGAGGATTTTGACCCTTCAAAAAAATATCCGATGTTAGTGGTCTTCTACGAAACAAATTCTGAAGAACTTTACCGCCATTACACTATGGAACCGTCATGGAGCTGGGTCAACTATCCTTTCTACGTAAGCCGGGGATATATGGTGTTTGTGCCTGATGTACACTATGCTGCCGGTATTCCGGGTGAAAGCGCCTACAACTATATTTGTTCAGGAGTGGAATCTCTTTGTAAAGAACGCCCATGGATTGATAAAGAAAAAATCGGCATTGACGGACAAAGCTGGGGAGGATATCAGACAGCATTTCTGGTCACTCGCACCAATATGTTTGCATGTGCCGGATCCGGGGCTCCGGTAGCCAATATGACTTCCGCATTTGGTGGTATCCGATGGGAATCCGGTGATTCCCGCCAAGCTCAATACGAAGTAGGACAATCACGCATAGGTCGAAATCTTTGGGAAGCTCCCGAACTCTACATTGCCAATTCACCGGTATTTCATGCTGATCGTTGTAACACTCCCTTACTTATCATGCACAACGATCAAGACGGAGCGGTACCCTGGTATCAAGGGATCGAAATGTTCATGGCCCTACGCCGTTTGCAAAAGCCGGTTTGGATGCTCCAATACAATGGTGAAGCTCACAATATCCGCGCTCGCAAAAACAGGAAAGACATCACTATTCGTCTGCAACAGTTCTTCGATCACTATCTAAAAGGCAGTCCGGAACCAAAATGGATGAAAGAAGGTATTCCCGCCGTCAGGAAAGGACAAGAATTTGCAACTGAATTAATTGAGATTGAAAAATAGCACACAATTTCATGTCAAAATGAAATATTTCTCAATAAATTTCGTTTCTTTACTCACATATCTTGTATTCATTCACATCATTTAAATCACATAAGAACTCAATATAAACATGAACCTACACATTCAAAATTTTATGAAACGTGCCATTCCCGGGCTAATGCTCGGAGTGGGTCTGTTTGCTGCATCTGATGCTGAGGCCGTTCCGGCTCGCGTGCGTCCCTGGGCACACACTCAGCCTGACGGGTCAACATTAATTATTACTAAATATGGCGATGAACGGGGACACTTCAATGTAGACCAAAATGGCAATTTGGTAGCCGGTGATGAGAAAAATGGTTTCTTTTTAGCATCCGTAGATGCAAATGGTGCAATTGTAAAAACTGCAATTCGCCCGTCGGTTGCCGATGCCAGGTATTCCGCTGCCGATTTGATTCCTTTGGCACTCAATCGGCGAAATAGCAAAATGCGCACTGCACCCGCCAATCGTCGGAATGCGTCTTCCAAATGGAACAACACCGACTGTAAAAATCCTAATTTCCGTATGCTTTTCACCGATTTTCCGGTGACCGGTAAAAACAAAGCACTTGTAATTTTGGTGCAGTTTAAAGATAAAAAATTCACTACCTCAAATCCAAAAGAATTTTTTAACAATCTTCTTAATGAACCCGGATTTAAGGAGAATGGGTGTATTGGATCCGCTGCTGACTTCTTCAAGAAATCTTCATGTAATCAATTTGAACCGGAATTTGACGTATTCGGACCCGTAACTGTCAGTCAAAACATGGCTTATTACGGCCAAAACGACAGTTATTATAATCAAGACCTTCGTCCGGAAAAGATGGTTCAAGAAGCTTGCACACTTCTCGACAATGAAATTGACTATAGCCAGTATGATCTTGACGGAGATGGGAAGGTGGATAATGTCTACATTTTCTATGCTGGATTCGGAGAAGCCGATAATCCCGAAACATCTACTTACACCAATACAATATGGCCCCATGCCTGGGAATTGTATACTTCAGGTAAAATCACATGCAAACTGGACGGGAAACTCATCGACCATTATGCATGTTCGAATGAGATTCGAGGAATGTATAGCGAGTATCCTCAACTTCCCGTTGGCATTGGTACGTTTGTCCATGAATTTTCTCATGTAATGGGTCTCCCAGACCTTTATGATGTGTATTATGCTACCGACAACCGTGACAATTATCTTTATTACACCCCCGGTTCATGGACCACACTTGACTCGGGACCGTATAATTCGGATGGATGCGTCCCACCGGAGTATGGTGCGTTTGAACGTTTCTCACTCGGATGGATTAAACCTACACCTTTTGGTAAATCCGGAGAATATACTCTTAATCCGATTACGCAGGAAAATAATGCTTATATTATCTACACTGATAAACCGGCTGAATTTTTCTTGCTTGAAAATCGCCAAAATGAAGGATTTGATCAACCTCTCTCGGGTCATGGAATGCTTGTTTGGCACATTGACTTTGTTCAATCCGTTTGGGATACAAATACCGTCAACGCCCAAACACATCAATATGTAGATCTGTTAGAAGCAAATGGGATCTCGAAATATCCCAGCAACTCCTACACTTTGGAAACTCAACGGCAAGGAGATCCATTCCCCGGTACCACTCAGAACACTGCTTTGAGTTTCTCCACAATTCCGTCACTTAAAAGTTGGAGTAATAAAGAAACCGACATTAAAATTTCCGGAATCTCCGAATCTAATAAAGTGATCAAAATGCAGGTGGAAAATGCTAATCAAAACGCCGGTGTTGAAATCATTGGTTCAGACTCAGTCCAGGGGAATATTTGGGTTGATGCTGGGGCCATTTATGCTGAAGGAATTGATGCCCAGGTATTTGATATGATGGGCCGGTCAATGGGTCAAATCCATGCGGGAAGCTCTATGACTGTTGCGCCAGGCATCTACATAGTGGCAACCGGTAAACAATCTCGCAAAATCGTCGTGAAATAAATTAGTGAAATTAATTTTCCCAATTTCGGGAGATAATAAAATTTAAACGATCTCCAAAAGCTGATGAGGGCTTTTGGAGATCGTTTAGTTTTTGTAAGACGACTGTGTTATAACTTAAATTCGGATTTTATGTCCGGAAACTAAATACAATCCCGAAGGTAATTCAATAGAGGACACCCCTGGATTTACCTTAACGACCGCCACACAACGACCTAAAATATCGTAAATATTAACTGATTTTGATTCCATACCATCGTACTGAAAACAAATTCGACCTGGAAGAGGAGTGACTTTAAATAAGTCTTCATCAATGCAAGAATCTACTTTACTCAACTGAATGAATGCCTCCGGCATTTGGAAGCCGGCCATCAATATCGCCCAAGTATTTGAAGGATTGGCAACCGTCTCTCCCCCATAGAGCGTAAAGGCTCGATTACTTCTTGCTGTCATAAAAAATTGTCCATCGGTGGGATCATAAGCAGCGGCCTGACACGTAGGCATATTTCCACCGGCCAAAATCCATTGTGAATC
The DNA here is from genome assembly GCA_964574285.1 of uncultured Sangeribacter sp. Taxonomy (GTDB): domain Bacteria; phylum Bacteroidota; class Bacteroidia; order Bacteroidales; family Muribaculaceae; genus Lepagella. Next base: position 27,822 of record CAZNMC010000006.1, on the reverse strand, counting down.
CGGATTGGAAATTAATGTTTCAGCATCATAGGTTCGAAGGAAGACACCCAAGGAGTTATTCATTGCGTATCCATAGACATACACTTTTCCCATGTCGTCAGGATTTTGGAAAGGCTGCAAATATCCACAAATCGCATTATATCCAGTCCCAAGAGTTGTGGGATAAGAATCTCGACTTGACACTCCCTTTATCCATTCCCCGGTCGAGGCATTGAATTTAATAAGGAAACCTTCGCGTACCGAGGGAGTAGCTGCTGTAGAAGCAACTTCTTTGTCCGATGCCACACTAATGATGCCATCAAACATTCCGGAAAACCAAAGCGTACCGTTGCAGACCGAAATTCCACAATTTTGGAACCCATATTTTCCAGAATAATCCTCACCCTTGATCGATTGAATCCAATTTGGTTGAAGGGAGGTGTCAAACGACATCAAAACCGGAGAAAACGTTCCGGCTAAAGTGAATGATTTTGAAGTATCGTTAAAATTTAGTTGCGCACCATTACCATACATTAGTGCCTGTGCATACAGTGTGTCTCCTTCAAAAGTGAGTAAGTTAAGAGTCTCACTTGAGACGCTACCCTCAATAAGTTTCGTCACCTGACTATTCAGATATGCGCCATCCGTCCCATTAAGTTTAACGATAAACATATCTCCCACATTTATCTGTGCATCTGAGGTAATGTTATTAGCATTGTGAGGAATTAATGTAACATCCCCGGCAGAAGTTGCAATCGACAGAGTTGTCCGATAATTTCCACCGAAATAGACATTGTTGCTCTTATCGACGGCAAGTGCGGGACATGAAATCGCGTCTGGGATGAAAGTGGTCTTATTAGTGTCGGAGACACCATAGCGGTCAGTTTGAAAACTCTTAAGCCACAAGAGTTCACCAGTCGATGACAATCTTCCTACTATAACTTGATAAAATCTTTTTGTGTCCGTAGCGTCATGCTTGAACTCGAAAGAATGTGTAATTCCTTTGCCATCGATAAGAGCAAGGTCATTCCAAAGAAATTCCCCATTGCCCCCATCATCGGAAGAACGGACTTTGGCCGAAAAAATCACTCCTCCATCGGTCGTGGGTGCCACTGAACCTTGATTGTTAGCATAGTCACCGGTTGAGGAATACATTTTCCAAAGAAGCTTACCCTGGCGGTCAGTCTTCATCACACACAGATTATTATTTTGAGTGTTAGAAGACTCCGTCATATCCGCTCCTTGAAAAAGTAATTGCCCTGCGTAAGTTATATCACGAGCAGAATGGGTTGATCCTCCCAAAAGATGCCAATATACATTCCCGTCCGAACTAATACAGCATCCCTGCGATTGATCGCCGGCTGCTGTTTCACTATCAAAAATGTTCCCAAAAAGAGGGAATGGTTCTTCTTCCGATGCATGTGCTGAGACAAACGCTCCCATTGAAAATAAAGTGAGCAATAGGGTAATTTTTTTATTCATAATAAACTTATTATAACGGTTTAAAATTTTCGATTGCAAAATTAGTGGAAGGAAAAAGTAACCGAAATACCATTTTTAGGGTAATTCTTTGGTAGAAATTAGCTCAAAATAGGTATTGACTGATGGGTGAGCTCATAATTAATTTTGCAATGCTTTTAAAGTATATATAATAAGCGGGATAACCCCAGTGTAATTCTTTTAATGCATAAAATCATTGTTCAATATATTATACTCCTTACGGCGATATCGTCTTCTTTTGCTACTAACCATCTTCTTAAAGGGACAATAACGGAAGAAACAGGCGAAGACCCGATTCCATATGCCAAAGTCGTGGCGACGGAGGGCAATAAGATTTTTTCTACACAATCCGATTCTCTTGGAGAATACTCTCTTTTACTCCCTGGAGGGAATTATAGGGTAACTGTTTCTTTTCCAAACATGGAATCCAAGACCTCGAAAATCAAGCTTAGTGGTAACCAAACATTAAATTTTAAACTCTCATCACAGGGGAAATGGCTCGAAGAAGTGACTGTGACTGCCCGAGAAAGTGATGGTCTTACCTCCGCTTCTCGAATTGATAGGTCAGCAATGGATCATCTTCAACCGACCAGTTTCTCTGATCTTCTGGAACTTATCCCCGGCAATATCTCCAAAAATCCGACAATGGGAGAAGCCAATACGATTGCCTTACGCGAAACAGGAACATTAGGAGCTTCAGGACAAAAAGTCCAAAATGAGGATTATGACATTTCTTCTTTAGGAACAATGTTCATGGTTGACGGAGCGCCTATTAACAGCGATGCAAATATGCAGACTATCGGTACAGCTGAAGACGGTCATGCTTCTCCTCGAAACATTACGAATAAAGGCGTTGATATGCGCACCATCTCCACCGATAATATCGAGAGCGTGGAAATAGTAAGGGGTATTCCATCCGCTGAATATGGAAATCTGACTTCCGGTTTGGTAAAAATCAACAGAATTAAAAGTGCTACCCCCTTTACAGCCCGATTTAAAGCCGATGAATACAGTAAGCTTTTTTCTGCCGGGAAGGGAATTGGATTCGGTTCTAATGAACACACCATTAATCTTGACATAGCTTATCTTGATTCAAAAACTGATCCACGCAACCGGCTTGAAAACTATAAGCGCCTTACCGGTTCTGTTCGAAGTTATCTAAAATTTCAGTCAGATCAAGCCGGAACAAATTGGAATTGCGGCCTGGATTACACCGGTTCGTTCGACAATGCCAAAACCGACCCTGATTTAAATTTCAACAAAATTGATGAATTTAAATCAAGTTACAATCGTATCGCCTTTACTTCCGATCTCGATATTTCTTTTTTTAGAAAATGGTTCTTTTCAGAACTCTCAGTCAATACGGCTGCCAGTTACCAAATCGACCGACTGGAACGACACAAACAAGTTGCACCCCAACGAGCATCCGTAGCACCAACCACAACTGCTCCGGGCGAGCAAATAGGAGAATTCTTACTTGGAGAATATGTGGCAGACTATCTTAGCGACGGGAGGCCTTTCAATCTTTTTCTCAAAACAAAAGCATCTGGGCACCAAGGAATTGCTTCGTTAGAAAACCGATACATGATTGGAGCGGAATGGTCTCTTTCGAAAAATTTCGGACATGGTCAAGTCTACGATCTTCGACGTCCTCTATCAGCCGGATGGACATCGCGACCACGTGACTTTTCCACTATCCCTGCATTAAACACCTTGTCTTTCTTTATAGAAAATGATATTTCTTATCCAATAAGGAATTTTCTTTATACGTTGCGACTCGGACTTCGATCCATCCAACTCCCGGGGTTGAACAAAAATTATTATTTAGCCAATCGGCCTTATCTTGACCCAAGAATTAATGCCCAATGTAAATTTAGAGGTATCACCACCCGATATGGAACAATGGAACTTACTCTTTCGGGTGGATTTGGACTAACCACAAAGATGCCAACCCTCGACTATCTTTTCCCCCAGGAACATTACACCGATATTATTCAACTAAATTATTACGATATCTCCAACCCCAAAGAACACAGTCTCGTCAGCCTTCGCACCTATATCAACGATGCAACAAACTATGAACTCCGAGCGGCCCGCAATATGAAATGGGAAGTACGAGTGGGGCTCAATTGGCACGGATATTCTCTGTCAGCAACCTACTTCCAAGAAAATCTAAATTCGGGATTTCGTTACAGCACAATTTTTTCTCCCTACTATTATAAAGAATTCGATGGATCCCATATAATCAGCTCCGAACTTACTGCGCCTCCTTCTTTGGATGGATTACCGTATGAAGAAAAAAATGTGCTTCGCAGTTTTCGCCGGGCAACTAACGGCACACGAATCTTTAAACGTGGTATTGAGTTTATCGGCTCAACCGCCCGTTGGAAAGCTATAAAAACAAAGCTTACAATTAGTGGTGCATGGTTTAAGACTATTTACAGCAATTCCCAAATGCTCTTCTCTTCAGTTACCGACGTCGTCAACGGGCAACCCATAAGCGACAAGTATGTCGGACTCTATAATTATCGTGATGGAAGGATATCCGAGCAAGTCAACACGAATTTTATGTTCGATACTCAAATTCCACGATGGGGATTGGTATTCACTACCACTCTTCAATGTATGTGGTGGGTAAAAACAAAGCGAATACCCATTGAAGGGACACCGGTTTCATATCTTTCCGCCACAGACGGAAAAATCCATCCATTCGACACTACGGCAGTTTCGGATGCTGAACTGCGCTATCTTATTAAGACCTATAATGCTGAATCTTTTAATACTTTAACCATTCCATTTGCAGCCTACCTCAATCTGAAGGCCACAAAATCCATTGGAAAACATTTAAGAATTGCAGTGTTCGTAAACAGGATTCTTGATTGGTTACCCGATTACACGGCTAACGGCCTTTTAGTACGCCGGGCTTCAGATGCATATTTCGGTATGGAACTTAATCTCTCAATTTGATATTGACAATATGACTACCCACAAATTTTTTTCAATCCTACTTACATCCTTAATGATTTTCATTCTATTATCCTGCGATGAACACTTGGATAATCCCGAATCGGGAGCATACGTTTCCATTTATTTGGATTGGGACAAAGACGAAGCGCCGGAAACCCTCACCGATGTGGTAATCACTTTCCGAAACAACAATACGGGAGCCATAAAATACTTCTCCTATGAGACACAGGAGATGGAAATATCGCCGGGACTGTATGACATTACTTTGAACGCAATAGGGAGAATGAAAAATGGAGTAAAGGCGGATGTGCGTGCTTTAAATCAATCTGTCACCATAAAGTCCGGGGAAAACAGAATTCAACTTCAGCCTTTTGTAACGATTGATTCGGACGATTTGATTATTGCAGAAATATTCTTCGCCGGTACTCTTCAAAGCTCAGGGAATCAGTATTACGGTGATGACTATGTAAAACTTTATAACAATACGGACCACGTAATTTATGCGGATGGATTGACTCTTTTCGAATCAAAATTTCTCACCACAGAAAAATTCGATTATACGCCCGACATCATGTCGGAAGCCATGACAGTCCACGCCTTATATACTGTACCAGGCTCAGGACACGACCATCCAGTAGAGCCCGGAGAATATTTTCTTCTTGCCGACACCGGCATAGACCACCGAGTTATTAATCCCAATTCATTTAGTCTTGCACACGCTGATTTCGAATGGTTCGATGTTTCTACCTCCCCCTCTAATCTTGACATTGATTCTCCGACAGTCCCCAATCTCGATAAGTGGTATTGCTACACACTCTCTTTCTGGGTACTCCACAACCGGGGTTTTAAAGCCTATGGGTTGGCACGAATACCAATCGACCAAAAACAATATCTAAAGGATTACTGGTACACTTTTGACTATACAATTGTGGTGCCGGCAGGCACATTCTCCATGTCACAATCAGCCTATAAACTCCCAAACGCATGGCTCACGGACGTTGTCAATTGTTCGGTACAAGCAAAATACGAATGGAACATATGTCATCCTTCTCTTGATATGGGATGGACATATTGTGGGACAATTGACCATGATAAAACACGATATTTTCATTCCGTCCGCCGTAAACTGGCCGGCTTAAATCAGGAGGGTCGGCCAATTCTTCAAGACACTAATAACTCTACCGTCGATTTTAATGCCTTTGTCATTCCATCCGAAATAGAGCTACAAGGCACAGCTATCGACATCTTCGGCACACCATGCACCCAAATCACATACGACGGGGTAACACCTATAATAAATCCTTCAAAATGAAAACTATAGGGGGCTTATTTCTCTTGGTCATTACCTTTAACTGTTCAGCAGCTTTGACAGATTCAATCCCTATTATCGACCGAACCATAAAAGCATTCGGAGGATACAGCGACGTAGCTACACTTCCTTTTTCCAATCCGGCAATGCAACCATTAAGACAAGATTATTCCATAAGCAGTGTCAGCTTGGGTTATGACAGCCAAATTAGCTCTCATCCAATGGTAACGAGCTGCGGACGTGGTGAACAGAAAGGATATTTCAACGCCCAAACATATCTCAAACCCCGAACCTCAACTGTGTGGGGACATGCATCCTACAATAATGGCCGAATCCTCGATATGCAATTATGTGAATCACCGAACTATAACCGTGTATATCCGTATTCAATAGCCGACACGATTGGAGGCAATCAGAATCTTGAACGCTATAACTTTGGAGGAGGGTATGCACATTCGGGCGATAAGATATTGTGGGGAGCATCGATAAGTTATGAAGCAGGTTTATATTATCGGCAAATCGACCCCCGGCCTAAAAGTATTACCGGCAATTTGTATCTTTCCCTCGGACTTGCCTTCAGAATCAAAAACTATTTCATTGGCCCGACTTACAATTTCACACGTTACCGGCAATCCACCGCCATATCGTTTGTCAGTGAAATGGGAGAAACCAAGCTATTCCACACAACCGGGCTGGGCACATACTATGCCAGATTCGAAGGTAACGGTTCAAGTGTATTCTCAGACATGTTTGCTAACTGTTGGGGGGTCGATCTGCACTCTTTGAATCCTCACGGAATCTTTGGTTCAATTCGTTTTTCTCTTGCATCCTTACGGTACGTCGTGTCCGATCTGAATAAATTGCCAATGGCCAATACTTCCGACAAAAACTTTAAACTTCAGGTCGGTTATCAATCCGATATAGCCGACAAATATTGGAAAGTATATGCTGAAGTCAATCTTTTTCGCCGCCATGGAAAAGAAAATCTTTTTGGAGACCCCACGTCCGGATCGTATCCACAAATCGGCAAACGTTTAGCATTTGCCGATAATACAAGAGAATATTTTTTGGGAGGAATTGCAGGCTTAAAAAAAGGAATCTGGAGTGCAACAGGAGAAATCAAAGCTTCTTTGCTCCATGAACTTATTGCCTACGCTTCTCCACATCGTGAGAGACTTATCAACAGAATTAATTATAATGTGCGGTTTTCAGCCACTTTATCGCCTACTGACAAATGGCTGCTCGGAATTAAATTATCCCTCGCTATGACCAATCCTCTACATTCTTATTTGAGAGGGATTGAAGAAGAATCTTCGGACAAAGTTGCCGAAAAATTTAATAAAGCCACCATCAACGATTTCCAAAATGCAGCAGCTGCTTCCGTAAATTTCGCAACAGAACTACTACTCCAATATTCCCTTACCCCGCACTATGCTCTTGCCCTCTCTCCATCCTTTTCTTTTTCTTCTCTTAAAACCGGATTAAAGACCCGATTCTACGGCATTGCTCTTAAATTTCTATTCTGAAATAAATTAATACTCAAACCATAATGATAAAATTTTTAAAACTCCTGTCTGCTATTCTTATAGCTATTGGCATAAGCTCATCCGCTTTGGCCTCTGATCCAAACCTTCTTATCGGTCAGTTGCCTAATGGATTGACCTATTACATCTATCGAAATTCCATTCCCCAAGGGAGGGCCGATTTTTTTCTTTCACGCTCAATCGGATCAATCGTAGAGAAAGACGATGAGCGCGGGCTGGCTCATTTTCTTGAACATATGGCCTTTAATGGATCGGAACACTTCCCCGGGAACTCCATGATCTCCTGGTTGGAGTCAATCGGAGTAAAATTCGGCGAAAATCTCAATGCTTACACTTCAATCGATGAAACGGTCTATAACATATCAAAAGTTCCCATCGCACGACAATCCGTGATTGATAGCTGTCTCCTGATTTTGCGAGATTGGAGTTGCGCTCTGTCTTTGCTGACAGAGGACATAGAATCCGAGCGAGGAGTCATCAAAGGTGAATGGCGTCATCGCAACAATGCATCTAACCGTCTCCTTCAAAAAGCTGCCCCAAGAATTTACGGTTCCTCGCTTTATGGGCATAGACTTCCTATGGGATTGATGAGTGTTATTGAAAATTTCCCTCCGGATCTGATTAGAGATTTTTATCGTCGGAATTATACTCCCGACACGGAGGCAATTATCGTTGTGGGAGATATCAACCCCAAAAAAATCGAAAAGCAAATAAAGAAATTTTTTTCTAAAATACGTAAGACCCAATCTCCTATTTCGGTGAATCGAACTCTAAATCTTAATCCGGAGCTGACAGCGATCGCAGAATCGGATTCCGAACAGGCCGTGGAGATGATTCAGCTTTTCTTTCGCTATCCTCAAGCTACAGACTTTAATTTCAAAGAAAAAGCTACGCATGAAGCTATTTCCTCCGTATTGACCACAATGCTGGTTGACCGATTTGATGCTGTAGAATTAAAATCTAATAGTCCAGTCACTAATATCGGAATCGGTGACACACGTTTCCTCCTCTCTGACCCAATCAGAGCATTATTAATAAGAGGCAACGTGCGACCAGGAAAATCCACAGATGCAGTTCACGATTTAGCTTACGAGATATTTAGAGCTCGCAAACTTGGCTTTTCCGAAAAAGAGTTTTCCAATGCCCTGCGCATCTATAATTCAGAAATCGAAGCAAAACTAAAGAACGATTCTATTCGCACCAACACTCAGATTGCACGTCAAATATCTTCTTCATTCCTTCACTCCGAACCGCTTCTTACCCCACGGGAAATATACGAAACAGCCAAAGCCGCAGGAGAATCTCTTACACGTGATGAAGTGGAGACGTATCTAAAACAACTTGTTGATACTACGGGAAAGAATGTATTGATTCTCCATTATTCAAAAGATTCTGTTTTAGCTACTCCCGAAAATGAATCCAGGTTAAAACAAATGTTTATTGAAGCAGCCAAACAACCGGCAGAAAGATTTATTTGGGAAGAAAGCCCGATGACTCTTTCAATCGAAGAACCAATTCCGGGAGATATAATTCATATCGACTCAAACGGTCCTTTTGCTTCAGAAATAATTACTCTTTCCAACGGGCTTAAAGTCAAATTGCGTCATTCTACCGAAAAACCGGGACAAATTTATCTGCGAGGAATTGGACGCGGGGGTCTTTCTCAAAACTACTCTGAAGATAAAGCCTATTCCCTGAAATTATTGAATGATGTAGTTTCTATTTCTGGTGTAGGAAACTTATCAAATGTCGACTTACGTCGTTTTCTCAAAGATAAAGATCTAAAAGTTTCCGCTATGATAAGTAATACTGAAGAAACCATAGAATTTGCATCTTCACCCGAAATGCTTGAAAATGCATTTCGACTGCTCAGGTTAAAAACCACAGAGTTAAATGCTGACTCTACAGCTTTCCAAACTTTAATCAATGGGAAAATAAATCAAGCCATCGGGCGTCTAAGAAACCCTATTCAATCAATGGGTGACACAATCACTATGAATGTGTATTCACGCCATCCCCTAAGCGTTCAGCCATCGGTGGAAAATCTTCGGGGTGTGGATTATGAAACTATTCTCGCCACCTATCGAGATAGATTTTCCGATTTCTCCGATTTTGATTTTTATATTGTAGGTGATTTCGATCGTGCCACTATTTTGGAATTTCTCAAGAGATATATCGCCTCTCTTCCAACTAATGGGCGGTATGAAAAACCTCGCGACATCGGTTATCGTTTCTCTCCCTCAAAATATATTCATTTTTCTCGCCATATGGAAACTCCAACTGCGGTGGTCTATCAATTTCGTCATACTCCGATTGAATATAATCTTGAAAATATAATACTCGCTTCTACAATCGGGCAAATTCTTAAAGCTCGACTACTTACTAACCTACGCGAAGAAAAAGGATGGACCTATTCTGTCACAACTCACGGTTCTATTACTGCGGGAATAAACGGAGATGATCTGGCAGAATTTATGCTGCCGGTATATGTAAAAATCGACCCCCATCACCAGGCTGAAGCATCCTCAATTATCGATGCAACACTACAAGATATGGCAAACAATAACATTTCAAGCAAAGAACTTGACAAAATCAAAGAATTCATGATTAAGTCCGTACGAGACAATCGACGAGACAATGCTTATTGGCTTCTTGTTTTGCGACAGTTTGACCGGACGGGATTAGACCTGGATACTGACTATGAAGCAATCGTCAGTGCTTTGACACCATCTAAAGTAAGTGATTTCCTTCAGAAGGTAATGGAAACACCCTCTATTCTCCGAATTACGATGACACCCGAATTATAATAACTCCGAAAGAAAATTTCTGTAAATTCTAAAATAACATTCTGCTATATAAATGATAAAAAGCGACTTTATTTGATTTATTAAATTTTTCTTCATTTGAATAAACCTTTTCAAGCATTGCGATGTTATAAATACAGAAAATCGTTTCATGATGTTAGGTTAGTTCGAAAAAGTATTATGGAAAACATTGAATTGGCGGATGTTGCGACAACATCTGCCAATTCGCTTTATTATCTCATTCTGCCATGCGAATGAATTTCTTCATTTCATAAAATTGCATTATCTTTGCATCCTTGATATTGATGACGCGGTCAAATTATATCAACGTCTTATCATAAATTCAGACAAAAACCATATCTAATATGAAAGCATATGTTTTTCCGGGCCAAGGCGCCCAATTTGTAGGAATGGGTAAAGACCTCTACGAAAATAATCCCGAAGCTCGCGAAATGTTTGAAAAAGCAAATGAAGTGCTCGGTTTTCGCATCACGGATTTAATGTTTGAAGGCACGGAAGATGACCTTAAACAAACCAAGGTTACACAACCGGCAATTTTTCTACACAGTGTCATATTAGCCAAAAGTCTCGGTGATGAATTTAAACCTGACATGGTCGCCGGACATAGTCTTGGTGAATTTTCTGCGCTTGTAGCTGCCGGTGCGCTCTCTTTTGAAGAAGGTTTGAAACTGGTATCAAAACGCGCACATGCTATGCAAAAAGCATGTGAGGCTCAACCTTCGACCATGGCTGCGGTGCTTGCGCTCCCCGATGAGAAAGTTGAAGAAATTTGCAATACGATCGAGGACACCGTGGCTCCTGCAAATTATAACTGCCCGGGTCAGGTGGTAATCTCGGGTACAATGGAAGGTATCGACAAGGCTTGTACCCTTCTGCTTGAGGCGGGAGCAAAACGAGCAATGAAACTTAAAGTTGGAGGTGCATTCCACAGTCCGCTGATGCAACCGGCTCATGACGAGTTGGCTCAGGCGATTGAAACCGCTGACTTCAAGACACCGATCTGTCCGGTCTATCAAAATGTAGACGGTAAACCTCATACCGACCCGAACGAAATAAAAGCAAATCTTATCAAACAGCTTACAGCTCCGGTGCGCTGGACTTATGATGTGCAGGCCATGATTACCGATGGAGCTGACGAATTTATTGAACTTGGGCCGGGAAATGTTCTTCAGGGATTGGTCAAGAAAATTGATAGAAAAGTCTCTACTTCCGGACGACAATAAAGACCTGACCTCAACTTATTTCAATATAAAATATCTAAAACCGGATGGTCGGTACCCATGAATGCTGACCATCTGTTTTTACATCATTAAAGCATTAAAATGAATATTGCAATTGTCGGTGCGAGCGGTGCAGTAGGACAAGAACTGCTCCGAGTACTGAACGAACAAAACTTTCCTATCGATAAAATCCGACTTTTCGGTTCAACACGAAGTGCAGGGAAGGAGGTTGAATTTCTGGGACAAAAACTCAGAATCGAGGAGCTGACACACGATTCGGACTTTTCTGATATTCAAATTGCATTTACCTCCGCGGGTGCTTCTACTTCGAAGGAATATGCCGATGTCATTACTCGACAGGGGGCTGTAATGATCGACAACAGCAGTGCTTTCAGAATGGATCCCGATGTGCCGTTAGTGGTGCCTGAAGTAAATGCAAAAGATGCACTCAACCGCCCCCGCAACATAATTGGCAATCCGAATTGTACTACTATTCAAATGGTCGTGGCTCTAAAGCCAATTGATACTCTCAGCCACATTACTAAGGTGCATGTCGCCACTTATCAAGCCGCTTCGGGAGCTGGTGCTTCGGGAATGGAAGAACTTGAGATTCAGACACAGCAACTCATGGCCGGAGAAACACCACAAATAAAAAAATTTTCTGCACAGCTTGCCTTCAATTTAATTCCTCAGGTGGATGTCTTCATGGATAATAACTACACAAAAGAGGAAATGAAGATGTTTCATGAGACTCGAAAAATCATGCATTCTGATATTCGGGTTTCCTCCACATGCGTTCGCGTTCCGGTTATGAGGGCTCATAGCGAAGCTATTTGGATTGAAACAGAAGATGAACTTACTCTTGAGGAAGTACGGAATGCATTGGAGAGTGCTGAGGGAATTGAAGTTTTTGATAATCCAGAAAGACAACACTATCCCATGCCTCTCCCTATTGCTGGAAAAGACCCGGTATATGTAGGGAGAATTCGACGCGATCTATGTTCGCCTCGAGGTCTGTCTCTTTGGGTTGTAGGAGATCAAATTAAAAAAGGAGCTGCTCTCAACGCTGTGCAAATTGCACTCTGGCTCATAAATCACGATCCCACCCTCATCTCTAACACATAAATACGGGATCCCATTAGAGTAAGGAAAAATTACGGGTTAAGAAATTAACAATATTTAATAATTATATATAACTCTTTAGACAAAGGTTAAATTAATCCAAAGATTTACTATTACTAATTAAATCTTCCAATACGCAGATTATTCAGTAGAGTAATCTGCTTTTGTATTAAATATCAATACACTCTACCAATCTCCCCATTTTCACCAATTAATATGTATTATTTCTTTAAGCCTTAAAATTTAAAATAATTTAATATTTTATTTACATAACTACCAATAGATATATAAAAAATTTTATTAACTTTGGGGCAATGTTTTATTCAACTAACTTAAATAACCAAATTATAATACAAATTCACTAACTTAATTCACACATTTCATGAAACACAGATTACTCAAAACAATGTGGCTATTGTTTGGTCTGTTGCCGTTTCTATCCCAAGCAGCGGAAACACTACCATACCATCATTCATGTAAGACGTTTGATGGTTTGACAACAGAGATTGGAAATTCCCTCGGAAGCCGGGCTTGGACGAGAGATTCAGGTAACAGTTGTCTGATGCTTTCCTCTCGTCAATCTGGACAAACCCACGATGGCTATCTTTGGCTTCCGGCCATCAACTTTGAATATGAGTCCTGCTATCGATTTTCAGTTGACGTACGTTCGCTCTACACCACAATGGATGGCGCTTTTGAACTAATCATAAGCGACTCTCCATCAATTGCCAATGGGAATCATCAAGTCCTCCGTCCAAAGACCACACTCAGTAATCTGCCTGTGACTTTCGACGCCTACTATTCCCCGGACTTAACAGGGGAAAAGTATTTAGGAATTCATGTCAACGGACCTTCATCTGCCGGAGCTTTCTACGTGATGGGCCTGGATGTAACTCAATGCAACAAAACCATCCCCGCGGCTCCAACCGATCTGACCGTTACTTCGCCCACCAAGGGGGTTAAGAAAGTTGACATATCTTTTAATGTCGTTAATAAAAATGTAGCAGGCGGACGTCTATCCTCCATCACAAAAGCTAATATTTATTGCGATAAGGAACTTATTCACACAATTGAATCGCCACGCGGAGCTCAGAATTACACCCTCTCCGGTGGTTCAATCGGTCGACATGTGTTCTCTGTTCGTTGTGAATCTGCAAATGGTGAAGGCGAAATTGCAAATACCGTTGGTCGAGTCGGAGGCATCATTGAGGCCCCTGAATATGATTATAACGGATGGGGGATAACATGGAAAGTTCCGGTAGTTTATACACCGGATGGAAATGTAACCGCTTCTTGGAAACGTCGCACTGACAACAGCAATGTAAAATACAATGTCTACCGGATGCCCGAAAATTTGAAAGTTGTCGACATGGGCTCCGACACTGTCTTTACAGAAAAGGCACTTTCGTCAGAAGATCCCATTGCTTATTGGTATCGTGTAGAAGCGGTCTATCCGGATTCTATCGACAAAGTAGGCAATTCAATGATCATGTCCCTCCACAATCAGGTTCCCTGGAAAAGCCGTTTCACCGAAGACGCGAGCCTATATGAGTATTCAATCTACGATGTCGATGGAAAAAGTGGCTGGTGGACCTATGCTTCCCAAAGAGTCGGTGTAACCAACACCGATGACTGGTTGGTTACCCCTGGTATTATCCTTGAGGGAGGTAAATATTATCGTTTAGATGTAGAGACAAATGTCTACTCCAGTCCTGCATGCTACTCTGTCAGCATGGGACGCACGAATCTTTGGTCGAATCTCGACACGGAACTTCTTGAGAATTATCGCGTGACAGACCAAAACTCCGATATTCGCACAAAATTTTTCCGTGCTCCGGAAAGCGGTGAATATTTCTTTGGTGTACACGCTCACGACCCGAAAGAGCCAGATAACGTTAATTCACTCCGTCTGCTGAATATGTCAATCACCGAAGTTGACGGATCGCTTCCAGATAAAGTGGAAAACATCAGCGTTTCTTACAGTAAGACTAACCTCAAAGATGCAACCATCTCTGTAACAGCTCCTTCAAAAACTATTGATGGAAACACACTCACTTCACTTACAAAAATAGAGTTATACAAGGATGGTCAACTAATCTCGGAAAACACTACCGTCACTCCGGGTCAAGTAGTACAATTTCCGGCTACGATCACTCCGGGTGAGAAAGCTCTTTTCAAAGCGATTGCATGTAACGCTGCCGGATCGAGCGATGAGGTAACACTTTCTCAACTTGTCTACGAACCGGCTTACACGCAGCCCTTCGGTTCGGAAGATGTTCTGAATGATTATACTATCATCGATGGTTTCATCGACAACTACTCTTGGCACTGGTTTAATTATCAGGCCCGGTCTTATCCAAGTACCAAAAATGGTGCAGACGAATGGCTGATTACTCCGGCTATGCGTTTGGAAGCCGGTAAATTCTACAAGGTCAGCACTGTAGCAACCAATGCTTCCGCTAAAGAGCTTCCGCATATAATGAAGGTGGCTCTTGGCAAAGCTCCAACAGCTGAGGCAATGACTCAAGAAGTGATTCCTGAATATGCAGTTACAGGAGTTGGCTACGATCAGCGAGTGCTGCTTAAAAACTATATCACCGTCCCTGAGACCGGCGAATATTACCTTGGCGTACATGATTTCGCCGAGAAGGGATATTATACGTCCGAACTTCTGATAGACGACTTGACAATTTCAAGTAAAATCAATGGCGAAGTACCCGATACTATCACCAACTTCTCTATCAACCCCAATAAATCCGGAGCACTTGACGGCACAGTAACATTTAAAATGCCAACCAAGGCACTCAATGGCACATTGCTCCAAGCTAATACTGCTCTCGACCTGGTTCTCTACAATAACGGCGTGGCTTTCGCTCAACTCCAAAAACTTCCGGGAGAAAGTGTTACCGTTCCTATCACCGTAACCGAGGAAAATATATATTTGATTACCGTCATCTGTGGCAATAGCTATGGTCGCGGTCGTGAAGCTGAAAATATTGCATTCTTTGGCATCAACCGCGCAGGTAATCCGGTCAATGTAAAAGCTCAAGAAAATCCCGAAAAATTCGGAGAAGTGACAGTCTCATGGGAACACAATCCTCTGGACTACGACGGTTTCCCAATGAATCCGGATCACCTCACTTATGAGGTAATCAATCTAACCGGCGACGAAGAATCCATCATTAAGAGTGGTATCGTAGGAAATTCCTATACCTTCCAAGCTCGCAACAACGACCAAGATCAATCGTTTATGCGCTTCGCTGTACGCGCTCGCACTCGTGGTGGCGGCTCCATGGGCGTATATGTGCCTTACATCTCTGTGGGACAACCTTACACCTTGCCTTTGAAAGAATCATTTGCCAACTACAATCCGAAAATGACAATGATTCAGCAGACACCCGAAGATGGTGGATATGCTATGTGGGGTTTCAACTCTGAAGACCCGAATGGTAACGGTAGTTACGATAACGATAATGGCATTGCATTGATGGAAGTCATGTTTATCGGTGGCAAACAACGTCTAATCACCGGTAAAATTGACTTGCGCAAAGCAAAGAAACCGGTATTGGCGCTCCGTCTGCTCCATCCTAAATCAGTCAACAGACCCGCTCAAAATCTCTTTGAAGTCCAAATCAGCACTACTACAACCGGCCTCGATGCATGGGAAACAGTTGAAGGGCATACTGTGCAGGAATGGGCAGAAGGAGAATATGGCTGGCAGAGAATCGAAGTAGACCTCTCGAAGTATGTCGGCAATATCGTATATATGGGATTTGTGGCTACCGCCTATTCCCACACCTTCACTTGCTTCGATGCCTTCGAAATGGATGAGGCAAAAGACAAGAACCTCGGATCTATCTCTCTAAGTTATCCGGATGAAGTTTATCCCGGAACTGAACAAAAATTCAATTTCCGAATTAAAAATCATGGTCATGCAGCTGCAGAAAACTACACTGTAAATCTCTATCGTAACGGTTCATTACGCAAGACTCTCGAAGGTGTAAAACTGCAACCGGGAGAAAAGCACAACTATGAATTTGTTGATGTAGTCCACCATGGAGAAAATACTCGTAATTATTATTATGGACTCATCGAATATGAAGGTGACCAAGATACTTATGACAACAAATCAAAAGTCGTAACCATTCGTCTTAACGATTCTCCATTCCCGACCGTATCTGACGTCAAAGGCGTTCAAGACACTCCTGGAAGCATCCGTCTCGATTGGAACGCACCTGTTGTACCGGATAAACCTTCTCAAATAACTGACGATTTCGAAAACTATGAATCGTGGTCTACAATGAGCACAGGAGGTTTCGGTCGATACACCCTATACGATATGGACGATTGCGGAGTAGTTGGTATTAAAAACGTCACCTTGCCTAATGTTGGCCTGAACTCAAAGCAATCATGGTTCATCATGGACGACACTCTGTCGCCACTCGATGAGATAGAAAATGCTAAATCACACTCCGGACACAAGTATCTCGCTTGCTTAGCTCTTTACGATCCAGAAAATGGCAGCGCTGACGATTGGATTGTTTCACCTGAACTTACTGGTGAAGCACAAACCATCTCCTTCTGGGCACGTTCTTTCTCTCCAAGTTATTTGGAACGATTTGAAATACTTGCCACTTCCCTCAACGACAAATCGCTGGATGCTCTCTGTCGCGAGGAAAACAGTATTGATATTGTTTATAATGTCCCGGCAGAATGGACCAAATATTCATTCAATCTGCCTGCCGGTACTAAGTATTTCGCAATTCGCCATAGAGCATACGGAGACTTCATGCTGTTCGTCGATGATTTGACCTACACTCCGGTAGGAAACGAACGCCTCACTCTAACAGGCTACAACATCTATCGAAATGGCAAGATTGTCAACGAGCAACCTATCACTCCCACCACGTTTAATCACCAGCCTCCGGCAAGCGGCGATCATACTTATGGTATCAGCGCACTCTACAATCTTGGAGAATCACCTCTCCAGGAAGTAGCAATCAGCTACACCGGAGTCAATGGTATTACCAACGACAACATTCGTATCGAATCCCACCATGGACGCATCGTGATCTATGGAGCAGCCGAACTTGAAATTCAAATCGCTTCGGCCGATGGTAAAACACTCTATGCCGGAAAAGCTGATTCGAACGTTCTGTCTGTTAATGCTGTCCCCGGAGTTTACGCAGTAAGTATTGCCGGGAAGCCTGTTAAGATTATTGTGAAATAAAAAAATTTATCTTTTATAGTTAAAGGAGGACTCACAAAAGTGAATCCTCCTTTTAATATGCTTAATATCTAATAATTTAGTTAATATGAAGTTCCTTACCACTCAAACGAAACACTTCCTCCGAT
Organism: uncultured Sangeribacter sp.; assembly: GCA_964574285.1. Lineage (GTDB taxonomy): Bacteria > Bacteroidota > Bacteroidia > Bacteroidales > Muribaculaceae > Lepagella. Next base: position 10,001 of record CAZNMC010000006.1, on the reverse strand, counting down.
AGCATTCAAAGAGACGTTATGGTCGCCCACATTCCACCAATTTGCGGTCACTAACTGATAAGTCAAACCAATATTGATGGCCTGCTGCGGATGATCTTGACTGACAGGAATGCTAACACCCAATGCCGGTTTTAAATAAAAACTTTCTCGGCTGGTGATTGCACCATTACCTAAATTGAAATAACTGTTGTTAAGCATAAAAGTTGCCCCCAATTTCAAATCAACAAATGCCGAAATACTCTTCCCTCCATTTCCACCAATTTTAAACCGAAAATCTGTAAAGACGGGGAGAAACCAAGCTGTAGATGTTTTCGAATGGGAATAGTATGGATCAAGATAGTTATATCCAAGGTCCGTAAAACTAGTATTGGGGGCTGCTCCGGCAAACATCATGTCTACTCCGATACCGGCTCCCATAAAAAACCAGTTACTATATCGGAAACCCTGAGATGTTGAAATACTGGCGACATTCGCACGATAATTGCCAATTCCTCCTGCAAAACCGGCTTCAACATATCCTTTGTAGTTCAACGAACCAGACAGAGCCGGCGAAATTAAATTGGGTATTTGATTTGCGATTTCATAAAGTTGAGCCGATGCACCAACAGAGGTAGCCGACAGACCGACTAAAATAGAAAGTCGAAGAAAGTGGGAGAATTTTTTCATAACAAACGAGGTTTTTGTTTATTTAAGAAACAATCTCGATTGCCGTATGGTTGATATAATCTTCCTTTATAATCTTTTTATATGATTTACCCAATCAGTTAAGAAACTATATCAAAGAACCAATAGCTGCCTCAATCTTTTTTACAGCATGATGATAAGACGCTTTTAGAGCGCCAACACTCGTCCCTAGAATCTCTGAAATATCTTCATATTTCATCTCATCAAAATATCGCATATTGAACACTATGCGTTGTTTCTCAGGTAATTTCGCTATAGCTTTTTGTAGTTCTTTCTGCAATTCGTCGCCATCGAAATAGGTATCTGCCTCCAAATTATCGAGGATAAAACTATCCTCTCCTCCGTCCGAAATATTTAATCTCTTACGTTCGCGGTTAAGAAAATTAATACTTTCGTTAATAGCGATTTTAAAGAGCCACGTTGATAACTTGGCATCCCCCCTAAAATGTTCGATATTTGTCCAAGCCTTTATAAACGCATTCTGAAGCAAATCGTTAGCATCATCATGTGATACTACCAATTTTCTGATTTGCCAATACATAGGCTCCCCATAAGCACGCATCAAGGTCTGAAAAGCTTGTGAAGCAAGGTCGGGATTCCGAAGATCGTTCACGAGCTGCTTTTCATTAATGGGAGCTGTATAGGCCATATTTATAACGTGATTCTTTAACCTAAAGACGTTAAATTTGAACTTAATAGGGAAAGAGCTGCTTTAAAGATAACGCGAAATGTGTCGCGAAGTTACAAAAAAAATGTAAAATAACAAATTGATTGACTAAATTCCAAACCTCTCCAACTACCTCTTTTAATTCATTCTATTTCTTTAATGTTTACACTAAACACCCTGTCGGGATAAACGAAAAGTATTGAGGCAACTGTTTTCCCAACAGCTGCCTCAAAAATGTTTTCCATAATACTTTTTCGAACTAACCTAACATCATGAAACGATTTTCATTGTCTTTGCTTATATAACATTCCAATTAAGAAAAAAGTTTGCTGAATAGGAAAAAAATTTCCTACCCGTCGGATTTACGACAGTTATGGTACTAACAGCACTTTTGGAAGGTGGATTTATTTGAAGTTGTATCGGTATTCGTTTCCCTTAATACTTCTATATAAGTTATGAACCCAACGCGTCAATATGATTCCCAATGAATCGTCAGCATGATTTGAAGTGTTGTGCGTTGAAACTGACCGAAATCTAAACCAACGTCTCTTTTTTATCGGTTGCCGCCGATCATAATTACACTCTCCTACGATTTAAAATATCAGACAGTGATTTCTCCACATAAACTTTTTTCCATTTCCTTTTTGACACTTTCGCTGTCAAGACCTGTCCCAAAAAGGTGCATAAGCTTAGTGATGGCAGCTTCGGAGGTAATGTCATGGCCGGAGACAACACCCACCTGTGCAAGTCCCCAGCCCGTGAGATATCGCTGCTGATGCACACTTCCGTTGCTACACTGGGTGACATTCACAATCACTATCCCTTGATCAATTGCTTCTTTAAGAGCTTGCAGAAACCAGGGGTCGCTGGGCCCGTTGCCGGCGCCAAAAGTTTTCAACACTACCCCCTTAATGTCGGGAGTGGCTAAAAGATGTCGGATAGTTTTTTCGGAAATACCGGGAAATAGATCAATATAAACTACATTAGGATCCATCGAATAGTCAACGCTGAATTTACCTTCGATCGGTTTGCGCCAAAGTGCTTCCCTATTATATGTAATTCCTAATCCGATTCTTGCCAATTCAGGATAATTGTTTGATTTAAAAGCGTTGAAATGGTCCGAACTGTGTTTTGTGCTTCGATTTCCCCGCCAAAGATAATTCTCAAACAAAATGGCTACTTCTCTGACCATCGGATTCCCGTGATCGTCTTTAGCGGCAGCTACCTGAAGAGCGGTGATAAGGTTTTCTTCTCCATCGGTTCGAACCTCACCGATTGGAAGTTGAGAACCGGTAATTATCAATGGTTTGTCTAAATTACGGAACATGAAAGACAAAGCCGAAGCAGTATATGCCATCGTGTCAGTTCCATGAAGCACTACAAAACCGTCATATTTATCGTAATTGTCCTCGACCACCTTGGCGATGTCCATCCAATGAGACGTGTTCATTGCACTTGAATCCACGGGACTGGAGAATTGGACATTATCGATTTCAAAATCCAGCATTTTAATCTTCGGCACATTATCTATCAAATGATCAAAATCAAAAGGCTCGAGTGCTCGAGTATCGGGATTTTCAATCATGCCGATCGTGCCGCCGGTATAAATCATTAAAATTCGTGGTCGAGAGTTAGTTTTCATGTTAGTGGAGTATTATCTGATCTCTATGCTCATGGAGCTTAAATAGTGAATGAATCCTATTTTTCGACTGCAAAGTTAGCGAAATGAAAGAATACTTCCAAATTTTTACAACTTATTTACCTTAAAAAATTACGTTTTGTTAGTTTTATTTTTAATTTTAACAAATTTTTAGATATATCTCAAGTATCTTTTTCTATTCTTCCTCTTGAAATAGAATGAAAATTTAAATTTTCCTTTCCGACCAAAAAGAGAACAAGAATTTGTTAGGCAGTCTGAGTGAAGAGTTCACCAATTATTTGTATCTTTGCAGTCTATCAAGGTCCATTATCTCGTTGAAATGACAAAGAATCCTAATAAGCAGGTTTATCTCGGCATGATAGCCGATATTATGCACCCCGGACTTACCCGAATCATTGCTGAGGGAGCAAAATTAGGCGAACTGACCATCGGATTATTTACCGATAAAGCAGTTGCTTCACATAAGAGACTACCATTTCTCAACTATGAGCAGCGTAAAGAAGTGGTGGAAAATATCAAAGGAGTGAGCAAAGTCATTCCTCAAGATGAGTGGAGTTATATTCCCAATCTTCGAAACCTCCGACCCGACATCATTATTCACGGTGATGATTGGAAATCGGGGGCAGATGCCGAATTGCGGCAGCAAGTCATTGAAGTCATGAACGAGATAGGGGGAGAAGTAATTGAAGTCCCTTACACTCACGGAATTAACTCTTCAGGACTCTTTAATGAGGTGAAAGCTTTGGGCACGACTCCGGAAATTCGCATGAAGATGGTTCGCCGATTGATTGAAGCAAAACCTATTGTCAGGATTATGGAGGCTCACGATGGTCTCTGCGGACTCATAATTGAGAATTTGGAAATTGAGAAAGACGACTCTATCAAGTCGTTTGACGGCATGTGGAGCAGTTCGCTCACAGATTCTACATCCAAAGGGAAGCCTGACATTGAAGCTGTAGATCTTACCACTCGACTGCAAGATTTGAACAACATTCTGGAGTGTACCACCAAACCGATTATTTTTGACGGAGACACCGGAGGAAAAATAGAACATTTTGTTTTCGCGGTGCGTACTCTTGAACGTCATGGGATATCTGCCGTAATTATTGAGGACAAAACCGGTCTAAAGAAAAACTCTCTATTTGGAACTGACGCTGTGCAACTTCAAGATTCAATTGAGCATTTCTGCCAAAAAATTCGAGCCGGTAAGGAAGCCCAAATTACCACCGACTTTATGATAATAGCAAGAATCGAAAGCCTCATTGCCGGAAAATCGGTCGACGATGCTCTTGCACGCGCTGACGCATACGTGCAGGCCGGAGCGGATGGAATAATGATTCATTCAAAAAGCAAATCGGGCGAAGACATTCGGGAATTTTGTGTGCGGTTTCGTGAAAAGCATCCGAAAGTTCCTCTTGTCGTAGTACCAACCACTTACAATCATATTCGGGAAGATGAGCTGCAAAAATGGGGGGTAAATGTAGTCATTTACGCCAATCACATGCTCCGAGCCGCTTATCCCGCCATGAAGGAAACAGCAACTTCAATTCTTGAAAATGGCCGATCGCTTGAAGCTAATCATCTCTGTATGCCAATTAAAGAGATTTTGGAATTAATTCCGGGTACAAAATAACTTTTATTTTTTGACAATGCTGTCTGCTCCAAAATTTATTGATTTTCTTTGCTCTCTGGGTATTGATTTTTTTTCCGGAGTGCCCGACTCTCTTTTGAAAAGCTTTTGCGCAGCCCTCAACAGCTCCCAAGCATCTTTCAAACATATAATAGCTGCCAATGAAGGGGGAGCTATCGCTTTGGGAGCCGGTCATTGGCTTGCCTCTCGCAGAATTCCTTGCATATATATGCAAAATTCCGGAATAGGAAACGCTGTCAACCCTCTGCTGTCGCTGTGCGATGAGGAAGTATATGCGATTCCAGCGTTGCTTTTAGTTGGCTGGCGCGGGATGCCGGGAGTCCAGGATGAACCCCAACATATCAAGCAGGGAGCTGTCACACCTGCCCTTTTCGATGCCATGGAAATACCGTACGTAGTTTTATCTGACCGGCAAGATGTTGCCTTCGAGCAAGTGAAAAGTGCATGCGAATTTATTGTCGAGACCGGTCGACAAATGGCATTGATTGTAAGAAAAAATACTTTTGAACCATTTCCCCTACCCATAGAAGAAGACTTTAGATATCCGGCACGTGAAGAGGCCATAGAATCTATTTTGAAGTCTTTGCCTGACACAACTGCTGTGGTAGGTACGACCGGTATGATTTCCCGAGAAATATTTGAATTCAGAACGAAGAATAGGCTTTCGCATGAATCTGACTTTCTCACTGTCGGGTCTATGGGACACGCATCCCAAATCGCTCTTGGAATTGCTGTTACTCAACCGGAACGCACTGTGGCTTGCCTGGACGGCGACGGAGCTTTTCTGATGCACCTTGGAGCTCAAGCCATTATAGGTCATCAAAAGCCTGAACGTCTGATTCATTTCATCCTAAACAACGGTGCTCATGATTCAGTTGGAGGTCAACCTACTGTTGCACTTCAACTTGATATTCCTTCGATAGCTAAAGCCATGAACTATTCATCGGCTGTTACTGTCAGTTCTATTGACCAAATCTCAAATGCCATATATAAAGCATTGCATCACCCGGGACCACATTTGATTGAAGTAAGAGTCCGAAAAGGTGCTCGCCCCGACTTAGGGCGCCCTACTACTTCCCCGGCAGAAAACAAAGAAGCTTTCATGAATTTCTTAACCTAATGATTCTTTCAAATTTGATTGTACAATGGTAAAACGGAATATACTTCTCAATCCCGGACCGGCCACTACGACAGATACGGTGAAAATGGCTCAAGTCGTTCCGGATATTTGTCCTCGGGAAAAAGAATTCGCAGATCTGATGAAGGGTCTGCGTCTCGATCTTCTAAAAATTGTACATGCTGATCCGGAAATTTTTACTTCTGTACTTTTTTGCGGTTCCGGGACTATCAATATCGATATCTGTCTCAACTCTCTTTTGCCGGCCGAAGGATCCGTTTTAATCCTGAATAACGGAGCTTATTCCTCACGCGCTGCTGAAATCTGTCGATATTATCATTTGCCCCACATAGATTTAAAAATGTCGATTTATGAACCCGTCGACATGGAGGCTTACAAAAAAGTTCTTTCTGAAAACCCCGACATCAGATTAGTCTATGTCACTCACCATGAAACGGGCACAGGCGTTCTGAATCCTATTCGCGAAATAGGAAGAATCGCACACCAACACAACGCCTTGTTAATAACCGACACAACCTCATCACTCGGATTGATTCCTCTCGACCTAAGCCAGGATAATGTAGATTTCTGCATGGCTTCTGCTCAAAAAGGACTTATGGCCATGACAGGCCTATCATTCATCATCGGCAGAACCGATATAATTCGCCAATCTAAAGACTACCCCACACGATCATATTACTGTAATTTATATCTGCAATACGACTATTTCGAACGTACGGGCGAAATGCATTTTACTCCCCCTGTGCAAACTGCTTATGCCATGCGGCAAGCTATCGATGAATATTTTGCTGAAGGAGAAGAAAACAAGTTTAAACGCCATCGCCGCGTCTTCGATGCGTTAGTGGAGGGTGTCAAAAAAGCCGGACTGCAACAAGCCATTAAACCTGAATTCCAATCCGGCCTTGTGGTATCCGTTAAGTATCCAAAAGTGGAAAACTGGGATTTTCAGCGTGTACACGATTATCTCTACGAACGAGGTTTCACCATCTATCCCGGGAAAATATCAGGACAAGATACCTTTCGATTGTGTGCCCTTGGAGCTCTCGACACCCCTGACATCGAAGCCTTCTTCAAATGTCTGAACGAAGCCTTCTCCCATTTCAATATTAAACTTAATTGTCCATGACACCAAATGTAACAACCGCGGTCATTCTGGCAGCCGGGTGCGGTGTCAGATTTGGCAACCGTACTGCTAATATTCCAAAAGGCTTCATTCCTTTCAACGGCAAATCCATGATTGAACGCTCAATTTCCACTCTTAAAAGTGTGGGAATAAATGATATAATCATCGGCACCGGCTACCACGCAGAAAAATATTCTGAATTGGCTCAAGATATTGATGGGTTAACCACCATCTTCTCTCCAAATTTCGCATCTACCAACAGTATGGAGACACTTTATCAATGTTGGGAAGCTATTCGGAATAAACCGTTCTTGCTCCTGGAATCAGACATTGTCTACGAACAAAAGGCATTGACAACACTTCTGACACATCCTGCCTCCGATGTGATGCTGATTTCCCCGGTAACAAAGTTTCAGGATCAATACTATGTAGAAGCTGATACACTTGGCAACTTAAAAAATTGCTCAACCCATAAAGAGGACCTCATCCCACAAGGAGAATTAGTGGGAATTCATAAGATTTCTCCTGAATTTTTGAATGAAATGATTGAAGACTTCAGACATACGCGCACTATTAATCCCAAGTTAGGCTATGAATTCCAAATTCTTAAAACAGCAACCCACAAGAGACCGATGCAAGTAGTATCAGTCCCAGGGTTGCAATGGTATGAAATCGACGATGAGAACGACCTTCATTTTGCTCAAACCCATGTCTCCATTCCCATAATTTAATTATGAAACTCCGCTCTATAATCATTATCGGAATAATTGTTATTGCAACTGCCGTATGGATTTATGGCCGACAACAGGCAAAAGAATATTCTACCCCGTCCCCTGATTCTTCTGAAAAAACTGCAAGCTCAGGCGATACCTCTGAATTATTGAAAGTCGTAATTCCCGACTCCCTCCCCTCTCAAATCAAAAAATACGAAGGCTTCACTCTCTCTTTCAACCGTACCAACCACACACCCAACTATGTCGCATGGGAACTTCTACCCGATGAAACCGATGGAGTTCACTCACGCTACAATAAATTTTGGCAAGACCCGGAAATCAAAGGATGCCCCACCACTTCAGATTATACCCGCTCAGGCTTCGATCGAGGACACCTCTGTCCGGCTGCAGATCAAAAATGGAGCAATACGGCTATGGAACATTGCTTCGTCATGGCCAACATCTGTCCCCAAGACCATAGTCTAAATTCCGGTGCATGGGCCACGCTCGAAAAACGAGAACGCAACTGGGCAAACCAATTTCAGGGACTAATCATTATTGCGGGACCAATTTACCAATCTTCCGACACACAAACCATCGGATCAACACGTGTGCGTGTACCCTCTGCATTTTTCAAAGTAATGCTCGCTCACAACGAAGCTAATCCTAAAGCCATCGCGGCCGTCTATCCCAATATGGCTGCCCGAGGAAATATATACAACTATTTCATGAGCGTCGACGATCTGGAAAAACTAACCGGATTCAACTTCTTCTCTTCCCTCCCTGACAATGTCGAAAACCAAATTGAAGCAACATTCAACCCAAAAGAATGGAAATAAATTCGGACACTATCGCTGCAATTGCCACTCCACCCGGAACAGGAGGAATAGCAGTCATACGCCTTTCAGGCTCAAAGGCCATTCAAATCTTTTCTAAAATTTGGAAAGGGTCAAATCCCCAAAACTTTGTTCCGGCTACCGCCCACCTTGGTTACATTTCAGCCCTCGACAACTCCATAATCGACCAGGTTGTCGCCACCTTCTTCAAAAATCCTCATTCCTTCACAGGCGAAGATACTATCGAAATTTCATGCCATGGGTCTCAACTAATTCAACAACAAATCCTACACACTCTGATTGAAGCAGGCGCTCGAATCGCACAACCCGGAGAATTTACTCAGCGAGCTTTTCTCAATGGACGCATAGATCTTGCGCAAGCTGAAGGAATAGCCGACCTTATTGCCGCATCCTCCCAAGCAGCACACGACATCGCTATCTCCCAAACCAAAGGTCAATTCTCCGCCGAACTCGAAACACTACGCCAACAACTTCTCCACTTCGCCTCAATGCTTGAACTCGAACTCGACTTCACCGAAGAAGAAGTTATATTTGCCAACCGAGACCAACTCCTTTCCCTTGCAACACAAATTAAAAACCGACTCCAATCACTAACCGACTCCTACTCCACCGGCCAAGCAATCAAACACGGAATTGCAATAGCTTTAGCCGGAATACCCAATGCTGGGAAATCCACACTTCTTAACAAAATCATTGGTGAAGACAAAGCCATCATTTCCGATATTCCCGGCACTACACGAGACATCATTGAAGCCACTATAAATGTCAAAGGTCTCCAATTTCGATTTATTGACACAGCCGGATTGCGCCACACATCCGACACAATCGAATCTCTTGGAATAAACCGCGCTCTAAATACCATTGCAAAAGCCGATTATATAATATGGCTTATCGATGCTTCTGCTCCCATCCCATTCCAAATTGACCAACTCCTCCATAATCTTCCTAACCTCAACAACGGGCATCTCACCCTATTTATCTCAAAATCCGATCTTCTCTCAAACCCAAACCAACTCATCGAAACCATTCGTGCCACTATTACCAAGCAAAACGCTCCAGCCAAAATTCATATTTCGTCAGGAAGTGCGCTAACCGGACATGGGATCGAGCAAATGATTGAACTCATAGCCCGAACCTATACGGAGCAATACAATCCACGTCTTCAGACAATAATTACAAACGCACGACACTACGATGCCCTCCTCAATTCTCTTACCGCCATCAAACGCGTAGAAGAGAGTTTAAGAGACGGCCTTTCTGCTGACATGACGGCTCATGATCTTCGCGAAGTACTTCATCATTTAGGCACCATCACAGGCACCATTACCACTCCTGAAATTCTCTCATCGATATTTTCACGCTTCTGCATCGGCAAGTAATCAGTTGATTATCAATGATTTATATTGACAGCGATTGACTATTACTGAGCTATAAAACTTAATACATTCAAGATCGCCTAATGCTGATAACTATCAGTGTTAGGCGTTTTTATGCACCATTTTGTACGG
>CAZNMC010000005.1:0-58456 GCA_964574285.1 uncultured Sangeribacter sp. | reverse complement strand
GTTGGTAGAGCATTGGTCTCCAAAACCAAGGGTCGGGAGTTCGAGCCTCTCTTCCCGTGCTAAAGAAAATAGACATGAAATTAATTAAAGATATTAAGGAATCTTATAACGAACTTGTTTATAAGGTTTCTTGGCCATCTCAGAAAGAGCTTATTAACAGTTCAGTGCTGGTGCTGATTGCTTCCATCATTCTGGCAGTATTTATTTGGGCTGTGGATAAGATTTTCAATCTTCTGATGGAACTGATTTATAGTATCAGTTTCTAATTGTGAATATATGTTTTATCGGACAGAAGAGTAACTCTATTAGAAAGAAACACAATGGCGGAGTTGGCAAACCTAAAAGAGCAGAAGATGTCGAAGTGGTATGTTTTGCGTGCCATTTCGGGGAAGGAGGCTAAGGTTAAGGAGGTTCTTGATGCTGCAATTAAGAATACTGATCTTGGCCAATATGTTTTTCAGGTGTTGATTCCTACGGAGAAAGTGGTGTCTAATCGCAATGGCAAAAGGGCTGTTAAAGAGAAGACTCTCTATTCCGGATATGTTTTTATAGAGGCTGTTTTGACCGGTGAAGTCATATATGAATTGCGCAACACCACGAATGTAATCGATTTTCTTCGGGGACGTTCGAAGACAAGTGCTCCTGAACCCTTACGCGAGGAGGAAGTGATGCGCATGCTTGGTGCAGCTGATGAGCTTCGACAGAGTGCTGATGAAGAGTCGTCTGATTTTGTAGTTGGAGAGTCTGTTAAGGTGATATTCGGGCCATTTAATGGCTTCCATGGTGTCATCAAAGAAGTAAACAAGGAAAAGCAGAAGATTAAGGTTGAGGTCAAGATATTTGACAGACCTACTGACCTTGAGTTGGAACATTCCCAAGTGGAAAGAGAATGATTATCATTTGCACACATCCTTTGGATCGGTGATGTTACGCATCGGTCGGAAGGATAATGTTATGTGTAATTGGAATTGTTCGAGGTGTAATTAACGAATAAAAACAACAACAATGGCTAAAGAAATTGCCGGACAGATCAAGTTGCAGATAAAAGGCGGGGCTGCAAATCCTTCGCCGCCGGTCGGCCCTGCATTGGGTTCGAAGGGCATCAACATCATGGAGTTTTGTAAGCAATTCAATGCCCGCACTCAGGATAAAGCCGGAAAAGTTTTGCCTGTTGTAATTACTTATTACACAGACAAGTCATTCGATTTTATCGTAAAGACTCCTCCTGTAGCAGTTCAGTTGAAGGAGGTTGCAAAACTTAAGAGTGGTTCTGCTCAGCCGAACAGAAATAAGGTTGCAGAAATTACCTGGGAACAGGTGAAGGCGATTGCTGAGGACAAAATGCCTGATTTGAACTGTTTCACCGTTGAGTCTGCTATGCGTATGGTAGCCGGTACGGCCAGAAGCATGGGTATCACAGTGAAGGGAACATTTCCTGAAACCATTTAAAAAACTTCAAGAACATGGGAAAACTGACAAAAAATCAAAAGTTGGCTTTGTCCAAGATTGAAGCTGGGAAAACCTACACTTTGGATGAAGCAGCCGCAAAGGTGAAGGAGATTACTTTCACTAAGTTTGATGCTTCTTTCGATATCGACGTTCGTCTTGGCGTAGACCCTCGTAAAGCTAATCAGATGGTTCGTGGCGTTGTGTCTCTTCCTCACGGAACAGGCAAGCAGGTACGCGTTCTTGTTCTCTGCAATCCTGATGCGGAGGCTGCAGCAAAAGAAGCTGGTGCGGACTACGTGGGACTTGACGAGTATATCGAGAAGATTAAGGGCGGATGGACTGATGTGGATGTGATCATCACTCAGCCTTCGGTTATGGGTAAACTTGGCCCTCTTGGTCGTATATTGGGTCCGCGTGGCCTTATGCCTAACCCTAAAAGCGGCACCGTTACGATGGATGTAGCTAAAGCTGTTAAGGAAGTCAAGCAAGGTAAAATAGACTTTAAGGTTGATAAAACGGGCATCGTGCATGCTTCAATTGGAAAAGTCAGCTTTACGCCTGAGCAGATGAGAGACAACGCAAGAGAGTTTGTCAATACTCTTATCAAGCTGAAGCCAGCTACCGCAAAGGGTACATATATCAAGAGCATTTATCTTTCAAGCACAATGAGCCCCGGTGTAAAAGTGGAGCCCAAGTCTGTAACTGACTAAATGAGAAGATTACAATGAAAAAGGAAGATAAAGCAAGAATCATTGAAATGATAGGCGCAACGCTTGCTGACTACGCATGTGTCTATCTTGTGCAAACGGCCGGCTTGAATGCTGAGAATACGAGTGCACTTCGTCGCGAGTGTTTCAAGAAAGATGTGAAAATGCTTTGTGTAAAGAATACACTTCTTAAAAAAGCATTTGAGCAAAGTGAGACAGATTATAGCGAACTATATGATCTTCTACATGGAGACACGACGCTTTTTCTGAGCAATACGGGAAATGCGCCTGCTAAATTGGTTAAGTCTTTCCGTAAGAAAGGCGAGACACTTCCTCTTTTGAAGGGAGCGTATGTGGAAGAAACGGCTTATATTGGCGAGGAGATGTTGGAAACCCTTGCTAACATTAAGAGTAAGAATGAACTTATTGCGGATGTTGTCGCATTGCTACAATCTCCTGCGAAGAATGTTATTTCAGCTCTTCAGAGTGGAGGCAACACCCTTCATGGTGTGCTTGAGACACTTTCCAACAAATAATAAAATTACAAAGTAAAAACAAAAAAACACATAGATCAAAATGGCAGATTTGAAAGCTTTTGCAGAACAATTAGTTAACTTGACCGTAAAGGAAGTAAACGAACTTGCTCAGATTCTCAAAGACGAGTATGGTATCGAACCCGCCGCTGCAGCTGTAGCAGTAGCAGCAGGTCCTGCAGCCGGTGGCGCAGCCGTTGAAGAAAAAACTAACTTCGATGTAGTGTTGAAATCACCGGGTGCAAGCAAGCTTGCTGTGGTTAAGCTTGTGAAAGAGCTTACTGGTCTTGGCCTTAAGGAGGCTAAAGAACTTGTTGATGGCGCACCCAGCAACATTAAGGAAGGTCTTCCCAAAGCAGAAGCAGAGGGCTTGAAGAAGCAGCTTGAAGAAGCTGGTGCAGAAGTTGAGCTGAAATAATAATTATACTTCAACTTATACTTGTTGGGAGTTTGACAAATCGTCAAGCTCCCAATTTTTTTTGGAAAAGATTTGGATTAGAGTGATATTTTTTGTAATTTTGCAAGCTGAAATTCCAAGGAAGTACTTATGCTGAATTGGAGTTTGTGTCAACAGATTTATAATCAAAAATTTACGTTTATCTGTTCCTTTTTTGTGATTTTTGGAAGTCGCCTGATTTTGTGATTAGGCATTCGAATTGATGTTTTCATGAGATTTGGTTTTTTAAAGGGAACTTCTGGTGTAGTGATCTTTAGATTATATTTCCGACACAGAGAAATAGCTTGGTTTAAATGTTTAGGTTTAAATCAGGAGATTAACTGAAAGGATGAAATTGTCGATATTCTTTTTCGATTTATTTGAGCAATTAGTTTAATTGATTTAATATGCGGAGAAGAGTCGGCATAAATGGCATGGCATCGCGAGGATAGTCCTCAAGTTGCAGATGAAGATTGGAAATCTATAAGCATCCGGCGAGTTTGTCATCGTTTTGAGCTGAAAAAAGAATGAGGCTTGAGACGAGGATAATTTTGTGTATGTGTTTATGACCTTTCTCAAGGTATAATAGACGTTATTTTAAGCTGTGGTGGGCTTATAGATTTTGGAAAGATAAGAAAGAATTGAACAATATATATAACAACAATGTCAGTTAACGTAACCGAAAAACCGCGTATTAACTTTGCTTCGGTGAAGAATCCGCTTCCATTTCCGGATTTTCTTGAGGTGCAGCTGAAATCATTTAGAGATTTTCTGCAGCTTGACACTCCGCCAGAGAATCGAAAGAATCAAGGTCTCTATAAGGTGTTTGCTGAGAATTTTCCGATTGCCGACACTCGCAACAATTTTGTGTTGGAGTTTTTGGATTATTATATAGATCCACCGCGCTACACGATCGAAGAATGTCTGGAACGCGGACTGACTTATAGCGTTCCTTTGAAGGCAAAATTGAAGCTTTATTGTACTGATCCTGATCATGAGGATTTTGACACGACAATTCAGGATGTGTATCTGGGGCCGATTCCGTATATGACGGAGCAAGGAACGTTTGTTATTAACGGTGCAGAGCGTGTAGTAGTTTCGCAGCTTCATCGTTCGCCTGGAGTCTTTTTCGGGCAGAGTATGCATGCTAACGGGACCAAGCTTTATTCAGCTCGTATTATTCCTTTCCGTGGAAGCTGGATTGAGTTTGCAACTGACATCAACAATGTGATGTATGCATATATTGACCGTAAAAAGAAGTTGCCTGTGACAACTCTATTGCGTGCAATTGGACTGGAGAGTGACAAGGATATAATTCAGATTTTTGATCTCGCGGAAGAGGTGAAGGTCAATAAGACTAATCTGAAAAAGAATATAGGTCGGAAATTGGCTGCTCGTGTGATCCATTCTTGGGTTGAAGACAGTGTGGATCCCGACACAGGAGAACTTAACAGTATTGAGCGCAATGAAATTATAGCAGAGCGCGGAGCTGTTTTGACAGAGGAGATAATTGAGGCAGTTCTGGAGAATGAAACGACCAGTATTTTGCTGGAAAAAGAAAATGTAGGGAGTGTAGATTACTCTATTATTTTCAATACTTTAGAAAAAGATCCCTCGAACTCTGAGAAAGAGGCTATTCAACATATATACCGGCAACTCCGTAATGCGGAGCCACCGGATGATGCATCGGCTCGCGAGGTGATAACTAACTTGTTCTTTAGTGAAAAGCGTTATGACCTTGGAGAAGTTGGACGTTATCGTATCAATAAGAAGTTAGGGCTTGATACATCGATGGATGTGAAAGTGCTTACTCGTGAAGATATTATTGAGATCATTAAATATCTGATTGAGCTTATTTCTGCCAAGAGCGATGTAGATGATATTGACCATTTGAGCAATCGTCGGGTTCGAACGGTCGGTGAACAGCTTTACAATCAATTTGGAGTGGGTCTTGCCCGTATGTCCCGAACTATTCGGGAGAGAATGAATGTTCGGGATAATGAGGTGTTTACTCCCATTGATTTGATCAACGCCAAGACGATTTCATCGGTAATCAATACATTTTTCGGAACGAATGCGTTGTCTCAGTTTATGGATCAAACGAATCCGTTGGCGGAAATTACGCATAAGCGTCGTATGTCAGCGTTGGGCCCTGGTGGTCTTTCACGTGAGCGTGCGGGTTTTGAAGTGCGCGACGTGCACTATACCCATTATGGGCGACTCTGTCCTATTGAGACGCCTGAAGGTCCGAACATCGGCCTGATTTCCAGTTTGTGTGTGTACGCTAAAATCAACAATCTTGGCTTTATTGAAACACCATATCGCAAGGTTGAGAACGGGAAGGTGAATTTGAACAATGACGACGTTATCTTCCTCACTGCTGAGATAGAAGAAGGACAAACAATTGCTCAGGGCAATGCGCCGTTGAATGACGACGGTACATTCATTCGCAATCGTGTAAAGGCACGCAAGGATGCCGATTTTCCGATTGTCGCTCCGGAGGAAGTTCAGATGATGGACGTTGCTCCTATTCAGATAGCCTCAATTGCAGCCTCTCTTATTCCATTCTTGGAACATGACGATGCTAACCGTGCGTTGATGGGCTCCAACATGATGCGTCAGGCTGTGCCGCTGCTTCGTAGTGAAGCACCGATTGTCGGCACAGGCATTGAAGGTCAACTGATTCGTGACAGTCGCACTCAGATAATGGCAGAAGGAGAGGGAACGGTTGAATTTGTAGACTCCACTGTCATTCGCATTAATTACGATCGGACGGAAGACGAAGAGTTCGTATCATTTGAATCTTCGGTAAAAGAATATAAACTGCCGAAATTCCGTCGGACAAACCAGGGCACCACTATTGATTTGCGTCCTATTTGCAGTAAGGGTGACAGAGTGAAGAAAGGAGATATCCTGACGGAAGGATATTCAACTGAAAAGGGAGAGCTGGCCTTGGGTCGCAATCTTAAGGTTGCCTTTATGCCCTGGAAGGGTTATAACTATGAGGATGCTATCGTGCTGAATGAGCGTATGGTAAGAGAAGATATTCTTACTTCGGTCCATGTTGACGAATACACTCTTGAGGTGCGTGAAACCAAGCGCGGCATGGAAGAGCTCACCAGCGACATCCCCAATGTCAGCGAGGAGGCTACCAAGGATCTTGATGAAAGAGGCATAATCCGTGTTGGAGCGCATGTGGTGCCCGGTGATATCATGATCGGTAAAATTACTCCGAAAGGAGAAAGTGATCCCACACCGGAAGAGAAACTCCTTCGTGCAATCTTTGGAGATAAGGCCGGCGATGTGAAAGATGCATCTCTGAAGGCGACTCCTTCGCTTAAGGGAGTAGTAATTGGTACAAACCTTTTCTCTAAAGCAACTAAAAATAATAAGAAGAGTGCAAATGCCCGTCTGCCTATTTTGGATGAAGAGTACGAAGAGAAGCAAGAAGCACTCAAACAAGTTTTGCTTGGCAAGATTCAGACGTTGCTTGGCAATATGGTTTCTGCCGGAGTTAAAGATTTCCTGGGTGTTGACGTAATTGAAAAAGGCCTTCCTTTCCGCGAAGTTAATTTTGCGTCGCTTAATTATGAGACCATCAATCTGAGTAACTGGACTGATGACGAGCGCATCAATAAGATGGTCAGTGAATTGATCACAAACTATTTGCGTAAGTCGAAGGAAATCGATAGTGAGCTTCGTCGAAAAAAATATGACATCACGATTGGCGATGAATTGCCCTCGGGTATTATGCAAATGGCGAAGGTTTATATCGCAAAAAAACGTAAAATTGGTGTGGGCGATAAGATGGCAGGACGCCATGGTAATAAGGGTATAGTTTCGCGGGTAGTGCGTCAGGAAGATATGCCATTCCTCGAAGACGGGACTCCGGTCGACATTGTCCTTAACCCGCTGGGTGTGCCTTCCCGAATGAATCTGGGCCAAATTTTTGAGACTGTGCTTGGATGGGCAGGACGCGAACTCGGTGAGAAGTTTGCTACTCCGATTTTCGATGGTGCGTCGCTCGACGATCTAAATGAATGGACAGATAAGGCCGGTCTTCCTCGCTATGGTAAGACTTATCTCTATGATGGAGGTACGGGTGACCGCTTCGACCAGCCAGCCACTGTCGGTGTCATTTACATGCTTAAGCTTGGCCACATGGTTGAAGACAAAATGCACGCCCGTTCTATTGGTCCTTACTCCCTCATCACTCAGCAGCCTCTGGGCGGTAAAGCTCAGTTCGGTGGTCAGAGATTCGGTGAAATGGAGGTTTGGGCACTTGAGGCCTTTGGTGCTGCTCATATACTCCAGGAAATCCTGACTGTGAAGTCAGACGATGTCATGGGTCGAAGCAAAACCTATGAGGCAATCGTCAAAGGAGATCCGATGCCCAATCCAGGTATTCCGGAATCACTTAATGTGCTTCTCCATGAATTGCGTGGGCTTGGACTTAGCATCAGTCTTGATTAATCTTCTCACCTCAAAACAACAATAATTCAGAAAAAGACAATATGGCTTTTAGAAGAGATAATAAAATAAAGACCAACTTCTCGAAAATCACAATCGGACTTGCATCGCCCGAGGAGATAAAAGAAAAATCGAGTGGTGAGGTTCTTAAGCCAGAAACTATTAATTACCGCACCTACAAACCGGAGCGCGACGGCCTTTTCTGTGAGAAAATTTTCGGCCCGGTGAAGGACTATGAATGTCATTGCGGAAAATATAAGCGGATTCGCTACAAAGGAATAGTGTGCGACCGGTGTGGTGTGGAAGTAACCGAGAAGAAGGTTCGTCGTGAACGAATGGGGCATATCGAACTCGTGGTTCCGGTAGCTCATATTTGGTATTTCCGCTCGCTTCCAAACAAAATCGGCTATTTGCTCGGTCTTGCTTCTAAAAAACTTGACCAAGTGATTTACTACGAAAAGTATGTAGTAATTAATCCCGGCAATGTCGATTACAAGATTAAGGACGGCAATTCCACTCGTCCACTGGAGAAGCAAGATCTTCTTTCAGAGGAGGAATATTTGGAAATTCTCGAGAAGCTTCCCGAAAATAATGATTCTCTCGACGATAAAGACCCAAACAAGTTTGTTGCAAAGATGGGTGCAGAAGCAATCTACGATCTTCTGCAAGATCTTGATTTGGTGAAGTTAGCAGCTGAGCTTCGTAATCGGGCTAACACTGACGGTTCGCAGCAGAGAAAAACAGAAGCTTTGAAGCGACTTCAAGTTGTCAATTCGTTCTTGGCATCGGCTGATCGCAATCGTCCCGAATGGATGATTTTGAAGGCAGTGCCTGTTATTCCGCCTGAGTTGCGACCTTTAGTACCTCTGGATGGCGGGCGCTTTGCAACTTCCGACCTTAACGATCTGTACCGTCGGGTGATTATACGCAACAATCGTCTGAAGCGTCTGATTGAGATTCAGGCTCCGGATGTGATTTTGCGCAACGAGAAGCGCCTTTTGCAAGAAGCAGTTGACTCACTTCTTGACAACTCACGTAAGTCGAGTGCCGTTAAGAGCGATGTGAATCGTCCTCTAAAATCGCTTTCCGATAGTCTGAAAGGTAAACAAGGACGTTTCCGTCAGAATCTGCTCGGTAAACGTGTCGACTATTCGGCTCGTTCGGTAATTGTAGTAGGCCCGGAACTGAAGATGCATGAATGTGGCATACCCAAGCTTATGGCCGCTGAGCTTTATAAACCCTTTGTGATTCGCAAGCTTATCGAGCGCGGCATCGTGAAGACGGTTAAAAGTGCAAAGAAGATCGTGGATCGCAAGGAACCTGTGGTTTGGGATATTCTCGAATATGTGATGAAAGGTCATCCGGTTCTTCTCAACCGTGCTCCGACACTTCACCGATTAGGTATTCAGGCTTTCCAACCTAAGATGATAGAAGGCAAAGCCATTCAGCTTCACCCACTCGCATGTACAGCATTTAACGCTGACTTTGACGGTGACCAGATGGCTGTGCATCTCCCTCTCGGCAACGAGGCTATTCTTGAGGCTCAGATGCTTATGCTCGGCGCTCACAATATTTTGAATCCGGCTAACGGTGCGCCTATTACAGTGCCTTCACAAGACATGGTCCTCGGCTTGTACTACATTACCAAGCTTCGCAAAGGCGACAAAGGGGAGGGCACCGTCTTTTATGGTCCCGAGGAAGCAGAAATTGCTTATAATGAAGGACGCGTTACTCTTCATGCTCCGGTTTCAGTCTATGTGGATGACGTAGACGAGGAAGGACTTCCGGTAAAACGCCTTTGTAACGATACTTCAGTTGGCCGCGTACTTTTCAATCAATACGTGCCAAAAGAGATTGGATACGTAAATGAGATTATTTCCAAGAAGAGTTTGCGTACCATCATTGGAAAGGTAATTAAAAAGTGTGGTGTGACACGCTCTGCCCAATTCCTTGATGATATCAAGAATTTGGGTTATCGGATGGCATTCCGTGGAGGCCTTTCGTTCAACCTTGGTGATGTAATCATTCCGAAAGAAAAAGAAGAATATGTTGCAGAAGGGCATGCCCGAGTAGAAGAAGTGCTCCAGAACTATCAGATGGGCTTCATCACCGGTAACGAACGTTACAATCAGGTCATTGATATATGGACACACGTCAACAATAAACTGGCATCCACCCTTATGAAGCAGATGGAGGAAGACCAGCAAGGGTTTAATTCCGTCTATATGATGCTTGACTCTGGAGCCCGTGGTTCAAAGGACCAGATTCGCCAGCTTTCCGGAATGCGTGGCCTTATGGCAAAACCCCAAAAAGCAGGTGCAGAAGGTGGTCAGATTATCGAGAACCCCATTCTTGCAAACTTCAAGGAAGGTCTTTCAGTATTGGAATATTTTATTTCTACCCATGGCGCTCGAAAAGGTCTTGCCGACACTGCACTTAAGACGGCAGACGCCGGTTATTTGACCCGTCGTTTGGTGGACGTGGCTCACGATGTGATCATTACAGAAGAGGACTGTGGCACACTTCGCGGACTCGTATGCACAGAGATCAAGAATAACGAGGAAGTGGTCGCTTCCCTTAGCGAACGTATCCTCGGTCGTGTATCAGTTCACGATATAGTTGATCCTTATACCAATGAGCTGATAGTGGCGCAAGGGGAAGAAATCACCGAAGCAGCTGCCGAGAAGATAGAAAAGTCAGCTATTGAGCAGGTGGAAATCCGGTCAGTGCTCACTTGTGAGTCAAAGAAAGGTGTTTGTGCCAAATGTTATGGTCGCAACCTTTCGACTCACCGAATGGTTCAGAAGGGGGAGGCTGTCGGTGTAATCGCCGCTCAATCCATTGGCGAACCGGGAACTCAGCTTACTCTTCGAACTTTCCACGTTGGTGGTGTCGCTTCTAACCAGGCTGTTGCAAAAGACGTAACATCTCGCCATGACGGTCGATTAGAAATTGACGAACTGCGTACGGTAAAAGATACAGATGGAAATAATGTTGTAGTTGGTCGAATGGCTGAATTGCGCATAGTCGAACCCCGTACGGAAATGGTGTTGACTACCGCTAATATTCCTTATGGCGCCAAGATTTATTTTAAAGATGGCGACATGGTCAAGAACGGCGACATAATTTGCGAATGGGATCCCTTTAACGCTGTTATTATAGCAGAAGATAAAGGTACTATGCGTTTCCGCGATGTGGAGGAAGGAGTCACCTATCGCACTGAAACTGATGAAGCCACCCATCTACATGAAAAGATAGTGATTGAATCCAAAGATCGCACCAAAGTGCCGACAGCCGAGCTTGTAGACGCTTCCGGTGAAATCATTCGCAGTTACTCTCTGCCGGTGGGAGCACATATTGAAGTCGAGGATGGAGCTTCAATCACTCCCGGCACAGCTTTCGTGAAAATCCCGCGTGCTACTGGTAATGTAGGTGACATCACAGGTGGTCTGCCTCGTGTGACTGAACTCTTTGAGGCTCGCAACCCGTCCAATCCGGCTGTGGTCAGTGAAATCGATGGAGAAGTTGAATTTGGAAAAATCAAGCGTGGTAATCGCGAAATCAGCGTAACCTCCAAGCTTGGAGAGGTTAAGAAATATCTTGTACCTCTTTCTAAACAGATTCTTGTGCAGGAAAATGATTATGTACGTGCTGGAACTCCCCTTTCTGATGGAGCGATTACACCCAACGATATTCTTAATATCATGGGTCCGACGGCTGTGCAAGAATATATCGTGAATGAAGTTCAAGATGTGTATCGCATGCAAGGTGTGAAGATTAACGACAAGCACTTTGAAGTTATCGTCCGCCAGATGATGCGTAAGGTAAATATCCTGGATCCCGGAGATACTCGTTTCCTCGAGCAGCAGATTGTCGATAAACGAGACTTTATGGAAGAAAATGATAATATTTGGGGCAAAAAAGTCATTACTGATCCCGGTGACAGCCAGACTTTCTATGCCGGTCAAATTATTACCGTACGCAAGCTTCGCGATGAAAATTCAGCCTTGAAGCGTAAAGATCTCAAGATTATGACTGTCAGAGATGCTATCCCTGCTACCTCGGAGCAGATTCTTCAGGGAATCACTCGGGCTGCCTTGCAGACATCAAGCTTTATGTCGGCTGCCTCCTTCCAGGAGACGACAAAAGTTCTTAATGAAGCTGCAATCAATGGCAAAACAGACACGTTGGAGGGCATGAAGGAAAATGTGATCTGCGGTCATCTTATTCCGGCCGGAACCGGTCTGCGTGAGTACAACAAACTGGTTGTGGCTAATCTCGACGAGTACGAAGCTCTTAAAGCGGCCGAAGCCACTGCCGACCCAGTCGATGTCGAGGCTGTGGAGATTGTAGAAAAATAGTGCTATAGCTTTTAAGTTTATATAAATTAGTTCGGGGAGCCGGCCTTTCAAAATCAAATGGTCCGACTCCCCGGTTTGTTCCACCAAAGCAATAATGAAAAAAATCGGATTCTTCTTTGCAGCCTTAATTATGGTTGTTTCGACCTCTACTCAGGCAGTGGCTTTTGATTTGACACAAGCCCTTAAAGGAGGTGTAAAAGCTGTGCAAGCTTTTACGATTTCAGACTCGCAATTGAAGGGCTATGTAAGCCAATATGTTGCCGGTCTTGATAAGCAAAATAAAATTGCCGATGCAAATAGTCCTTACACCAAGCGACTTAATCAAATGACTTCGGGTCTTACAAGGGTGAATGGTATCCCTCTCAATTTTAAAGTTTATATCACAAGTGATGTAAATGCTTTCGCATGTGCTGATGGCAGTGTCCGTGTTTATTCCGGATTAATGGATCTCATGTCTGACGATGAAGTTTTAGGCGTTATTGGGCATGAAATCGGGCATGTGGCTCATGAAGACACCAAAAAAGCATTCAAAAATGCATTGCTTACATCTGCAGCCCGAGACGCACTTGGCTCTGCCGGAGGATTGGTTGGAAATCTTTCGAATTCTCAACTTGGAAGTATTGGCGAAGCATTGATCACCAATAATTATTCAAAAAAGCAAGAATCCAATGCGGATAATTATGGATATGATTTCCTTAAAAAATCCGGTAAAAATCCTTGGGCGATGGCAATGGCCTTTAAAAAATTGAAATCACTTGAAAGCGGAAGTTCGAATTTAAGTTCCAAGGTCAAACAACTATTCTCTGACCATCCGGCAACTGACACCCGAATCAAAAACATGGAGAAAAGAGCTCGTGCCGATGGAATTGCAGTGCCGGCTGGTTATGTGCCGATGACAAAATAAGATTTAGTCTTTTCGACACCATTAGTCGCGAAGTAGACGGGATGAAATAAATAGGCCGACAAAGTCATTTTTGACGTGTCGGCCTAAAACATATATTTACGCGCGTAAATTACTTAAGAACGCCAAGCTTTTTGCCCACCTTAACAAAAGCTGCAATAGCGCGGTCGAGTTGCTCACGATTGTGGCCTGCAGACAGCTGCACACGAATGCGAGCCTGTCCCTTGGGGACTACCGGATAGTAGAAGCCGGTTACAAAAATACCCTCTTTCTGCATTTCTGCAGCAAAGTCTTGCGAGAGCTTGGCATCATAAAGCATCACAGCACAAATTGCGCTTTGAGTAGGTTTGATGTCAAAGCCCGCTTCCAGCATTTTATCACGGAAATAGTTCACATTCTCCATCAGTTTGTCGTGAAGCTCATTGCTTTCTTTAAGCATTTTGAACATCTCGATGCTTGCTCCCACAATCGAAGGAGCAACAGAATTGGAGAAGAGGTATGGGCGTGAACGCTGACGAAGCATATCAATAACTTCTTTCGGACCCGTTGTGAATCCACCCATAGCACCGCCAAAGGATTTTCCGAGGGTGCCGGTGAAAATATCGATTTTGCCATAGCAGTTAAACTGTTCGGCGACACCATGACCGGTCGGGCCCACAACTCCTGCCGAGTGGCTCTCGTCAACCATCACAAGTGCGTCATATTTTTCGGCCAGCTCGCAAATCTTATCCATTGGGGCTACATTCCCATCCATTGAGAAAACTCCGTCGGTTGCAATGATTTTATAGCGGCAATCTTTCGCTTCTTGTAAGCAGCGTTCCAAATCTACCATATCAGCGTTGGCATAACGGAACCGTTTAGCTTTGCAAAGACGCACACCGTCGATGATAGATGCGTGATTTAAGGAGTCAGAAATGATGGCGTCTTCTTCTGTAAAGAGAGGCTCAAAGAGCCCTCCGTTTGCATCGAAACAAGCCGCATATAGAATGGTGTCTTCGGTTTTGAAATAATCCGAAATAGCTTTTTCTAATTCTTTATGGAGGTCTTGGGTTCCGCAGATAAAGCGCACGGAACTCATGCCATAGCCCCGGTTATCCATGGCTTTCTTAGCCGCTTCGATAAGACGGGAATTGTCTGAGAGGCCAAGATAATTGTTCGCACAGAAATTTAGAACCTCACCCTCAGCATTTTTTACGGCAATATCTGCTTTTTGGGGAGTGATGATTACGCGTTCGTTTTTGTAGAGTCCGGCATCTTTGATGTCCTGCAGCTCTTTAGTGAGATGATTTTTGAAGTTGGAATACATAATATTAGACGGTAATAATAAGGTTCGTCTTTTTGTCGCATGACCATACGACTTTTGGCGAGAAGAGGGAGGCAAAAAAATCACTCAAAGTTACCAATATTTTTTCAAAAAAAGCTTAAATTTGCAGAAATTTTTTCGATCAACCTTAAATAACCGAAATGAAAAATATTCTGATCATCGGCTCGACAGGTCAAATAGGCTCCGAGCTGACCATGAAACTCCGCGAACATTGCCCCAGCGGCAGCGTTGTTGCCGGCTACATAAAAGGCGCGGAACCTAAAGGTATTCTTCTTGAAAGCGGACCGGCTGAGGAAGTAGATATCACTAACCCTCAAATGATTGCTGACGTTGTAGAGAAATATAACATTGACACAATTTATAATTTGGCTGCTCTCCTGAGTGCGGTTGCCGAATCCAAACCTCAACTCGCCTGGAAAATCGGTGTCGGAGGTCTTTACAATTGTCTTGAAGTCTCTCGGGAAAAAGGATGCGCATTGTTCACCCCCAGTTCAATTGGTTCTTTCGGACCGGCTACCCCGCGTGTCCAGACTCCGCAAGACACCATCCAACGTCCTGAAACTATATATGGCGTAACCAAAGTGACAGGCGAGATGCTCTCCGATTACTATGCACGCCGATTTGGCGTCGACACTCGTTCCGTACGTTTCCCCGGTCTGATTAGCTATGTTGCTCCTCCGGGTGGTGGTACTACCGACTATGCAGTGGATATTTATTACTCTGCTGTCAAAGGAGAAGAATTCAAGTGTCCCCTCAAGCCCGGCACGTTCATGGATATGATGTATATGCCCGATGCTCTGCGGGCTGCTATCGAAATCATGGAGGCTGACCCTACTCGTTTGAAACATCGCAACTCTTTCAACATCGCTTCCATGAGTTTCGATCCAGAAATTATTGCTGCAAAAATCAAAGAGTATGTGCCTGACTTCAAGATGACTTACGAACTGGATCCATTGCGTCAGGCTATTGCCGATTCTTGGCCAGACAGCCTGGATGACAGCTGCGCTCGCGAAGAATGGGACTGGAAGCCTGAATATGATTTAGATCGTATGACTCAAGATATGCTCGCAAATCTCAGAAAAAAACTTCTCTGATTCTCCCTCCACCTATTGGTCATAGATTTTATAACTCTATATAAACCGGGAACTCTTTTTGAGTTTTCGGTTTTTTGTGCTAATTTTGTGCCCGAAAAAAGTCGGTATAGGATAGAGGTGGTTCCTACAAGCCTAATCCGACCGAATAAATTCTTTTTCGATTGTAACCGATGGAATATAATGCAGACTTTTTGAGGCGCATTGGGGAAATGTTGATGAGTACTGGGTTGAAAAACCTTACCATGGATCGTGTCGCCTCTAAACTTGGGATTTCGAAGCGAACTCTTTATGAAATATTTCCTTCAAAAAAAGAAATGATTCGAGCAGTGCTTGATTATTCCAAGAAAGAGCATATATCTCGATGTGAAGCTATTTTTGCTCGGTCGGAAAATGTGATTGACGGAATGTTGAAGGTCCATCTCGAAATGCGCAATCTAATTGCCCGAATGAATCCCTCTTTTTTTCATGATATGGACGAAGCCTTCTCAGATCTGCGACCAAAATATGAAGAACTCGAGAATTCCCGCGACATTTATCTGATGGATATGTTTGAAAAAGGAGTGGAAGAAGGTGTATTTCGGTCGGATGTGAATTTTATTGTTCAATCTAAAATGCTTCAAGTGCAGGGGGAAGCTCTCAAACGTATGGAAGAACTGTTCCCTCCGGATATGACTTTAGTGGAAGTATATGATGCTATTATTCTTGGCTTCTTACGTTCCATCGCCTCGGAAAAAGGACTGAATATTCTCAACCATCTCGCCTCATCCGACAAACAGTAGAATTAACCGTTTTTTCAACCTTATAGATTCACAACTCAAATGAATACTATCCCATGGTGGCTTTCATTGGCAGTTCTTTTGGCAACTTCAGCCAATTCGAATGCTCAATCAACCACGCCGCCCGCTCCGGAACTTTCGCCTTCCCAAATTTCAGCAGCGGCTAACGACACCATTGGTGTCGTACCCACTCTCAGACCAATATCGGGTAAAACTTTAACCCTTTCTCGGGAGGAGTGTATTGAGATTGCCCTGCGCGACAATCCTACTATTAAAGTGGCCGACATGGAAATCACCCGTGTCGATTATTCAAAAAAAGAAGTGCTTGCCCAGCTCTTCCCTTCCATTGATTTCTCCGGAGCTTATCAACGCGCCATTGAACTCCAGACCATCAATATGAATATGGGAGGGCAAAGTCAAAGTTTTAAAATGGGGTCCGACAATACTTGGAACTTTGGTTTCAACGCTTCAATGCCTTTGATTGCCCCGACGTTATGGAAAAGTATATCAATTAGTGATATCCAAATTCTCCAGAATGCTGAAAATGCCCGTGCTTCTCGGCTCGACCTCGTCAATAGTGTAAATAAAGCTTATTACGGATTGCTTCTTGCAAAATCATCGTATGAGGTACTTAGAAAAAACTACGATGTTGCCGTTTTCAATGCTTCTCTATACGAAAAAAAATTCCAGCAGGGTACTGCTTCCGAATACGATGTGCTTCGCTCCACCGTGCAGGTGCGTAATGTCGAGCCTGAGCTTCTTCAGGCGGAAATTGCAATCCGGCAATGTAAACTCCAGCTTAAGGTTCTCATCGGAATGGATAACGAAGTGGACATTGAACCAAATGTTTCGCTTAAAGAAATGCAACAAGAGATGTTTGGCAATCTTCTGAGGAGTGGTTGGAATCTCGAAGGTAACACTTCTTTGCGATCCCTTAATCTTCAAACCAAACTACTTGAAGAAAACGTGACCCTGAAAAAATATGCGTGGATTCCGACTCTTGGAGCTACCTTCAATATTAACTGGAATGCATTGAGCAATGGTAATGCATTAAAAAATCAACAATTCCACCCTTATTCGACTGTAGGGTTAGCTCTTTCGATCCCAATCTTTTCCGGCGGTTCAAAATATTACGGCTTGAAGCAAGCTCAAGTGCAGCTCAAAGAGATGGAATTCCAACGTGAAAATCTTATTAACTCTCTTGACATGCAGGTGCGCCTGGCTCTCGATAATATTGATAAGGAAGTAAAACAAATTTCCACCAGTGAAGAAGGCGTTCGGCTTGCGGAGAAAGCGTATCAGATCATGCAGAAGAGTTTCGAAATCGGAGCAGCCACATATCTTGATCTTCGAGATAGCGAATTAGCTGATACGTCTGCTAAACTTGCTTATTACCAGGCTATTTATAACTATCTAATTTCCACTTCGGAGTTAGACTATCTTTTAGGTCGGGACGATGCCATCCTGCCCGCTTTTAACTCCAATTCCAATAATTCCAACCAAAACTAAACAATGAAACTCAATTCCCTATCCCTGCTTGTCATGACAGGTGTGTTGCTTGCATCGTGTTCCTCAAATAAAGAAGAAAAGCAGCCGGAAAAAGCCGAGCAAAAGCCGGTTGTCAAAATAGAAACAGTTACAGAAAGGCAGGTTGACCAGCTCGGGAACTATACCGCAACTGCCGAGGCTCAAACTGTCAACAATATTTCTGCCGCAATGTCGAATCGGATCAAAGCCATATATGTCGATGAAGGTATGCGTGTCGCAAAAGGGCAGAAACTCGTTACCCTTGACGATGTGAATACGACCACATATCAAATTCAAGTCGACAATGCTAAAGCGAACCTCGCTAATGTCCAGGTGGAATACAATCGTGCCTTAGAACTTTATAAAATAGGAGGAGGTACTAAACAAGCCCTCGACCAAGTTGAGACCCAGTTGATTAATGCCCGAAATGCAGTGGCCGCTGCTCAGCGTACTCTACGTAATGCTCAGGAAAACACTGTGCTGACATCCCCCATCAATGGTGTTGTGACTAAACGAAATTATGATCCGGGTGACATGACCGGTCAACTTCCTATTCTTACTATTGCTCAAGTCCAGCCAATTAAGATTGTTATCAACGTCAGTGAAAGTGAGCTTCCTAAAGTGCATAAAGGAATGCCGGCCAAAATTTACTTCGATACTTTTGGTAGCGAAGAATTTAAAGGAACTGTGACAATGACAATGCCTACCGTTGATCCCCAGACGCGCACTTTTGGAGTGGAAATTACTGTTCCAAACTCTGACAATCGCATTCTTCCCGGAATGTTTGGCCGTCTACAGCTCAATCTTGGCCAATCCGCTCATGTGGTGGTGCCTGATCTGGCTGTAGTGAAGCAACCCGGAAGCGGGAATCATTTTGTCTACGTCTACAAAGATGGAAAGGTGGAATATCGCCAGGTAGAGCTCGGTCAGCGGCTTGATGACGGCTATGAGTTGCTCTCCGGAGTGGAAGATGGGGCCCAAGTAGTGGTGTCCGGACAAAGTAACCTCACCAATGGCAAGGAAGTTCAAATTGCCAAATAGTTAATTGCATATTCCATAATCGATTACTTAAATTAAAAAGATATGAGTCTATACGGCGCTTCTGTGAAACGACCAATTATGACGACCCTCTGCTTTGTTACGGTTATCATCCTCGGTCTGTTCTCACTTGCCAAACTCCCGATCGACCTGTATCCCGACATTGACACCAACACTCTAATGGTTATTACCATGTACCCGGGTGCCAGTGCTGAAGATATAGAACAAAATGTGACCAAACCACTGGAAAATACTCTCAATTCTGTCGAACACCTCAAACACATCACTTCTGCTTCGCGCGAAAATACTTCGGTGATCACTCTTGAATTCGAGTATGGCTACGATATTGATGTTTTGACCAACGACGTCCGGGACAAGCTTGATATGGTCGAGTCTCAGCTCCCAGACGATAGTGAAAACCCAATAATCTTTAAATTCTCGACCGACATGATTCCTATTTGCCTTCTGTCGGTCGAAGCTAAGGAAAGTATGCCGGGACTTTACAAGATTCTCGACGATGCGGTTGTCAACCCTCTTGCTCGCGTCGACGGAGTAGGGTCAGTGAGTATTTCCGGTGCTCCCAAGCGTGAAGTCCATGTATATTGTGACCCAGCCCGATTGGAGGCATACAACATCTCTGTTGAACAGATTGCATCCATCATTGGTGCAGAAAACCGCAATATCCCGGGTGGATCCTTCGATGTGGGATCAAACACTTATGCCCTTCGGGTCCAAGGCGAATTCAAACAGACAGAAGAACTTTCCAATATCCCTGTCGGATCGTCCAATGGGTCGATTGTCTATCTCAAAGACGTAGCCAAGATCGAGGATACTCTTGAGGAACGCACCCAACACACCTATAATTCCGGAATGGAAGGTGCGATGATAATCATTCAGAAGCAGAGTGGTGCAAACTCGGTTCAGATTTCGGAGAAAGTAATGAAGATGTTGCCGAAGTTGGAAAAAAATCTTCCGTCGGATGTCAAGATCGGTGTGATTGTCGATACATCTGATAATATTCGAAACACCATCGCTTCGCTCGAAGAAACTGTGCTCTATGCACTCTTGTTTGTGATGATTGTCGTGTTCATCTTCCTTGGGCGATGGAGAGCTACAATGATTATCGTCATTACCATCCCGGTCTCGCTCATTGCATCCTTTATCTATCTTTTTGCTACGGGAAACACTCTTAATATTGTCTCTCTGTCGGCACTTTCGATTTCAATCGGTATGGTGGTCGACGATGCCATCGTAGTGCTTGAAAACGTCACGACCCACATTGAGCGAGGAGCTGATCCAAAGCAAGCTGCTGTGCATGGGACTAACGAGGTGGCGATCTCTGTAATTGCTTCAACGCTAACTTTGATTGCCGTGTTCTTCCCACTGACACTTGTGACCGGCATGACCGGTGTGCTTTTCCGCCAGCTTGGTTGGATGGTAACAATCATGATGATCATCTCCACTACGTGTGCTTTGTCTCTCACTCCGATGCTGTGTTCACAATGGTTGCGTCGTAATCCCAAACATTCTCGCTTCTATGAGAAATTTTACATGCCCATTGAACGGGCTCTCGACCGATTTGATAATGGCTATGCCGGATTATTAAGACTGGTGGTGGGGCATAAGACTGTGACAATTATTGTGTGTCTCGGAATTTTCGTTGGCTCGATATTCCTGATGAAATTTGTTGGTACTGAATTTTTCCCGACTCAAGACAATTCCCGCATCGGAGTTTCGCTTGAACTTCCGATTGGAACTCGAGTCGAAATTGCACAGGCCACGACTGCTCGTCTGGATTCTCTTTGGCGAAAAAAATATAAGGACGAAATTCAAGTTTGCAACTATACGGTTGGTCCGGCCAGTTCTGACAATACTTTTGCTTCCCTACAAGATAACGGGTCGCATATCGTGTCGATGAACATTCGTTTGGTCGACCCCGCAAAGCGTAAACGCAATATTCGGGAGATTGCCGATGATATGCGTCATGATTTGGCTACGGAATTTCCTGAGTATAAGAAAGCTCAGGTTAATGTGGGCGGTGGTCGAGGTATGTCGATGGGTGGTCAGTCTACAGTCGATTTTGAAATTTATGGTTATGATTTCACAGAGACCGATTCTGTGGCTCAACGACTCTCCCGGATTCTCAAAGGTATTCCCGGAACAGCCGACATCAATATTTCGCGCTCCGACTATCAACCCGAATATCAGGTGGATTTTGATCGTGAAAAACTGGCGCTCTACGGCTTGAATATGCAGACGGTAGCCATGTATATCCGTAATCGAATAAATGGTTCCACTGCCTCTCAGTTCCGTGAAGATGGTGAAGAATATGACATTAAAGTCATGTATGATCCCGATTCCCGAACCAGTCTGTCCGATATTGAAAATATCGTTATCTACACTTCTACCGGCCAACCGGTTCGCCTGAAGGAACTCGGCAAGGTGGTCGAACGGTTCACGCCGCCTACAATTGAGCGTAAGGACCGCGAACGTCTTATTACTGTGTCTGCTGTGGTCGATGGGGTGCCTCTTTCTCAGGTAGTGACGGCTGCGGAAGCTGAGATAGACAATATGCATCTTCCTTCCGGAATTATTATCGGTCTGGCCGGTTCTTACGAAGATCAGCAAGATTCATTTGGTGATTTGCTGATGTTGGGTGTGTTGATCATCATCCTTGTCTACATTGTCATGGCTGCTCAGTTTGAATCGCTGACCTATCCCGGAATCATCATGACTTCTCTTCTGTTTGCTTTTTCAGGAGTATTCTTGATCCTTTGGCTGACAGGACACACGCTGAACGTCATGTCCATGATTGGAGCCATCATGCTTATTGGTATTGTGGTGAAAAATGGTATCGTACTTATTGACTACATTACGCTCAATCGCGAGCGAGGCATGGGAGTGCGGGTAGCCGTAATCGATGGGGGACGGTCGCGCCTTCGTCCGGTGATAATGACTACTCTCACCACCATTCTCGGTATGGTGCCGATGGCATGTGGCACCGGAGAAGGAGCTGAAATGTGGCGTCCGATGGGTACAGCCGTTATCGGAGGTTTGACCTTCTCTACAATTCTTACCCTCCTCTTTGTGCCGGTGCTCTACTGTGTGTTTGCCAAAAATGGTATCAAGCGTACGCGTAAGAAAATGCGCAAACTGGCATCCAAATGATGCAGGGAATTAAGATTCTAATACGAATTACTCAAATGAAATCACGATGAAAAGTATATTCATTTCTTACGATCAGGCACATCAGGAAGATATAATAGACACACTTGACCGATTGGGTTGCCGGGGCTTCACTTCCTTTGGGACTGTTCAAGGTCGAGGTTCAGACAAAGGAGAACCACACTATGGTTCGCATGCATGGCCCTCGCTTGCCTCTGCAATTATTACCATTGTGCCTGATGATAAAGTCGACGATCTTTTGGCGCTATTAAAGACGCTTGATGACGCCAAGCCACGTCTTGGACTCCGGGCTTTTGTTTGGAATATAGAACGTACTCTTTGAGTCGGTTAAATATATTTCAATCCTAAAAACTCCCTTCGTTTACCCTAAAATGTTTTTAAATAGACTTTTAGATTAAGAAGGGAGTTTTTATTTTTATGGCGTTATAGTAGCTTCTACCTGCAAGTGCAAAATTAGGCAATAAATTTGAAGAACTCGGCGACTGGGGTTGAATAATCAAGTTTCAATCTGGGTCGCCTGTTTATTTTTATGATTATTTCTTTAAGCATCCTATCGGAGATTTCATTGAAGTCTGTTCCCTTGGGTATGTATTGTCGAATTAATTTGTTATGGTATTCAATGCAACCCTTCTCCCAAGAAGAGTAAGGATGGGCAAAGAATACCTTTGTTCTGAGCCGTTTTGCTATCCATAGATGAAGCGCAAACTCACTGCCATTATCTGTTGTAATGGATCGGATTTTACCAATATATGGCAGCAGCATCGTGATAACCGTCTGCGCCAATGCCTGATCGTTCTTTCCCTCGGGAAGTTTTCTGGCCATCGTAAATGAAGTATTCTTTTCGACTAGAGTTACAATAGCCCCCTTTCCATCCTTCCCGACAATAGTGTCCATCTCGAAGTCTCCCGGAGTGGAGCCGTCCCAATCAGAAGGTCTTTGGTCAATCATGGTGCGATTTTGCACTGCTGCGTATGGCGCGGTCACATGACGTTTTCTATGCTTGAGCTGATGACGGCAGTGTTTCCACAGATCTCCGCCGGCAGACTTGTCTGCACGAATGTAGGCATATATGGTTTCCACACATACACACTTCTTGTCTTTCTTGCGCAGATAACCTGCTATTTGGGCTGGTGACCATTGTTCCTTTGTTATTTTATTGCGGATGAAGTTGCGTAACTCAATGGTTAAGTTGCGGTAATTCTGTAATCTACGCTTTCTGCCATCGGCTTTTGCTTGCGCTTGTTTATAATGGTAGCCGCGTTGACCACTGTTGCGCTTTAACTCTCTGGAAAGAGTAGACATCGAGATATTTATGGTCTCGCATATCTCTTTTCTGCTCTTTTTTTGTCGGAGTAACACTTCTATTGTGTATCTTTGCTCCGAGATTAAGTGACTATATTTTTTCATTTGCAACACAAAGTTAATTAATCTCATGGAGACTTCGGTCTCCTTTTTTGTGTTGCAGACAGAATCCTTATGAAAAGTTGCCTAATACATCAGTGCGCTCAACGGGGGCTTGCTCAGCCCCCTCGGCGCGTGGCCTTCCCCTGAGGAGGAGGAAGGAGAAGGACCGTTGCACTTCTTATTGGAAACTTTCTGCCCGACAAATAAGCAACAAAATCACAAAACTTTTGCACAATAAGAAAAAAACATCTAACTTTGCAATCTCCAAACGTTAGTCAGGTTTCGACAAGCGTTGTCTAAGTCTGATTTTACTATTGGAGAAACAGGTGACTTCACCTCTACCAGTGAAGTTAATCCGATGCAGAAATGGTGGAATGGTAGACACGAGGGACTTAAAATCCCTTGACCCGGAAGGGTTGTGTGGGTTCGAGTCCCACTTTCTGTACTCATGAACGATAACCGTAACGGTTATCGTTCTCTTTATAGAAATGAGTCGTGATGAGCTCCAGACAAAGAGATTTAAAGGGAATATCAATTCGTAGGTGATACTCCCTTTTTTTATTGTGATAAATTGTAAACGATAAAGAGTAAGAAATGTAAGGAGGGGAGAGCAGAAGCCCGTGAGTGGTAAGGATTTTAAAATAAAATACTGCGTAGTTGAAGGGTAATCAGAGTAAGCCCCGCTGCAATGATTAGAATCATTAAATGAGATTCCCGAATTTTATTGATAACTGTTCTCATAACCTTGAAGTGCGTTTATAAGCTAATAAGTTAATTGCTTTTCAGACACTGCAAAGTTAGATTGAGCCACTGCAAGAAAAATGCAGCTAAACCAAAAAATAAGTTAAGTGAATTTAATTTAAAACCTTACTCCCACATTAGCCGAAAAGTGATCGAAGGTGCTGAATAGAGAATAGTCCGAGCTCCGATACCAACTTCCATCGAAAACCGCTTGTACACTAAGGAAGAAATTTTGGATATTCCAGGTCAAAGCTGTTTTTGCCTTTACTCCCAGAGAGAGCATATCTTGTTTCCCCTCAAGAGAGTCAAGAAAACTCCTGTTGAGACCGACCATTGGCATTGCGGTCGCGTTCAAAATCCAATTCTTCGCGAAAACGAAATTATAACCATATCCACCCATCAGGCAGAAATTGTGATAATGAAAACGATATTTTTGATTGGGGATGTTAAGGTAAGGTAGGAGATTTTCGGGGAGCCTTTCGAAATCAAGTGAAATATTGTGATTCCCGTAATTGAAGCCGATTATAAAGGAACCGGCACTCTTACGTTGATATTTGGAGAAATTGTAGGCCGCTCCCTGGGAATACCGGTTATGATTAAAAAAATAATATGCGTCCACTCCATATTTGATTACCGACACCCCGGGAAATTCCTCATGAAGCCATTTTCCTTTTTTGTAATC
Source organism: uncultured Sangeribacter sp. (assembly GCA_964574285.1). GTDB lineage: Bacteria > Bacteroidota > Bacteroidia > Bacteroidales > Muribaculaceae > Lepagella. The sequence continues at coordinate 33,827 of CAZNMC010000005.1, read as the reverse complement.
CCCAAATGTCCGAAGGAAAGCACCTCCGGTGTTTTCGTGATAGTAAACTTCGATTGAAAAGAGAGAGCAATTGAAACCGGCACCAAATTTTTTGTGTAGCATCGGTTTGTTGCCGATGATATTTGACATGTCTAACGAGTACCCTACGCTCACTGCCATATATTGCAGATAAAAACCCAGCGAACAATAGATGTCACTGGTCATTGTGATGGGCATGTCGTGGCGCAAATTCATGGCATAGCCGTCAGACCAATTGTCGCTTTTGACAATTGCTTTCCATCGCTTCCCTGTCCCCTCCACATATTCAGAATCGTAACTGTTGAAAGTTCGGTCAGCCCAATTATATACATTCACGCAAAAACCTAAAAAGCGAGGATATATGACAGAGGTATCTTTCATAACCAGTGTCCCGTTGCGCAATCGATTCCACCACCAATTAGGATTGTCACTCCGCTTGGCTGTAATTATCGTATCGGATTGATGAATAGTGCTGTCAGAAGGTTCTGACACTGTATCAGAGGGAAATTCCGGAGAGATTGAATCGAGGGGGCTTGCGTTTGCAGTGGAAACACAATGAATGCATGCCAACCATACGATGATTGCCATTAAAAGGAAGTGAAAGAGTTGAACGTGTCGACTACGTTGCATTTCCGTTTGGTCGCTCAAAAGAATCCAATGAGTTAATCGGCGTGTTGTTTAAGCAGTTCTGAAGCTTGTTGTGCTTGTTCTGTCGGTACGTAAAGTGCTGTCCCGGAGATGCCTCCGTCAGGAGCTGGGAATAGCTCCGAGCCGGCGCTTTCCTGCACCTGGCAATCGATGCCGTTGCTGCGCAACATGCCTGCTACTATGAAGGCGTTTTCCGGTGAGCCAAAAGTTTTGAGAAGGGTATAGTTCATAAATATAAAATTTTCAAATTCCTAATTGATTGAGTTTTTCTTGATAACGCTTGGCATTTATCTGATGTTCGGAATAGCTTGATGTGAAATCATGGTAGCCCGACATATCCGCACGTGCGCACATGAAAATATCATCCGAAGGGGAGGAATTAAGAAAAGCATCTACAGTTTTGGAATCTGTAATTCGGATGGGACCTGGGGGAAGACCTTCCCTCCGATAAGTGTTATAGTCCGATTCGGCACCCAAATGAGTCTTGGTAACTCGACGTATACCAAAATCACCTAAAGCATATTTCACTGTAGGATCTGCCTGAAGTTTCATCCCTTTCTTCAATCGGTTATAATATAAGCGGCAGATTCTTCCTTTTTCGTCGCTCTTGTTTGTTTCTTCATCTGCAATAGAAGCGATAATTTCCACTTCCAGTGGGCTTATGCCAAGGGCTTCGGCCTTTTTGCGTCGTTCCGGAGTCCAAAGAGCGTTGAATCGATCCCCAAGTTTCATCAATAAGCTTTCCGGAGAGGTGTTCCAATAGACTTCGTAGTTGTCCGCCACGACGAGTGCCATCGCGCTTTCGGGGGTCAGTCCATAAGCCTTGAGGAAAGCGGCGTTTCCCATTGCTTCTAAAAATTCTTGAGAAGAGAATTTTAGGGTTTTCGACAGCCGCTCAGCCAATTGCTCCGGAGTTCGAATATTATTAATTGCAATGTTAACTATATACTGTCTTCCCCGACCAAGACGACGCGCGGCGCCGAAAGGAGTTGTGCCCGTTTGAATTTCGTAAGCTCCCGGACGCAATCGGAATGCGTCTCCCATCAGGCGCGCAGCCCGAATGGTTCGATCCGCATATTTCCTTCCGAAGCGTGTGGATAATGAATCCGAAAGGTCGGATAACGAAGGATTCTGTGGGACTATTATTATCTCTCGCGAAGATGTGGTGTAGGTGAAGAGTGGCCCGACGACTATAGCGGACACAATTAGGAGTACTAATCCAATAGTTGCGATTGCGAGCCAAATTTTAGTCTTTGGCGATTTCAATCGCAATTTCCCTTGGTCAGAGGAGGTCATTTGAAACTATTTATGATTTGAGCAATCTCGATTGCGTCTTGAGAGTTGATATTCGCTATGGGTAGGCTAAGAATTTCGGTAGCTAATTTCTCCGCTATGGGGAAAGATCCTGGAAATTGGCCCACATAACATTTTTGAAGGTGAGGTGGAATCGGATAGTGAATCATCGTTTCCACTCCTTGTGCAGTCAGGAATCTGGCGAGTCGGTCCCGTTCGGGAGTGCGAACCACATACTGATGCCACGCTTGGCGCAAGTTCGGGTGGCGACTTGGCAAAATTATATCCCGATGTTCGATAGAAGAATCGTAGGCTGCAGCTGCCGCTTCCCGGCGCTCTCTCTCTTCCATCGTATGGGGAAGTTTGACCCGAAGGAAGGCTGCTTGAATCTCATCCATCCGACTATTAAATCCCTTCATATCGTAGTGATACTTCCGGCTTCCTCCATAGTTGGAAAGCTGACGAATGGTTTTGGCCAAGTCAGAATCTGAAGTAGTGACAGCACCTCCGTCACCCAATGCCCCGATATTTTTGGCCGGATAAAAACTAAATGCGGCTGCGTCTCCCATATTTCCGGTTCGGATAGTTTTTCCGGTTGTAGGATCAAAAACCTCCGCGCCAATTGCTTGAGCGTTGTCCTCAACTAATATTATATTCTTGCTACGCAGATAATTAAGGCCTTCAGGAGTAAAAGAGGGAAGCCCATAGAGATGAACCGCCAGCACGGCTTTTACATCCGGTGTTATTTCAGATGCAAATTTTGATAAACTGACACTCATGGTTCTCGCGTCCGGATCGACCAATAGGGGACGTAGTCCCAGTTGTGACAGTGGAAGTAATGAGGCTATAAAAGTATTTGCTGGCACAAGCACTCCATCTCCGGGGTGGAGACGTCCCATCTCAATATAAGCGGCAAAGATAAGTCTAATTGCTTCCAATCCATTGGCAGTCGCTACCGCATGGGCTGAGCCGATGAACTGTGAAAGCTCGGTTTCGAAAGCATGAGTTTCTTCCCCAAGCAGATACCGTCCTGAATCAATAACCCGGCAGGCAGCCTCGTGCAATTCCTTGGCAAAACGCTCATTTGTTGTGGAGAGCTGTTGGAAAGGAAAATATTTCATCTTAAATCAGTGAATTAGAGTATGGCTCGACTCTCTTCCGGAAGAGCAGCTACAAATCGTTCGAATTCTTCATAATCCCGGATATAGTCTTCTTCTTCATATTCTCTTGAACATAGAGCCAAAACAACAGTTCCGGTGGTGAATTCATGCATTGTCCTCCATGTACCCGGTGGAATGAGCAATCCTCGATTGGATCGATTAAGTATATAGCTCTTCTCCTTTTCTCCATCTGTGAGTCGTACTTCAAGAGAACCGGTAACTGCAATCAGTACTTCAGCACATTCTCGATGAGCATGAGCCCCGCGGGTTTCTCCTCCGGGCACGTCGTAAATGTAAAATACCCGTTTGATTGGGAAAGGGATATGACGACTCCCCTCAATAAAAGAAAGATTCCCTCGAGGATCGCATATTTTGGGAAACTCTATAATGGAAGTTTTAGTTAGTCGTTTCATGAATAATATTTGACATTGAAGCACCCCGGATTTTCTCTTGACGTAAACTGCAACAAGAGAAAATACGGGGGATGAGAAGAGGTGGGACGAACTTTTGGAAATTTATTTCTTTTCCTTAGTTTTTTCAAGTTGTTTTTCTATCGCTTCGAGAGCAAGATCAAAGGCTTCTTCGAATGAATCAGCTGTCTTGGAAGCAAATAGATCAGCACTCCCCGGGATAGCCACTTTGATGCCCGCTTCCTTATTCATAGCAGTTTCCGGCTTGATAAGCCGAAGATTCACATCGGCATCCGTGATAGTTTCATACCGCCGGAGAAGCTTCTCAATCTTCTTGTTGACAAACGCAGTCAGTTTATCGGAAATGTCGAAATGAATTGCTTTAATGGTTGCTTCCATAATTTGTTGAATTTAAAAGTTATTAATCCGATGGTAAAGTCGGGAAAGACAATTTCTCCCTTCTGATTCACAGCGGAGAAACATTTCTTTATTATATAACAACTTTTGGGCCTCAAAAGTCTAAAAATTAAGAAATAAATTTTTCGAGGGTAGCAAGGAATCTTTCAGACTTTCCTTTCAAGAATAGGTAAACCCGAAAAAGGGTGAGAAATATATGTATTGAAATATATGTATTAAGGGGGTGTATCAAAATCATGATTTGACACACCTCCTTAAAGGCCTTTATTCTCCCTGAGAGAATTTATTATTTACCGAGTTCAGCAGCCGGTTTGAATTTAACCACTTTGCGTGCCGGAATTTCGATTTTCTCTTTTGTGCGCGGATTGATACCCATGCGAGCATCTTTTTCAATCATTTGGAATGTGCCAAAACCAATGAGTTGAACTTTATCGTCGTTGGCAAGTGCTTGTTCAATAGATTCGAGACATGCATCCAGAGCAGCCTTTGCAGAAACTTTGGAAAGACCGGCCTTGGCAGCAATTTCATTTACGAGATCTGTCTTATTCATAGTGACAAAGTTTTTATGTGTAAGTATTTCAAGTTGTTTCTTGGGGCAAATATACAATTTCTATATCATACAACAAATTAAAATCATAAAAAAATAACCCGAAAGCCGTTTTTTTAGTTTTTTTGCTTTAATTAGCTTCTTTTTTCGAGTAGAGAGAACCTAAAATTTATTATTTTTGCATCATGTTTCGTAATTCAACCAACCGGGGAAAATGGAATATTCCCCCCGTAACAAAAAATCTGATAATAATTAATTGTCTCCTGTGGCTGGTAGAAGTTCTTTTCCCGGGAAGCATTGGAGCTTTTTTTATGAATCATCTTGCGCTGCATTTTTTTGAAGGTTCACTTTTTAATCCGGCGCAGGTCTTCACATACATGTTCCTGCATTCCCCCGATTCTGTATTCCATCTCCTTTTCAACATGTTCACCCTTTGGATGTTTGGTCGTCTTATGGAACAAGTTTGGGGTGGAAGAAGATTCTTGACATTTTATCTTGTCTGCGGTGTTGGAGCTGCATTGATTCAAGAAGCAGTCTGGGCAGTCACATGGGAACATGACTTTGTAGAAGCATTAGCCAAAATGAACGGCCTAACTTACGACACCATGCAGAAAATATTTGATTCCGGACTCCGTTCAGGCGATCTCTCTTTGGCATCAAGTCTTTTGTCCTACAAGAACATGATGATGACCGTGGGTGCTTCCGGTGCAGTATTCGGTATTTTGCTCGGATTTGCTTTTGTGTTCCCCAATCTGCCCCTTTATTTGTTTTTTATTCCGATTCCAATCAAGGCAAAATACATGGTGGCCGGTTATGCAGTTATTGAATTCTTCCTTGGCATCTCACAAACCCAATCTACTGTCGCTCACTTTGCTCATCTTGGCGGCATGCTTTTTGGACTTGTGATGTTGCTATATTGGCGAAAGAAAGGCACCTTGGGTGGTAATATGTTTGGCTAAGAGTGGATAACTATCTGATTAAGATCGCATTTCGCCGTCATGCCAGTTTGTGGAAACTCGTCGGAATAAACATTGCCGTCGCCTTGGCTTGTTGGCTGACCAGGGGAGCGGATGCCCTTACCGGTTCATCGTTTGATCTTGTTTTATGGCTGACCTTGGCGGGGGATTTCCATTTGACTTTAATTCATCCATGGACCCTTTTCTCCTACATGGTGACCCAGACAGAACCGCTCCATTTGTTGTTCAATATGTTGTGGCTATTCTGGGTTGGAATAGTGTTAGAGGATGTGGTCGGAGCCCGGGGGGTGATGAAAAGCTACCTGGTCGGAGGGTTGGCTGGAGGAATTCTTTTTTTATTGGCTGTTTTTTTCTTTCCAGGGTTGAAATCATCTTCTCTGAGCGGAGCTTCCGCAGCCGCTATCTGTATTATGGTTGAAGCCACTTTGCATCAACCCAATCGGGAATTTAATCTCTTTCTGCTGGGGAACGTCAAACTCAAATGGATTGCTATCGTGGTTTTGGTGTTTGCTCTTTTGCTTCCCGCCGGGGAATATACGGGCGGGGAAGTGGCACATCTTGGAGGAACTTTGGCCGGATTTTTACTCTATTATAAAGGACGTCTAAGCCAAGTGTTAAAAAAGCTTTTGAAGCCAGAGACCCGAAATGCGAAGAGGGTGGTGGAGGCATTCCAGAAGCATAAATTCGACACGGAGAGAAGATCCGACCTTGAAAGACTTGATGATCTCCTTGAAAAAATAAGAATATCCGGCTATGATTCTCTGACAAAAATGGAAAAACGCGAATTAAAGAAAATTTCTGATAAAAGATAGCGTTCTTTTCATAGAAGGTTATTTCAACTGGAAAATTGAAATGATTGGTTTTGGCTTTCGTCTTGCAGCGAAAATAATAAGTATGGTGCTTTTTGGCGTGACAATAGTTGCGGCATGGGGTGGTCGTGTGAATCCGCAATTGTGGTCTCTGCCTTCGGTGCTGACATTGACATTGCCTTATCTTGCCATTACGACTTTCTTTGTTACTCTTGTGTGGGCTATTTGTCGCAGATGGGTAATTATGATTTGTGGGGTGCTTACTTTGATAGTCTGCTGGACTCCTATACGCGAGGCTTTCCCATTTGGGCACTCGTGTACTGCTTCCGGAGGGGAAACATTTACTCTCATGACATATAATGCCATGCATTCCATTGATTTTGAGAATCCGGAGTCTCAGCAGGGTACGACAATGCGTGCCATCCTCGATGCTGACGCGGACATAGTCTGTCTGCAGGAAGTGGGCGGACTGAATAGGCAATCTCTTCCAGCGACTCCGGACGCTCTGATTGATTCTTTAGCCGAACATTATCCGTATCGGCTTTTCGACGAGGTGAGATGTTTGGGCATTATGTCTAAATTTCCAGTAAGATACGCTCCGGTCGAAGAACCGTTGACATTTACTTATGCTGCCTACGTTGTAGATATAAATAACCGACCCTTAAATGTGGTTAATCTTCATTTAGCGTCCTATCGCCTTTCAGATAAGGAGCGAGAAGTGATGGTAGGTATTCGTTCTGTGAAAGGAGCAGAAAGTCGGCTCAAAGAGTTTAAAGGTTCGATTTTATCTAAGATGAAAGCATCGTTTCGGGAGCGAGCACAGGATGCCGACTCCGTGAGGTTGATACTGGACAAGTTGCAGGGTTCAACGATTGTTTGCGGAGATTTCAACGATGTACCGGCCTCTTGGAGCTGGCGAATAGTAAAAGGTGATGATTTTAAAGATGCGTATGCCTATACAAATTTCGGAAATGCCATCACATATCATGCCCATCGTATGTATTTTCATATTGATCAGGTGTTTTATCGTGGAAGTCTGCAACCTCTGAAAGTGGATTGTATGCATATCGGAGTTAGCGACCATTATCCTCTTTTTGCTGAATTCGAGCTTTCTTCAAAATGAAACCCAAGAAGGACTATATCTTAATTCCATAATATATATATGAAAAAAAAGTTTCTAACCTATGCGGCTGCTTTCATGATGCTTGCCGCTCCAGCAGTGAATGTCATGGCTCAAAACACTGACAATCCGTTTCTGAAGCCTTATACGACCAAGTATGAGATTCCCCCTTTTTCTGAGATTAAGACAAGTGATTTTATTCCCGCCATCAAAGCCGGCATTGAAGAGCAGAAACAGAACCTCTTCGCAATAACGGCTAATCGGGCTCTTCCTGATTTTGACAACACCATTCTACCCTTGGAAAATCTTTCGCCCATTTTGGAGCGTGTGGCCGGTGTTTTTTACCATTATGACGGGGCTCTCTCTACTCCGGAGTTTGCTGAAATGGCAGAACAAGCAATTCCGTTGCTGAATGAAGCTCAAAATGCCATCAACCTCGATGACCAATTGTTTAATCGTATCAAACAGGTCTATGACAACCGGAATAAATTAAAATTAACTCCGGTTCAAATCCGACTCACTGAAAAATACTATCGGCAATTTGCTGAACAGGGGGCTGCTCTTCCGGCTGAAAAGAAAGCTGAGCTTATTAAGGTGAATGATGAGTTGTCTAAGCTTTTTATTCAATATAACAAAAATCTTCTGAACGCCACAAACTCTTTCTACATAACAGTCTACGACAAGGAGGATTTGGCCGGACTTCCCGAATCCTCAATCGGTCAAGCTGCTGAAGAAGCGCGGAAACGTGGCCTTGATGGACTTTGGGTTTTCACTCTTCATGCTCCGAGCCGCCTTCCAGTACTTTCATCTGCTGACAACCGAGGCTTGCGCGAAGCAATGTATAAGGGCTACACCAATCTTGCTTTCAACGGAGAGAATTCAAATGTTCCGGTAATTGAAAAGATAATAAAATTGCGTGCAGAAAAAGCCAAAATCATGGGTTTTGATAATTTCGCCCAAATGATGACGTCGCGTGTGATGGCTAAAACTCCAGAGAATGCCGAGCAACTTCTTTTGCAAGTATTCGAACCGGCAGTAGAACGCAGTAGAGAGGAAGTGGCCGACATGCAGGCTTATGTCGATGCCAATGGTGGCAATTTCAAAATAGCTCCTTGGGATTATTATTATTATCAAGAGAAGGTGAAGAAGCAGAAATACGATCTCGATGAGTCAGAAGTCCGCCCTTATTTCGCACTTGAAAATGTATTGCAAGGAATGTTCACAGCCGCCGAACGCCTGTGGGGAATTAAACTTGTAGAAATGCCGGATGCTCCCAAATATATGGACGAAGTGACGGTCTACGACGTGCAAGACGCCAAGACCGGTGAGCATATTGCAGTCTGGATGTGTGACTATTTCCCCCGTGCAACCAAGCGCCAAGGTGCCTGGATGGAACAACTCACCAGCGGAGGTCTCTATGGGGACGGGACAACGAAGCGTCCCATTGTCTATAATGTAGGGAATTTTACTCGGCCTACTGCGGACACTCCGGCTCTCCTAACTCTTGATGAGGTGGAAACAACGTTCCATGAGTTTGGTCATGCGCTTCAGGCTATACTTTCTCGCGCTCCGTATAAGGGTCTTTTTGGGACAAATGTCGATCGGGACTATGTCGAAATGTGTTCGCAGATGAATGAACATTGGGCTTTTTCTCCCGAGTTGCTCAAAACTTATGCGAAACACTACAAGACCGGCGAAGTAATTCCCGATTCTCTAATTCAAAAACTGAACGCTGCTTCAAAATTTAATCAGGGTTTTATCACCACTGAACTTGCAGGCGCAGCTTTGCTCGACCTAAACTGGGGCAAACACAATGGTGAAAATGTCGATGTAGTGGCTTTTGAAAAAGAGGTTGGAGATAAAATCGGTATGCCTGCTGAAATCACTTATCGTTATCGTTCACCTTACTTCAAACATATCTTTGGTGACGACGGGTATGCATCAGGCTATTACACTTATTTGTGGGCACAGGTTCTTGAAGCAGATGCATGGGAACTTTTTGAACAGAAAGGAATCTTTGATAAGAAAACGGCTGCTTCTTTTAAAAAGAATATTTTGGAAAGCGGCGACACGGAAGATCCAACAGTGCTTTTCGTGCGATTCCGTGGTCATAAACCTGATGCAAATGCCCTTTTGCGTTTGCGTGGTTTCCGGGAATAAATTCATGTTCTGATCAAACTCAATAAAAGAGGAGGTGTCAAAAATCGTTGTGATATTGACACCTCCTTTTTGGGGGACTTTAGAATAGCAACTTCATACCTTTTCAACAACATTGCGAGCTGCGTACCATAAAAACCCTTCCACATTTTTAATTCCTAATGCTTTTTCCAATTGCCGACAATAATTTTTCACTTGACGTCGATAGCCGGCATGGCTCTTTTCGTAGACAGTTTTATCGACGGATCCAAATTTATAATCTACTACAATAGCTTTCTTTCGGTCGTGGCTAATCATGACGCGATCCGGACACCACTTCCTCTCTCGAGTGAGTATGGGTCGCTCGCGCAGAAGTTGCCAACTGTCATCGAACCATGAGATAATGTTTGGTTGAGAAATTAATTCCCGTAGATGAATCTCTATTTTTTCGGCCGCCTCGAGAGTGAGTTCACCGCTTATGCGTTTTCGTTTTACAGCTACCGGAAGGTCGTCGATTGTAGCTACATTTTCTAAAATTTCATGTAGCATATTCCCCCGACTTCTCGGGTCGGAGACTTCGGAAGTGTCCAAAGTTGAAGCGGAGGAAGAATCACCGGGGCGACTTATATAGTGAAAGGTGAGATTATTGTTTTGCGGTGAATATGAATCGGCTATCTTTACAATTGGTGTGATGGATGAGGAATTATCATTGACTTTTCCTTTTTTCTTTTCTTTTTTAATTTCGTCTAAGGCTGCCAAGTCAACGGGTACACCGAAAGTTATCTGGATATTACCGGTTTGCTCATCCTCAAAATAATCTATAAATTCGGTATTTGCCAATCGGAGTCTTTCTTCCTCCGATAGATATTTTTTAGCTTTACGGGCTTCCTTCTCGAGGTATTGAGGGTGAAGAAGATCGGATATTATCGACCCGCTACTTCGTTTGTCGAAAGAGAAGTTTTTTTCATTTTGGTCGTCTATTCCTGTTTTTGTTTTTTGGGGTTTTTTCTTAGATGGAGCTGGAATATTGGCAAAAACGTATAATTCTTCAGCCGCACGTGTGAATGCAACGTATGCTTGGTTGAGAGTGTCCATAGTGTAGCTGAAGAGATTGGAGATATATTGGTTGCGCAGAGGCGAAAAGGGCATAATTTTGTGGTCGATTTTTACGGGGAAAATCGGTGGGAGGGGTATATTATCCTGCAAGTCTAAGTCTGGTTTCACCCAAATGTATTCGGGCTTTCTCCCCTGTGTTGTTCGACCGAATGTGAGGTTGAATTCCGGTAGAATAACGCATTTAAATTCAAGTCCTTTTGACTTGTGGATAGTCATTATGCTGACGGCATCGGTACCTTCTGGAGAGGAGATGGAGAGTTTCTCGCCTTTTTCACCCCACCATCCGAGGAAAGATATGATATCGGGAGAATAACTTGAGCAATAGTCGAGTACGGCATCTTGAAGCGCAGCAAGAAAGGGAGCATCCGATTCGCGTAGGGTTTTGGGTACAAAAGTTGCCGTGATTGCTTCCACGAGAGCCGGCAGAGAGATGGAATACATGTTGAGCAGCATCTCTTCCAATGGTTGGCGATGGTCGGCCACTTCAAGAAATTTCTGAATGCTTTCTCCCGGATCAAGTTCGGGATGAGTTGCCGAGAAGAACGCGAACATTGAAGTTACGTCAGTTCCATTGATTTTTTTGGAAGATTCAGATTTTTCGGTGGCTTGGGATGACGTGGTAGGGGAATCAGGCAGGGAAACTAAAGCCAACATTTCAAGAGTTGAAATGACTATGCGAACTGCTCGCGAGATTCCCAATTGTAAAGATTCATCACTGATGAAATCAATGCGTGTCTGGGTTGATTGGAGGGAGGAATTATACTTGACCAGATGTGCGATTATCTCTTTCCCCTGGCTATTTTTATCGACCAGGATAGCGATTTCATTTTGTCGGTAACCTCGTTGGAGAAGGGATTCAATAAGAGGAGCGATAAAATGATATTTATCCGGAATGTCGTCGGTGTCGGTTTCTTTTTGTGAGTTATTTCGAATAAGATTGATTTCTACATATCCTAAATCTTCCCGTTTGGCCGGATATTGGACTACATTGGAATATAGATTTCTTAAGGACCATTCGGGTTGGTCGACAGGGATTCCCAAAGTCGCATCGGCTCGATCCAAGTAATCTGCCAACAGGAGGAAAAAAAGATTGTTAAATTCTACAATTCGCCTCAAACTCCGATGGTTAGTGTTTTCAGTCAAGGAGTTTCCAGCCTCACACAAGGAAAAATGGCGAAATTGATAAGGTACTTGCGATGTGATTAGGGATGGGTCGGCATTTCGAAACCGATATATACTCTGTTTTGCATCGCCGATGATAAGATTTTCACGGTCTCGGCTTAAAGATTCGGCTACGAGGGGTTTTAAGTTTTCCCATTGAAGTCCGGATGTGTCTTGAAATTCATCAATAAGGAAGTGTTCGAGCCGAGTACCGAGCCGTTCGTAGATGAAAGGAGTGTCATCGTCACCAATCACTTTTGCAAGCAAAGTGTTTGTGTCGGAGAGTTCGACCAAATTATTTTCTTTTAAAAAAGAAAGAACGTTAGCTCGCACGCGGTTCATGAGAGCCGGGAAGGGTAGAGTGGGCTTGTAAATTTGCCAAAGCAGGAATTTATCGGAAGCCTGAGTCTTTTTTAAAGAATCAATCGCTTGATAAAATTCCAAAACGCGGGAGGCCAACTCCTGAATTAGTGATGGGGATGCGGACTTCTTGTTTTTGGAATTGGCGGCCAAGACTTTTAGAGGGTTGATGGCAATCTTGTCGCGGTTAGACTCATGTTTAAATTGGGGAGGAGAGAAAATGTTGGTGTGACTTAAGATTTTATTGATGTGGCCTTCAAGATATTGCATACCTTCCGAAAGAGGTATGTCGTAAGACTCAAAGGTGATTTTTACTCTGTCGGCCATGTGCTTTGCAGTGGCCAGTGCTTGGTCTACATCGCTACAAGCATATTTCCGATAGGTTTCAACTGTTTTTGAGTAATCCGGAAATTGACGGAAGTAGTCATAAAAATCTTTTCTATGGCGTTTGAAGTCTTCTTTTTCAAGTTGTCTGACCACCGAGCTGAGCGAATTTCGCACAGAATTTTTTTTGGAAGAAGAATGAAGATTCCATTGGCTTCCTTCGACGAGAGCTTCTTCCATTAGTTCTTTTATCCAATAGATTGTCTCCGGATCTGCTGTTTGTTCGCGTATTTGTCGGATGGTTATATCTATGCCGGAATGAATTAAAAAGTCGGAATCGAGCTCCACCTGAAAGGAATCGTTAAGCTCAACTTCGTATGTAAAAGTTCGTAAGACGGTTTGGAAAAATGAATCAATCGTGGAAATTTGAAAGAATGAATAATTATTGAGCAAAGAGATGAGAGCGTGTTTTGCAGCTATTCTTATTTCTTCTTCGGTTGCGCCGAATTCTTTCATGAAATCATTGAGGTATGCGGTAGTCGGAGCAGAGTTTCGACCGGCTAAATCCGCCAGTCGGATAATAATTCGTTCTTTCATTTCGGCAGTTGCCTTGTTTGTGAAGGTAATTGCCAAAATGTGGGAGACAGCGTCGGGAAATTCTTCGGGTTTCCGAAGACGCCTTTTCCCGTTTTCGTCCGTGATTGAAATGAGCAATCGGATGAAGGTTCGAGCAAGGGTGTATGTTTTGCCGGATCCGGCTGATGCGCGTTGAAGAGTCAGCATTTAAGCAATGAAGATGGAATGTAAGAAAGTTAGGTTTTGATTTTATAGCCCATGTTGCTGAGTAATTCGGATGCCCGTTTGAACCAGTCTCCCTGAAGAAGGATTTCGCCTCCGCGCGAGCTTCCTCCGGTTCCGATTTTCTGTTTTAGGCTTTTTGCTATGTTGGCCACTTCATCGTCGGATTGGGTGAAGCCTTCAATTATGGTAGCTGTTTTCCCTTTTCTACCCTTTCTATCTAACAGGATTCGAAGTGTCGGAAGGTTTGATGGAGCATTTTCAGTGAGAGATATTTCTGTTCCTTCAGGTAGAGTGCCGCTTGCGCCTAAAGCAGCCAAAGTGTCTTTCCAGTCAGTTGCCATGAGTTTGTTGCTTAAGAAATACAAATTTACGACAAAAGAATTACTTATCCAAAACCGAAGATTTGCAGTTTTAACCGGGAATTGAGAAAAATATTATTTAATAGGACAGGGAGCAAACGCCTTTTTGAACCGTTTGCTCCCTGTCTGAGTCTTATGTGACAGGAAAGATAGGAATATGTCAGAAAATGATTTGGAGCCGAGCCATAAATCCATTTACACTCATTGAAGGAGCATCAGTTCGACCCCATGTGTGAGTATAACTGTAGTGGAGACGGGCAATCATATATTTGTTAATATAATAATTGAAAGTAGCGGAGAGATCATTGAGCCGACCGCCATAGACATCTGCATCTGCATCGGTCAAAGTGGTGTAATTATAACTGAGGACACATTCGAGGGCACCTTTTCGTGGAGTGGCAAGTCCGGCATCTGCCATAGAATAATTATAGTTGCCTCCCAGAATCAAACCTCTTAGAGTGGCGTAAGCTCCTTGCGAAGTGTAGTGATGGAAATTATCCCGACGATTTACACGCTGAAAATAGTATTGGGATTCAAGAGCGACCGGTCCATAGTTTAGCAATAATTCCGGAGTGAATTTCCAAAGATTCATGGCATGGTCGACTGTAGCGTCAACGGCAGTCACTTGAGCTACCCTTGTTGGAAAATTGCTTTTAAACTGGAAGGAATTGTGGGGAGTATTTGGATCATTGATGTTTTGAGGAGTCGCGAATCCCCCAGAGAAACCAATTTGCACTACGTTCCCTTCTTCATGTAGTGGACGAGCCACAAGTCGGGACCGGGCTCCCCATCCCTCTTGGGTGAATTGGTCGGGTCGGAGCACGACGGTAGAAGCTTTGGGTTCTACATGGAAACTGGCAGTTCCGAAAAATTTATCGCCATTATAGACATACATAAGTCCAATTTGACGAGAATCATTGAAGACGGCATTGCTGACCGGTTCTTCCATTGTGACTTTCATTGATGAACTTGTAGCGCTTTGTAATCCATACTGATGGATGAAGGACCCGAGTCGAAGAAGATGTTGGTCATTGAAATCATACTCAAAATATAAATCCTTAAGTCCTACCTTGTTGTAGGCAAAACCGACATCAATCTTTGCTTTCCATTTGCCATATTGCACTTTTGCACCCAGCCGAGCGTCAGGGATGGTAAACCCATCTTTAAAGTCGGATTTCTGAGGGGTAGCATATATTGCTCCATCAAGTAGGATCCGCCCTGTAGGAGCGATTTTAAATTTAGGTTCGTCGTCTTGCGCCAATGTGGAAAAACAAGTGCAAAAGAGGGCAGCAGACGTTAGGAATAAAAATTTTTTCATGGATGCTTAATTCAGATTTCGTTTACCAGGTTTCACTTTTCCATCTTTCTGCAATTTGGCAAATTCTGCTTTAGCTTTATCAAGTTGTTTGTTGAATCCTTTATCGGCATGGAGGCGAGCCACCGCACCGGCTGCCACTACTCTGCCGGCATCGACATCGCTTTGGAAATGATAACCGCAAATCACCCTGGATTCACCCATCTGAAAACCTCGGTCGAGAATTTCATCAATTCGGTCGGGATTAATTTCCGCTAACACCAAAGCAGTAGCCCATCCAATTGCCGTGTGTCCTGAAGGGTATGATCCGTTGGTAGAGAGCTCTTCCTGTTGCTCCGGGTTGCACGTCATTTCTTCGAAAAAAGCAAATGGGCGTATGCGATTATAATGGTCTTTTGCATCCCTTGTGGCCAAATCACCGGCATCTTCTCTCATGCCAATGACGAGTTTATATATTTCGGGAGTGGTGGTAGGTGTGATTTCTATTCCGAATGCTTCGGAAAATGCCCGGGGGACCCCATCGCCACCTACACGAGCGTCTTGAAAAGCCTGTTCGCCTCGTTCTGTCTTACGCTGGGCTTTTCCCCAGTCGTAGCGTGCCCGATCATATAAAAATTGGACGGAACTCATGTCGGGAGGAGGAGGTAAAAGATTAAGACTGTTGGCCACGTCGCCTTCCTGAAGGAAATATACTTCCGGATTGGTGCGATGGTCTTTAACTTTTTTGTCGGTTGGGGATGTCGTCTGAGCCATCGACGTGAAAGCGAAGGCTGTACCCAATAAAAGGGCAATCGTTTTTAAGTAGTTCATAGTATGGGAGTAATTATGAATGATTTAATAAGAAGGAGTTCTTGAGAGAACAAGAAAAAATTATTTTTTCATCATTAGGTCAAGAGTAGCCAAATCATCGGCTCGGTCAATGAGATTTCCGGATGCGTCGTATAAGAAAAAGGCTGGAAGACGGCGGACATTGTATGTCCCGGCAATAGTCGAAGTGTCTCCTTCGGGGTCGAAAACGTTTATCCAAGGAAGGTTTGTAGCGCTTTCACGCCATGCGAATTGATCAGCATCCAAACTTACTTGATAGATATTAATTGCCCCGTTGTTGAATAGTTGAAACAATTTTTTATTGATGATGGGTGCATCGGGATGGTTCATTAGCGAAAAGACCACCAAAGTGCGTTTTCCGTTAGAAAGAAGAGAAGAAAGTTTCTTATTAGCCCCATCAATTCCGGGTAGATTTATTTCAATGTGAGAAGTTTCTTTTTCGGCTGTCAGGATCCGTTGTTTCCCAATTCGGGAGTTACGTTTGCGCAGTGCGCTTATTGCTGTTTGTTCCAGGATTTTGACTCTTGGGTCGTCAGGCCGGAATTCTTTGAAAGCAGTAGCGACTGCGGTATAGTATTTTATGTCATTATCATCTTCGGGATCGTAGAGGGGTTGATTATTGATAGTTTTAGTAAGGACATAGTAGCTTAATAAAGAACCTTTACCGTCTCGAATATATTTGTTAAAAACTTTTCGCTTAAAGTCAGTCAAGTCGGCTTTCCCGGAGATGGCAGTAGTCAGTTCGTGGTCAAATTCACTCATTCTGGCGGCTTGTTCGCTACCGGATAGAGAATAGTTGACTGCCAGAGCGGGCATAGAGCCGTCAACAGCAATTGTTTCGGTTGAATCTACGGGAAAATAGATATAGTTATCGTTAATGCGGAGACGATATATTTCTGGGGCTGCCGGAGATGGCAGACTCATGCTGAATGATCCTTTTGACGAGAGACGCGTTGAATCTAAAGTTTGCCAATTACCATTAAAATCGGACTTTTCGATGGAAACTGTTTCATTTTCTGCGTTGGCTATCTCTCCTTTGATTTTAAATTCTCGTTCGCCACATGCAGTAGTTAGGATGGCGAAAAGCACTCCACAGAGCAGACTGAGAATTGGGATTGGTTTCTGAAAATTCATTGTATTCTGATAGTGTGATTTTGAACTACAAAGTTAGTGAAAAATTCCCAAAGGAAGTCAAGAATAGGGTTTAATGGATGCATAGACTTCGGGATATCAGATAGTAGCTGATTTCTATACCTTAATTATAAAAAAATTACTAACTTTGCATGAATTTTACTAAGAGACGAAATACAAGAAAAAGTTTATGTTACAGCCAATCAAAAAAACCATCGAACTTGGCGATGGCCGTACGATTACGATCGAAACGGGCAAACTCGCTAAACAAGCCGATGGAGCGGTAGAAGTCAGAATGGGCAATACGATGTTGCTCGCCACCGTATGTTCGGCACAAGAAGCTAACGAAGGAGTAGACTTCATGCCCCTGACGGTGGAATACAAAGAGAAATATTCATCCATAGGTCGCTATCCCGGCGGGTTTCTTAAGCGTGAGGGCCGTGCGAGCGACTACGAAATACTTACCTCGCGTCTTGTAGACCGTGTGCTCCGTCCTCTCTTCCCTGAAAATTATCATGCAGAGACGTTTGTCAATGTGACTCTTTATTCTGCAGATGAAAATGATGCTCCCGATGCCTTGGCGGGCATTGCCGCATCGGCAGCTTTGGCTGTCAGCGACATTCCGTTTAACGGTCCTATTTCGGAAGTGCGAGTTGCACGCGTTAACGGTGAGTGGGTAATCAATCCGACATTTACACAGATTGAAGAGGCCGACATCGAATTGATGGTAGGAGCAACCTACGATAACATCATGATGGTGGAAGGGGAAATGAACGAAGTTTCGGAAGCGGAGCTACTTGAAGCGTTGAAAGTGGCACATGCTGAGATAAAAAAGCATTGTGTGGCTCAACTTGAGCTTATGAAAGAGGTCGGCAAAGAGGTTAAGCGTGAGTATTGCCACGAAATCAATGATGAGGATTTGCGTAAAGATGTGGCAGAAAAATGCTACGACAAAGCTTACGCTATAGCTAAAGCCGGAAACGCGGATAAACATTGGCGCAATGACGCCTTTAAAGCGGTTCGCGATGAATATATAGAATCACTGCCTGCCATGACCGAGGAGCAGCTGTCAAAGTACACTGAAGAACAGCGTATAGCGATGGTGAAACGCTACTATCATGACGTGGAGAAAGAAGCTATGCGCCGGTGTGTGCTTGATGAGGGAATTCGCCTTGACGGGCGCTCTACGACCCAAATTCGCCCAATTTGGTGTGAAGTTGATTATCTTCCCGGTCCTCACGGGGCAGCAATCTTTACTCGTGGAGAAACTCAAGCCCTTGTTACAGCTACTCTTGGCACTACTCTTGATGAAAAGATAGTGGATGATGTGCTAAATAAGTCGACTGAAAGATTCCTTCTTCATTATAACTTCCCTCCCTTCTCGACCGGTGAGGCTCGTCCGCAACGGGGAGTGGGACGCCGTGAAATAGGTCATGGTAATCTTGCTCATCGTGCACTGAAGCGTATGTTCCCTGACGGATTCCCCTACACTTGCCGAATTGTCAGTGACATCCTGGAGTCCAATGGATCATCATCTATGGCAACCGTTTGCGGAGGGACACTCGCGTTACTGGATGCCGGTGTGAAGATGAAGCGACCGGTTGCCGGCGTTGCTATGGGCCTGATTTCAGATAAAGACAATGTGAAGTATGCTATCCTATCTGATATTCTGGGAGATGAAGATCATCTCGGCGATATGGACTTTAAGGTGACGGGTACGACTGAAGGTATCACTGCCACTCAAATGGATATCAAATGCGACGGTTTAAGCTATGAGGTGCTTGAAAAGGCCCTTAATCAAGCTCGCGAAGGGAGACTCCATATCTTGAATATCATCAACGAGACTATCCCCGAACCGAGAGAGGACTTCAAACCCCATGTTCCGCGCCTGATTACTCTCGAAATACCTAAAGATATGATAGGCGCTGTAATCGGACCACAAGGAAAAGTGATTCAGGGTATTCAAGAAGAAACCGGGGCGGTTATTTCTATCGATGAGGATGAAAAACTTGGTATCGGTCGCGTAGAAATCGCTTCGAAAGATAAGGAAAGCATTGAGAAGGCATTGGCCCGCATTAAAGCTATCGTTGCTCAACCGGAAGAGGGAGAAGTCTATGAGGGGACAGTTCGGTCCATTCTCGATTTTGGAGCATTTGTAGAATTTATGCCGGGTCGTGATGGGCTTCTCCATATTTCTGAAATTGCGTGGAATCGTCTTGACGATATGGCAGCCAGCGGATTGAAAGAAGGCGATAAGGTGAATGTGAAACTCATAGAAATAGATAAAAAAACCGGTAAATATCGTCTGTCGATGCGTGTCCTTACCCCTAAGCCGGAAGGATATGTAGAGCGTGAAGCCCGCCCTCGCCGTGAAGGAGGGGATCGAGGTCCGCGTCCACGTCGAGAAGGCGGCGAAAGAGGGCCGCGCCGTGAGAATCGCGGTCCGCGCCGTGAGGGTGGCAACCGGGAATAAGAGTTTAATAATAAATTGAAAAAGCGAGGATATTTCAGTTAGAAGTGTCCTCGCTTGGTTATTCGGATATCAGTCGTTTGAAACTTTCCGGCGAAAGTCGGAAGGGGTCATGCCGGTCTGATGTTTAAAATATTTCCCGAAAAAAGATTGATTGGCAAAGTTGAGTAGGACTGATATTTCTTGAATTGTCAGATTGGTTGTTTTCAAAAGCACTTTTGCCTCCATGGTCACAAAGTTTTCAATCCATTCGCCTGCTGTGCGTCCGGAAACCACTTTACTGACGGAGGTAAGATGTTTTGGGGTGATGCAAAGTTTTTGCGCATAGTAACTTACTTCCCGATGTTGGCGAAATTCTTCTCCGACTGCCAAAATGAATTTGGCCATAAGTTCTTCTTTTCTACTTCCGTTTGCCGTTGCGGACTCTTTCTTCATGTCAAGTATGTCGATTAATTCAATCAGCGTGGCTTGAAGGAGACAGACCATTTTAGAGTGAAGAAATTGCGGTGAGCCCACTGCAAGTTTTGTGGTTATGAATCGAAATGAATCCCGAATAGTGGATGCTTCCTCCAAAGAAAGATGAGTCACCGGCTCAGTCCTTTGACGGAGAAGCAGGGGAAGCATATCAGTTAATCGAGGGCGAATTTCTTTAAGAATTTTTGGGGAGCAAGCAAGGATATATGCCTGAGTGTCGGGCTGGTATTCATAGAGGTGGATATAGTTGTTGGGTTGGATAATGACGAGAGTATCGGGTGTTATGTCATACTCTCTTAAATCGATACCTAATCGTCCCCGACCGGAAGTGCATAAAATTATGAGCAACCCATCGACACGCATGGGAGTCTGACTGAAGGAATTGGTAGCCACCCAATTGTCAATGACCACAATGTCTTTGTCAAGATTGACATTATTGATAAGCCTAATCATTTCTTCTAAGCTAAAGGTCCGGACATCTTGAGCGAAAAACTCCTTTTTAGATTGAAACATAAATGTGATGATACTACGAAAGCCTTAAGCGGCGGCTGATGGCTCTGGGGATGAAGGACAGATGTCGAATTATTGCTTTGGCAGTTCCGTAATGGTAAGCCATAATTTTGTATCGCTCTTTGAGGGAGGCCCGGTGATTCTTGTCGGTCAAACCATCGGAGAGGTAATGAATCGCTATCTTGTGGATGTTGATGCATTTGTGAGGTGCCGAGAGTGCAAGACACCGGACTGTCCAATCATAATCGGCAGAAAACCGATAAGACAGATCGTAAGCCGGTGCGAGACTTCGTCGTACCATAAAAGCCTGGTGACATACCAGCATTCCTTTAGAGAAGCTTTCGAATGTTAGTCGCTCGGGGGCTGATAAATGTCGTTTCCCCAAGATGTTGCGATTGGCATCTACAATTACTGTGTCGGCATAAATGATGTCAGGGTTCTTTTGGGTGGCTTTCGCGTATGCTTCCAGGATATCTGAGTCTGCAAAGGCATCTCCGGCGTTTAAGAATAGGACATACTTTCCACGAGCCAGGGTCAAACCTTTGTTCATGGCATCGTAAAGTCCTTTATCCGGTTCACTGACAATCCTCAGTCCGGGGATTCCTTTCTGCCGAGCTATGGCTATGGTATTGTCGGTGGATGCTCCATCAATTAAAAGATGTTCAAAATCCTTGAAAGTTTGATCTTTAAGAGATTTTAATGTGGGAGGAAGCGTTTTCGCTGCGTTACGAGTAATAGTTATGATGGAAAAGAGGGGGATTTTTTTATCAGGCATGTTTTCAATCCGAATTAATTCGATTTCTCCTCGGCTCAAAGAGGATTGGATTGCAACCTGAGTGAGGAAATATTTGCAAAGTTAGTGAAAAAGAATATCGAAAAAAATTTTGTTGGAGAATTTTTGTCGAATGGAAATAAACGACTAAATTTGCACTCACAAATCTGATATTTCTAACAACTCTAATAACTAATTAAAACTTAAGACTATTATGGCATACGTAATTGGCGACAACTGTGTTGCATGCGGAACTTGCGAACCTGTTTGCCCCGTAGGAGCAATTACTCCCGGTGATATCTATCACATCAACCCTGACGAGTGCATCAGCTGTGGCAGCTGCGCACAGGTTTGTCCCTCCGACGCTATCAGCGAAGATTAATTCAAGCTTCGATAGAGACAAAAGAAAATGGCAATTGGAGTTAGCTCCGGTTGCCATATTTCTTTTGTGTTACGAATACCTATAGTTCCTTCTTACTGCTTTCGATGGTGTGGAAGTTTTGTTAACCGTCTCACACCTCGAAGCCATGCTCGAAAATATGAAATTCGATCTTTGGACTTTTGGGTTGTGGTATGAGTGAGAAGTCGTAGTGGCCAGCTCCAGGGAAATAACAGTGCCATCATGGCGCCCTTTGCCTCTGTCATGGCAGGAGAAGACGCGTATCTTTCGGAGGTAGTATAATTTAAATGATTACCGACCACAACTGGAACGAACTTGACGGACAATCCGGCGCGTAAAGCATCATTTATGAAAAGTTGTTCTTCCCCGGAAATGAAGTAAGAACCTAATCCGAAGTATTCGTTGAATTGTAAACCGGCTTTTTTTATGGCGTTAGGACGAAGCATGATTTCAATACTACTGACAAAGTAGTCTTGAGGCATTTTTTTCTTTAAATTTATACTATTGGCCGGATAACATTTAGTTGGATGGTCGGAGTAGTATTTAAGGGTTATTATCGAAGCCTCCGGGTTTTGAGAGCCGGCAATAATAGCATTTCTTAGTTGGGAGGGGGTATAAAGGACATCATCGTCTGCTATCAATGCCAGGGGGGCAGAAGCATTGGAAATGGCATTGTTTCGATTTCGACTGACACCACGGTTGGAAATTTTGAAAATCTTAAAATCGTTTCGACTACTCAGTTCGGGGGGAACGGCTACATCTTCATCCGGAAGTTGCCAGCTAACCAAATACTCTACGCCTTCCACCGAAGGATGGTTTGCTTCAACTACACGCTTAATTCCATCTTCTCCTATAGTGGATATGAGGATTTGAAGGGAAATCGTCATGCTTGCCATTGAGTAATAAATTTTTCGACAACCGTCTCTGGAGAGTGATTACGTTGGATAAAATCAATGCCTTGGTGGGCCTGTTGGATTAATTCGGCGGGATTACAAATCAAGTGGGTTAGAGAATTTCGGATTTTTTCTTTGTCAGTTGGAGTCGCTCCAATGATAGGAGCTTTTTCACCGATAAAAATTTCGTATTCCGGTTCATTTCCACTTACAGCCACATATCCTAAGCCAATTGCATCGAGAGCATCCGGAGAGGGGGAATAGCGATATACGGTGTCGAGAAAGATTCCGGGATTCAGTGCCGTTTTTGGATTACGGCGCATTTCGGCAGGGGAGGAGGTTGAAATCTCACATTTTTCTGGAAATTGTTCAGAGAGTTCACGGGCACAAGTGCGCAGAAAGTCCCGGCCTTGTTCCAAATCGTTGTTAGCCGATCCGGGGAGAATCAGTTGGATTTTTCCCGAGGAGAGTGAAGAAGGAGTGGCGATGACGGGATAAGGAGCAGTCGATAGAAGGGTGGGTACTTCTGGCTGTAAGGCAATTTCCAATTCAGGAGAAAGAGCCATAATTCCCTTGATTCGCGAGAAAAGAAAACATTCGTAGTCGTGCAGTCGAGAAGAAAGAAGGTCGAACTCCCGTTGTGGTAGGCATTTGGCTAAAGAAGTTTTTTCCTTTCCTACGCGAAAAGGTGAGAAGCGAAAAAGATTCTTTTTGGTGCAGGCATTGACATAAAACCAATCGGGAGATGCTGTGAGGAATAAAGCACGATTGTTTTTTGCCAATTCCTTTACAAAATAGACCAGCCGTCCGGGTTCAAGTTGAAAAAAGAGTGGGGAGTCCAGTTGCACTACATCAAACCCTGCCATCTCCGGTAAAATTTTTGTTAGGCGGTAGAGATAGCGGGTGGTACTTAACCACCCTTTCCGCGGCTTTTCAATGGCTGGATGGACCTTGGTGTTTGTGCCTGTCAACTCCACATAATGCCCTTTGCTACGCAAAATCGGAGCCAGTCGGGAATAAAGGTCAGATTTGTTGCCTACGAATAGAATTCTCATATCATGGGATGTGATATTTGTATGCAAATATAGATATTTTCATTGAAAATTTAGTAATTTTACATCATGAAACCAACGGTGAGTGTAATAGTCCCGGTCTATAATCGGGCACATTTGGTCGGTCGGACGCTTGACAGCATCTCTTCTCAAACTGATTTACCGGATTTGCTGATTGTGGTCGATAATAATTCTACTGATGCATCGCTCGAGATAGTCGAAAGATGGTTTAGGAATTATAAAGGACCCATGAGATGTCTTCTTTTACGGGAGTCCGCCCCCGGTGCGCCGGCTGCTCGTGACCGTGGATTGGCAGCTGCTGATACCGATTTGGTTTATTTTTTTGATTCTGATGATACGATGCGACCGGATCTGATCAGTGTTGTGAGGGAAGAATTTGAAAGTCATCCGGATATGCAAGTATTGTATTGGGATTGTGTTTTACATCCTTTGTCGGGCAGACCGAGAAAATTGAAAAATACTCCTTATGGCAACCTTGATTTTCAAATCTTTCATTCATTTCTCGCTACTCAACGCTTTGCTGTGCGTCGTAAATTGTTGATTCAAGCCGGAGGATGGGATCAAAGTCTTCGTATATGGAATGACTGGGAATTGGGAATTCGGATTTTATTGATGAGACCGACGATCGGGTATGTAGAAAAGACGTTGGTGGATATCTATGCTCAGGAGGAATCCATTACCGGTTTATCTTTTCATTCGAGAAAAGATGGTGCGGAATTAGCTATTGGTCGTGCTGAAAAGGTCGTGGAGCGATCACATCATCCGGAAAAGAACAGATTGCTACGGTTGTTGAATCTGAGACGGGCAATTTTGGCGGGATATTATGTTCGGGAAGGACACCGAACTGATGGGATGAGATTGGCTGGGGAGGCAGTATCTAAAACCAATGCCTTCACGGGCTCGAAGAGACGGTTGAAATTCTTATGTCGAATCGCAACGCTCCATACGGTCGTCTTGCGTAGAGGTTCCTCTTATTGGAGTCGCTTTGTCTGAAAAATTGGTAGACAAAGTAAAATATAGGGATTTTGTAAAAATTAACGGTCGCGGTTGTATTTTGCACACCTCGGAGAGCAAGCGAGGGTAATGATGAAATCCTCGGAGTAGTAGGTATATAATTCCATGGTTAATTTCTTTCCTTCTGCACTGGAAATTTCTCCATGCCCGAATGGAAGAGGATGGGAACTTTTTAGCAGTGTGGGAGGACCTGGAATGGGAAGGGTAATAATCTTTATATCCTGTATCCAATTGAGCCCCGGTATCATGGCGGCTTTATACATTGCTTCCTTGGCTGTCCAAGCAATTATGGTTTTTTCCAGTGACTCCCCTATCAATTCTTTTTCACTTGCCGAAAGAAATTTATCTCTGATTCTCATTACTTGTTCTCGGTCGGCTCTTTCAGCATCAATTCCCATTGCAGTCCGAAGTGAGAATTTTGCAAGGTCGACTTCGGGAGTTTTCGGTAGAGAGGCGACGGCAAGCAGCCCTTTGGTGTGGGTAATAGAGATTCGTGTCTCCTCTCCTTCGAGCAGTGGCATTCCGGAGGGGAGATGGAGGATAGAGCGATACAGGCCGTCGCGCCCGTTTTCGCAATAAATTTGAAGTGCCATAGCCATCCAAGTGTCGGGAGATTTATCTTCACCTCCGGTTATTTCTTCAACCTTAATGCCAAGAGGGGTGATGTGTCGCCAATAAATGAAATCCGTTTCCATGGATGATTGTATAAGATGGTTAGAATTCAGCTGGATGAATAGTTGTTTTCTTAAGGCTTCTTAATTGGAATCTGGTTCCTCCTTCTCCACTATGGATACGCGTATGCTCGTGATTCTATGTCGTTCGAGTCCAAGAACCAAAAAATGGCATCTCCCTTTTACGAAGGCTTCTTTCTTTTGAGGAAAATCACCTTTTATCTCAAGTAATAGTCCTGCTAAAGTTTCAGCTTCCACGTCCTCGCCAAGCTCGTCTTCTTCAATACCGGTGATTCGGCAAAAATCTCCAAGTGGGATTTTTCCGTCAAAAATATAAGTGTCGGGTGCGATTTTACGGTATAGTTTTTCTTCGTGGTCATATTCATCATCGATCTGCCCAACGATTTCTTCAATAATATCTTCGAGAGTTACGATCCCACGAGTACCTCCATACTCGTCTACAACAATTGCAATGTGTATTTTCCTTTTTCTGAAATCTTCCAAAAGATCATCGATCATCTTAGATTCCGGCACAAAATATGGTTCACGCAGCAGAGTTTGCCAATGAAATTCCGGATCAGGATTACTTATGTGTGGGAGTAGGTCTTTGCTATAGAGAATGCCTCGGATGCTGTCTTGAGATGTGTCGTAGACCGGTATACGAGAGTATCCTGTTTCGGTAATTATTTCCAACACCCGTTCCCACAAATCATGGTATTCGATGGCTGTTATGTCAATTCGGGGAATCATGATTTCGCAAACCTCCTTTTCCCCAAACGAAAGAATCCCTTCAAGCATTTCTTTGTCCTTGCCGTCTTGGAGATCAGAAATTTCCAGGGCTTTTTCAAGCTCATCCGTAGAAATTGTGTCGTTTTTCTTTACTATAATCCGATTGACAATTGCTGTTGATTTTACCATTAAGCGAGCAGCCGGGGAGCATAGTTTGTAGAATTTGGAAAGCAACCAGGATGAGGCTTTTACCCATTCAAAGGTGTGTCCCCGAGCTACTAATTTAGGAAATATTTCCCCTCCCAGGAGAAGTAAAAAGGTCAAGAACACAGTTTGAACCAAGAAATTGGCAATCGAGGAAGTGAAATCGACGGTTTGATTGATGGCAAACGTAAGTACCACGACTACGGTTACGTTAACCAAATTATTTGAAATCAGAATGGTAGCAAGGAGTTGTTCTGAATTCTTTACAAGAGAATATGCCCGGGATGCCCTTGCGTCTTCTTCTCGATTTTCTCGGAGCGCATCGATGTCGGATGGAGTAAGGCCGAAATAAGCTATTTCGCTTCCGCTGACAAAAGCGGAGATGAGCAGACAAATGACGGCTGCTATGAGTAAAACACTCCATGCTCCCCAGCTCATTGTCTGAGGGGCGTGGAATTCAATAGCCTTATGAAGTAGGACAGTCAGATTAATGAATGCCGCCGTAGGCGACGGCAAAGGGTCTGTATCCAAGAGTGAGTGTTTTTGGTTTGTGCAAAGTTAATGAAATCTTATGGGATTTGCAACTCTGTTCAATTAATTGCGGTTTACTTGTCCGATTTCAGTTTTGTCATTTCTCGTGGAAGGGGACAGGCCGCCCCCGGTTGAGTGCATACGTAAGCGGATACTTCCACTGCCTTTGAATGTGCTTCTTCAAGGCTGAGACCATTGACGATAGAGGCTACGAAGGCGCCGGTGAAGGAATCTCCTGCTCCGACTGTGTCAACAACATCAACTTCGGGAGTCGGAAGAAAGGAAGTAGTCCCCTGTTTGGTGAAGACATAGCTTCCGGAAGCTCCGCATGTAAGAATTAGAAATTTAAGGCAGTAAATTTTGACCAAACGTCGACATGTCTCTTCCGGTGTTTGGGCGGGTAGATCGAGAAGATGTCTCAGAGCTTCCAATTCCTCATGATTTAGTTTTAGGAAATTACATCGAGTCAGAGACTGTTCGATTATTTCCGGTGAAAAATAGCCTTGTCGAAGATTTATGTCGAAAATTTTCAAACGTCCTTTCCCGTCGGGCATATAGTCGAGAAAAGAATTTATGGTATTTCTCGAAGACTGGGAACGTTGTGCCAGCGATCCAAAACAGACGACAGAGGTCGAATGAGCCAATTGTCGAAGTTGAGTGTCAAAAGGTATATCATCCCAAGCTACGTTTTCCCGAATGTTATAAAAAGGTATGCCTTCGGTGTCGATAACGATGTCGACTGACCCGGTGGGCAGTGAGGATTTATATAATTGAGATTTGAGTCCCCGGTCTCTAAGCACTTTTTCAGTCAAATATCCTAATGAATCTGTACCAACCGCACTAATAATCATTGATGGGAGACCGAACTGAGAGGTATAATATACAAAATTTGCCGGCGCTCCTCCCAGCTTCTTTCCTTCCGGCAATAAATCCCAGAGAAGTTCACCTATGCCTACTATTTGTGGAAAAAGATAATTTTTCATAGTTTATAGTTCCGAAATTTCAGGGAATGGCTTTTTGAAATTAATAAAGTTTCCATTAGGTCTGTTTTAGAATAACAATTGGCAGAAAAAAATGGTCATACGTAAGACAGAGTAAAAGAAAAAATAACTATATTTGCATTTTCTCATCAATAAATCTTATACCAGTTATTCCCTTTCTGTACTCGAACAATTTCAAAGTTCCTGAAGTTAGATTATTGAAAGAAAAAATTCATTTCCTCTTTTGGAAGACTGAACTTTTAATTTTACTCGAATGGAAAAGCTTACCGTTAAAATAATAAACCGTAGTCATCATCCCCTCCCTTCTTACGGCACTCCCGAAGCGGCGGGAATGGATGTGCGAGCTTATCTGCCGGAGGGCCCGGTAACACTTAAACCACTTCAACGCGCTCTTATTGGCACCGGCTTATATATGCAGCTTCCTGCAGGCTATGAATGTCAGATTCGCCCACGGTCCGGACTTGCTCTGCGTCACGGCCTGTCCATTGTAAACAGTCCCGGCACTGTCGATGCTGACTATCGTGGCGAAATAGGAATTATCCTTATTAATCTTGGCTCCGAAGATTTTGTGATCAACGATGGCGATCGGATTTGTCAGATGGTCATCAAGCAATACTCTCATGTCAAATGGGACGAGGTGAAGGAACTGGATCGCACTAAGCGCGAAGATGGAGCATTCGGTCACACAGGTATTAGCTGATAAAATCGAAATTCTTTAGTTTCAAATCATTTAAATCCTTTAATAGTTGAAACATCTATTTTCCGTCTTGCTTCTAATTGTTGTCGTCCTGTCCGCTTTGGCCGGAGGACAACACTCAGAAAAAAACCACCGGGAGAAAGCTCGTTATTATTATTTGGAAGCGCTTATGCTTCAAGTTGACGACAAAGAGGCTGAGGCATACGAACTCTTCAAAAAAGCTCATAAACTCGACCCTTCATACGCCGAGGCAGCTTCAGCATACGGAATGCGGCGCCTAAGCCTTGAAACTGATTCTTTTCAATCTTCTGCAAAATTGATAGAATCACTTAAATTGATGACCCCTTTTGTCGAGGAATATCCTGGTGATTACTATGAAGCTGCCTACTACGCATATTTGGCTGCTCATCTCGACACTCTTCCCGAAGCCATTCGTATTTACGAAAAAATCGACTCTCTTTTTCCCGCTAAAACAGCCAATTTGATCGCCCTTTCGGAAGCCCAGTTGGCAAATCATAATTTTGACAAAGCGATTGAAGCGTTGCAGCGCTTTGAAAAAACCGAGGGGAAATCTGCCGAAATATCCTTGCGTAAAATCCAATATTTTATGCAGAATGCCGACACCTTGAAAGCTCTTGGAGAAGCCCGCGAGCTCGTCGAGTTTTCTCCCAGAGACGCTCGATATAGAATCTTGATGGGAAATGTTTTCTCAGCCTACAATATGCCCGATTCGGCTCTTGAATGCTATCTCCAAGCCGAGAAAGTCGCACCCGATAATGGCGCGGCAAAACTTGCCTTGGCTGCATTTTATAAGGAAAAAGGTGATTCTGTAGCCTACGACACAAAAACCTATGAGGCTCTCTTGAGTGAAGATTTTGATTTAGAGCAGAAAACCGATGTCCTGGCTCAATATCTTCAACGCATTATTTCCGATCAAAGTGCAGTCTCCCGGGGCGATTATCTTTTTAGCGTTTTGCGTTCTCAATATCCACATGAGCCCGATGTTTTGGATTTAGCAGCCCGGTATTCCGCTGCTAAGGGAAATTTCGACGATGCTGTCGAACAAATCGGTTACGCGATCGACTTAAGACCCGATAACCTTCCCTATTGGCAGCAATTGATGCAATACCAGATTGTGGATGAAAAAGACAAAGAGGCAATTGCAACTTATCGACGTGCGGCAAAGCGGTTTAAACCCACAGATGACATGCGCATGCTCCTGGCAACCGCGGCCTCCAAAAGTGATGATTTGGATTTGGCTGTCTGTGTCTATGACTCTTTGTTAAAGGAAATTAATCCAGCCTTCTCAGCCACGGACTCTCTCCCCGATACACCCTTCATCCGAAATATGGCATATCAGCCTTTGGTGAAAGCCGGTACTCTTTATTCCATCTTGGGTGATTTATTCTATTCATTCAAAAAATATCCTGAATCTTTTACTGCATACTCTAATTCTCTTCGTTTTATTCCCGACAACCCGTTGACTCTCAATAATTATGCGTATTTTTTAATAGAGCAGGGTGTGGATCCGGAGAAAGCATACGATATGAGTAAGAGAGCTGTTGAAGCAGATCCCGAGAATCCCACTTATCTCGACACTTACGCTTGGATTCTTTTCAAACGCGGAGATGTGGAGGAAGCTTTGACTTATCAGCAGGCAGCCGTTGAAAAGTCCGAGACTCAAAAAAATGTTTCCGCAGAGCTTTATTCTCATTTGGGTGATATTCTATTCTTTAATGCTCGACCCGATGAAGCTTTGGTATTTTGGAAGAAAGCACTTGAGCTTTTGCCCAATGATGCTATTCTTAAAAAGAAAGTAAAAACTCGCCAATGGGTGGAATGAAGTTCGGAACTTTAAAGCCCGATAAAGAATTAATTGAAAAAATTTCGAACATCAGAAACCTACATGAATCGTTTGTCGTTTTTATTGGCTATTGCCTTGATGCTTGCTTTTTCAGCGTGTGCAAAAAAAAATATATCGACCGATTCAGTTCCTTCAGGAATTGAGGCGGTTATCCCCCCGAATCCCGATGGAAGCCCCATTCTTGTGTCTGGGAAAACCAAGGCAAGCGCGCTCCGTGAAATATGTCAGGATTATGACTCCTGGTCCACAGCATCAATATCCGGTAAAATTACATCCCTCAACCTTTTTGTCACTCCTTCCCTGAAGATTTTCATGCGGCGCCAATCGGAGCTCCTCATCTCAGTGCGCGTGCCCCTTAAAGGAGAGGTGGCACGCTTGGAAGCCGACCGGGATTCCCTGATTGCCATCAATAGGTTAAACAAGACCTATGTGGCCGAGTCATTATCAAATGTGGCGGAATTGCTCAATCTTACTATAACTGATATTCAGGACCTCTTTTTAGGTCGCCTGTTTTTGGCTGGCCGGGGAACCCTAACCGAAAAAGACTCAAAAGCAGTCGACGTATATTCCGAAAAAGGAGAGTGGCTTGTCGTGCCTCTTAATGCTTCTGCCGATCCCCTCGTTAATTATGGGTTTAAAGCAGACAGCCACGGTCGCATGACTCTCCTTATGCTCTCTTCTTTTTTCGATGATGCCACAGTTTCGATCGATAGGGAGTGGAAAAAAAAGAATTCAATAATGACAATCGGATTCGAGCGTAAAGGAAAGACGTTTTCACTTGGATTGGAACTCGATTCCCCAAAGTGGAATGATAAGGGCTTTTCTCCGGTCGGACGGCCTGCCGGTTATAATCATGTTTCTATCCGTCAGTTTCTCAAGCTAAAATGACTCGATTTCTTATCTCTATTATTTGTGCAATTAGTTTGGCGCTTCCGGCTCCTGATGCGTTTGCTCGTAAACCGGAAACCAATTCCTCTGTTCGAACGCAAACTAAAAAGAATAAAAACTCAACCCAAAAGAAACCATCTCCTTCAGTAGGCCAACAGAAAAAGACGGCTACTAAAGGCAAAACCAAGTCCCCTGCGAAAACTAATAAATCGAAAAAGCCGGAATCCTCGGCCGAGGTGAAGAAGAGAGAGCAGGAAGCTAACCGGGAGATAAAAAAGACCCAGACAGAAATTGCTGCAAACGATAAAGCTGTCAAAACCGGACTTGCTCAACTCGGTCGACTCAGTTCTCAAATAGAAGTTACTCGCACTCAGGTAAAAGATATTTCCAGTCAGGTTAAAGGTTTAGATTCCAAAATCACTATTCTCCAAAGTCAGATTTCTGAAGGAGAGAACTCATTGGAGAAAATGCGTTCAAAATATCTTGATGCGGTCCGAAAAATGCGCGCCAAGAAAGGAAACCAATCTGCATTGGCTTTTATTTTTTCTTCCAAAAGTATATCCCAAGCCATGCGACGAATGAGATATTTGAAAGATTTTTCTCAATGGCGCGACACCCAATCCAGACTGATTGAAAAAAAGGTAAAAGACCTTAAATATCAGACCCAGCTTCTCGCCCAGACCCAAAACGAGAAGCGTACAGCACTCAATCAGCAACTCCAGGCTCAGAAAACGTTGGAGCAGCAACATTCTCAACAGGATGCTGTTGTGGCAGATTTGAAGAAGAATGGTGAAGCTCTTCGTGCCCATCTTGCGCGTAAGCAGGCAGAGGTAAACCAATTGCGCAATAGAGTTGCAGCTCTTATTGCACAAGAACAGGTGGCGGAGGCTCGTAGGCAAGAAAAACTTCGCGCCGAGGCCGAGGCAAAAGCAGCCAGGGAGCGTGAGCAGCGTCTTGCAAAACAACGTGATGAACAACAGCGAAAAGAGCGCGAAAAGCAAGAGGAAATTAAGAATAATCGGCAAAAAAATAACGGTGAGAATCTTCAGGCTGAAAATGTGACCCCTAAAAAAGCTGATAACAAAAAAGCTGATACCAAAAAGGGGTCTTCTTCCTCCTCCACACCTAAAGCTAAGAGTAGTAACCAAAATTCAGGTGCAGAATATGCCGAAGCTCGCAAACGTCGCCCTCGGGGCGAGAAATCTCAACCCGCTGTGTCTAAAGTAGAAAAAGTAGAAAAAGCAGAAAAGACTTATGGAAATTTCGAGGCAGCCAAGGGAAGCTTGCCTCGCCCCGTGAGCGGAAGTTTCAGAGTCACCAGTCCATTTGGACGTCATCCACTTCCGGATCTTCCCGAAGTTATCTACGATAATCCGGGTATTGATGCTCAAGTAGATCGGGGTGCTTCGGCTCGGGCTGTCTTTCCGGGACGTGTCAGTGGTGTTTATATCCTTCCCGGCTACAATACTGTAGTGATTATTAATCATGGCAACTATTATACAATTTATGGCAATCTTGCTTCTGCAAACGTAAAAGTTGGGGATTCGGTAAAGCAAGGTCATACGATTGGAAAAGTGGCTACCGATCCGGATACTCCCGACCATTCACTTCTGCATTTCGAACTATGGAAAAATCGTGAAAAGCAAAATCCCATGGCATGGATAAAGTAAGAAGCTATGGATGTAAAAATTTGTAGATATAAATCGGAGTTTGCCCCTCGATGGAATTCATTTGTTGAAACGTCCCCTAATGGCTCCTTCCTCTTTAATAGAGGATTTATGGACTATCATTCCGATCGATTTGAAGACGTTTCGATGATGGCTTTTTCAGAAAAGGGAGAACTTATTGGGGTTCTACCCGCAAATCAAGACGGTAGCGCTCTTCATTCTCATCAGGGTTTGACATATGGAGGGTGGATCGTCGCTCCCAGAGCGGATGCTTCTGTGCTATGGAGGGTTTGGCAAGAGTGGCTCGCAAAATGTAGGGAGGAAGGGTTTTCCGAAATATACTACAAACCGCTGCCCCTCATTTATCATAAATATCCCGCACAGGCCGATGAATACTTTCTTTTTCGCTCAGGTGCTCAGCGCGTGGAGACAAATCTGTCCTCAACAGTCAATCTTCGCACAAATGTAGGGTTTAATAAATTGATGCGAAGACAGTTGAGACAATCTCAAAAATTAGGTTTAGAGGTGGTTGAAACCACCGATACCAAGGAATTTGTACACTTATTGCAGACTTGTCTTCTCGAACGCCACAATGCACGTCCCGTTCATACAGCCGATGAGCTTGAACTGCTGCGTTCCCGTTTTCCTCATAATATTCGGATCTTTGCTGTCCGATTGGATGGGAAAATGCAGGCCGGAGTTTGTGTCTTCGACTCCTCGCAGGTTGCACATGCTCAATATATTTGTTCTTCAGCCCTCGGCAGAGAGTTACACCTTCTTCCTTTGATTTTTGATTATCTGATTAACACTGTTTTCCTTCAAAGGCAATGGTTCGATTTTGGTATCTCATGCGAAGATCATGGAAAGATACTCAATGAAGGACTGCTACGACAGAAAACTGCTCTCGGTGGTACGCCAACTATCTATTCTCGGTATAGAATCCCTCTTGGTACTTGAAAAATTGAGTACTCATTGTTTATAAAATATTGCTGTCCGATAAAAATCGGTTTAATCAAAATTGTATGGCTCGACTGCTGAT